>NZ_JBIUBE010000004.1:121594-371234 GCF_044593395.1 Streptomyces sp. NPDC052301 | reverse complement strand
GCCGCGCGCCCCCCGCCCCCCCCCCCCCCGCCGCGCGGCCCCCCCCCCCCCGGCCCCCCCCCCCCCCCCCCCCCCCCCCCCCCCCCCCCCCCCCACCCCTGGTGCGGATCGGCTCAGACGGCGAGCGCCTGGGCCCGGCGCTTCACCTCCGTGCCGCGATTCTCGCTCAGGGCCTGCGCGGGCGTGCCGGGCAGGGTCGGGTCGGGGGTGAAGAGCCATTCGATCATCTCTTCGACCGTGAAGCCGTCGTCCCTCAGGAGCGTCAGGGTGCCGGACAGGCCCTTGACGACCTTGTCCCCGTCGATGAAGGCGGCGGGGACGTGCAGCGCCCGGTTCTCACCTCGGCGTACGGCGATGAGCTGGCCCTCCTTGACCAGCTGCCGCACGCGCGTCACCTCGACGCCGAGCTGTTCGGCGATGTCGGGGAGGGTGAGCCAGGCGGGGACGAGAGCATCGATCTTTGCGTCAATCTCGGTCACGGGACCAAGGGTAGGCGCTCCGCCGGTCCGGCCGCGATCCGCTGCGCCGGGCGCCGCGACAGGTCGTCGTCCGGCTGCTGCGCCGTCGTGGCTGGTCGCACAGTTCCCAGCACCCCTGGGGATGCTGTCCTTCGGGGAAGGCCGATCAGGTGGCCGTTGCTTCCTTCAGGGGGCGGCCCGGATCCGCCACCGCCTCCGGGTCCATGCCGCGGGCCGATTCGATCAGGCGGCGGCCCTGGGCCAGGTCGCGGGGGCGGCCCACCGCCAGGAGGGCCACCAGGCGGTCCTCGCGGAGCCAGCAGACCGTCCAGGCGGGGCCGGACGGGTCGCCGCGCCACACCGTCCGGTCGGCCGCGGCGTGGTGGCCGGCGTACTGCACGAACCGGCCGAACTGCTCGGACCAGAAGTACGGCACCGGGTCGTAGACGGCCGGGGTCTCGCCGAGGATGTTCGCGGCGACCGTGCGCGGTCCCTGCAGGGCGTTGTCCCAGTGGTGGACGAGCAGCCGCTCGCCGTAGCGGGCCGAGGGGAAGGACGCGCAGTCGCCGACGGCGTACACGTCGGGCGCGCTGGTGCGCAGGTGATCGTCGGCGAGGACCTCGTGGTGCGCGCCCAGCGCGATGCCGGAGCCGGCCAGCCAGGCGGTGGCGGGGCGGGCGCCGATGCCGACGACCACCGCGCCCGCGGGCAGCCGGGTGCCGTCGTCGAGCACCACCGCACCGGGATCGACGCGTTCCACACGCGCGTGGGTGCGGAGATCGGCGCCGGCGTCCGCGTACCAGGCGGCCATGGGGGCGGCGACCTCGGCGGGCAGGGCGCCGGCGAGCGGCCGGTCGGTGGCCTCCACGACGGTCACCGCGCAGCCGGCCTCGCGCGCGGCGGTGGCGAACTCGGCGCCGATCCAGCCGGCGCCGACGACCACGACGTCGTGCTGCCGGGCGAGCACCGGCCGCAGCCGCTCGGCGTCGTCCAGGGTACGCAGCAGATGCACGCCGGGCACGCCCTCGGTGCCGGGCAGCGTGACGGGTTCGGCGCCGGTGGCGAGGACCAGCACGTCGTACGGCACCGGTCCCGCCTCGGTGTCCAGCTCGTGCGCGGCTGGGCGTACGCCCAGCACCTCGCAGCCGAGCCGCAGCTCGACGCCGAGCGACTCGAAGTCGACCTCGAAGGCGGAGTCCTCGGCCTTGCCGAGCAGGACGGCCTTCGACAGCGGCGGCCGGTCGTACGGCTGGTGCGGCTCGGCGCCGATGATGGTGACGGGGCCGGTGAAGCCCTGTTCCCGCAGGGCGACCGCGGTCTGCACCCCGGCCATGCCCGCGCCGACGACGACCGCGCGCCGCGCCTGTGACGTGCCCTGTTCCGCTGTCTGCTCGCTCACCCGATCACCATAGACACGTGACGGACAGTCAGTCAGGGGGCGTGCTCGGTGACCTGTTCCACAACGCTCGTCCCGCTACCGGGCCCCGACTCCCACTGCCAGTCCTCCTCGAGTCGCACGCGACCGTCGGGCAGCTCGACGACCGTCGACAGGCAGTGCCCGGAGGCCGTCGTGCCGTCGGTCCTCAGCTGCACGTACCGGAAGTCGAGCCGGTCCCCCGCGCGCGTGCCGACCAGATGGCCGCGTACGACGTCGCCGCCCGCGTACTCGGCCCAGATCGCGCCGTCCTTCTCGTGGTACGCGAACCGGGTGCCGGTACCCACCTGACCTGGGGCTTGGTCCGCCACGGGGGCGAGGATCAGTCCGTCCAGCGAGCGGGTCACGGCGAGGGGCTCCCTTACGGGTGATGAGCGGGGCGAGCTAGGGTGGCCACCGTACAAGCACTCGCGGGAGCCCGGACGCACCGGGCTGAGAGGGAGGCTGGCGGCCTCCGACCGTACGAACCTGATCCGGGTCATGCCGGCGAAGGGAGGGGCTGGACGCCCATGCCGTCACGTACGCCCGACGTCCTCGTCATCGGGGGCGGAATCATCGGCCTGGTCACGGCCTGGCGCGCCGCGCAGCGCGGGCTCGCCACGGCCGTGGTGGACCCCGATCCCGGGGGCGGGGCCGCCCGGGTCGCGGCGGGGATGCTGGCCCCGGTCTCCGAACTGCACTACGGCGAGGAGCGGCTGCTCGCCCTGAACCTGGAGTCCGCCCGCCGCTATCCGGACTTCGCGGCCGAGCTGACCGAGCTGACCGGACACGACCTCGGCTATCGCCGCAGCGGCACCCTCGCGGTCGCGCTCGACGCCGACGACCGCGCCCACCTGCGCGAACTGCACGCCCTGCAGCAGCGCTGCGGGCTCGACTCCGAGTGGTTGTCGGGACGGGAGTGCCGGCGGCTGGAGCCGATGCTGGCGCCCGGGGTGCGCGGTGGGCTGCGGGCCGACGGCGACCACCAGATCGACCCGCGCCGGCTGGCGGCGGCCCTGGTGGCCGCGTGCGAGCGGACCGGAGTGGTGTTCCACCGGGCGTGGGCCGAGCGGCTGGACGTGGTGGCGGGCCGGGCCGCCGGGGTGACCACGGCGGACGGCACCGAGCTGCGCGCCGGGCAGGTGGTGCTCGCGGCCGGCAGCATGAGCGGGCGGCTCGCGGGTGTGCCCGAGGCCCTGCTGCCGCCGGTGCGGCCGGTCAAGGGGCAGGTGCTGCGGCTGACGGTGCCGAACCGGTTCGCGCCGTTCCTGAGCCGGACGGTGCGGGCCGTGGTCCGCGGCAGCCAGGTCTATCTGGTGCCGCGGGAGAACGGCGAGCTGGTCGTCGGCGCCACCAGCGAGGAGCTGGGCTGGGACACGACGGTCACCGCGGGCGGCGTGTACGAGCTGCTGCGCGACGCCCATGAGCTGGTGCCGGGCATCACCGAGCTGCCGCTCACCGAGACCCGGGCCGGGCTGCGCCCCGGCTCCCCCGACAACGCGCCGCTGCTGGGTCCGTCCGGCCTGGCCGGGCTGCTGCTGGCCACCGGGCACTACCGCAACGGGGTGCTGCTCACGCCCGTCACCGGGGACGTCATGGCGGAGGTGCTGGCCGGCGGTGCGCTGCCGGAGGAGGCCCGTCCGTTCACGCCGCAGCGCTTCGGCGCCGTACTTCTGGAGCAGTCCGCATGAGCATGTCCGTCACCATCTCGATCTCCGTCAACGGGGAGCGCCGGGAGATCACCCCGGGCACCGCTCTCGACGCGCTCGTGACGACCCTGACCCCGGCGCCCTCCGGGGTGGCCGCGGCCGTCAACGAGACCGTGGTCCCGCGTGCGCGGTGGGCGTCCACCGCGCTCGCGGAGGGTGATCGCGTCGAAGTCCTCACCGCCGTGCAAGGAGGCTGAGCCATGGCCGACGATTCCCTGGAGCTGGGGGGTACGACCTTCTCGTCCCGGCTGATCATGGGCACGGGCGGTGCGCCCAGCCTGGAGGTGCTGGAGCGGGCGCTGCTCGCCTCCGGTACGGAGCTGACCACGGTCGCGATGCGCCGGGTCGACCCGTCCGTGCACGGCTCGGTGCTGTCGGTGCTGCAGAGGCTGGGCATCCGGGTGCTGCCGAACACGGCGGGCTGCTTCACCGCCGGGGAGGCCGTGCTGACCGCCCGGCTGGCCCGGGAGGCGCTGGGCACGGACCTGATCAAGCTGGAGGTCATCGCCGACGAGCGGACGCTGCTGCCGGACCCGGTGGAACTGCTGGAGGCGGCCGAGACGCTGGTGGACGACGGGTTCACGGTGCTGCCGTACACCAACGACGATCCCGTGCTCGCGCGGAAGCTGGAGGACGTCGGGTGTGCGGCCGTGATGCCGCTGGGCTCGCCGATCGGGTCGGGGCTCGGGATCCGCAACCCGCACAACTTCCAGCTGATCGTGGAGCACGCGCGCGTGCCGGTGATCCTGGACGCGGGAGCCGGCACGGCCTCGGACGTGGCGCTGGCGATGGAGCTGGGCTGTGCGGGGGTGATGCTCGCCTCCGCCGTCACCCGCGCGCAGGAGCCCGAGATGATGGCCGCCGCGATGCGGCACGCGGTGGAGGCGGGCCGGCTGGCCCGGCTGGCGGGGCGGATCCCGCGACGGCACTTCGCCGAGGCCTCCTCCCCCACGGAGGGCCTCGCCCACCTGGACCCCGAACGCCCGGCCTTCTGATCACATGAGAGACAGATCGCACGAGAGTCACAGCTCTGCTGCATTCCGCTCCTCGAACGGCGCAACGCGCGGCACTGTCGGCCGCCCCTCGTAGACTCCCCTGCGTGGATACGACCCTTCAGGACCCCCTCGTCGGGCAGGTGCTCGACGGCCGCTATCGCGTCGACGCACGGATCGCGGTCGGCGGGATGGCCACGGTCTACCGGGCCCTGGACACCCGCCTCGACCGCGTCCTCGCGCTGAAGGTGATGCACCCGACGCTCGCGGCCGACGGCTCCTTCGTGGAGCGGTTCATCCGGGAGGCGAAGTCGGTCGCCCGGCTCGCCCACCCCAACGTCGTCCAGGTCTTCGACCAGGGCACCGACGGGTCGTACGTGTATCTGGCGATGGAGTACGTCGCCGGGTGCACCTTGCGGGACGTGCTGCGGGAGCGCGGCGCGCTGCAGCCGCGGGCCGCGCTGGACATCCTGGAGCCGGTGCTGGCCGCGCTCGGTGCCGCGCACCGGGCCGGTTTCGTGCACCGCGACATGAAGCCCGAGAACGTGCTGATAGGGGACGACGGCCGGGTCAAGGTCGCCGACTTCGGACTGGTGCGGTCGGTGGACACGGTGACCAGTACGACGGGTGCCGTGCTCGGGACCGTGTCGTACCTGGCGCCCGAGCAGATCGAGCAGGGCACCGCCGACCCGCGGGTCGACGTGTACGCGTGCGGTGTCGTGCTCCACGAGATGCTGACGGGCGGGAAGCCGCACTCCGGGGACTCCCCCGCGCAGGTGCTCTACAAGCACATCCACGAGGACGTGCCGCCGCCCTCGGCGCTGGTGCCGGGGCTGCCGTACGAGCTGGACGAGCTGGTCGCGGCGGCCGCCGCGCGCACCGCGGACGCCCGGCCGCAGGACGCCGTGGCGCTGCTCGCCCTGGTGCGCGCGGCCCGCGAGGCGCTGAGCGACGCACAGCTGGACGCGCTGCCGCCGCAGGCGCTGACCGCGGACCATGACAACGCCGAGGACCGGACGAGCGTGATTCCGCGCTCGCTGACCTCCCCCGTGCTCGGCTTCGCCGGCGCGGGGGGACCCTCGTCCCGCCCACTGCCCGTGGGCGGGGAGGAGCCAGCCGACGGCGTCCAGCGCACCAGCCGGCTCCAGGCCCCGCCCGTGCCGGCCCGAAGGCCGCGGCGCCTGATGCCGGCGGTCGTCGTCGCCGTGCTGCTGGTGTTCGGCCTGGGTGCCGGGGTCTGGTACATCAACTCCGGCCAGTTCACGAAGGTGCCGCCGCTGCTGTCGAAGACCGAGGCACAGGCGAGGGCACGGCTGAAGGCGGCCGGGCTGGAGGCCGGGCGGGTCAAGCGCGAGTACAACGACACGGTCGGGCGGGGCACGGTCATCGGCAGTGATCCGGCGCCGGGCGCCCGGATCCGGGACCACGACTCGGTGACGCTGACGATCTCGCTCGGCCCGGAGATGGTGAACGTGCCGGACGTGGCCGGCCGGCCGCTGGCCCAGGCGCGGGCACGGCTGAAGGCGGACGGGCTGGAGCCGGGCATGGTCACCCGGCAGTTCAGCGAGGACGTCCCGAAGGGCTCAGTGATCGGCACGACCCCGCCGGCGGGCACCCGGCGGCACGCGGACTCGGCCATCGCGCTGACCGTCAGCAAGGGCCGCCCCGTCGACGTGCCGGACGTCACCGGTGAGGACCTGGACAGCGCCCGGCAGGACCTGGCCGACGCCGGGCTGAAGGTGAAGATCGCCGCGCAGCAGGTCAACTCCGAGTACGACAAGGGCGAGGTGGCGCAGCAGAGCCCGGGCGACGGCAGCCGGGCCGCCGAGGGCGACACGGTCACGCTGACGCTGTCCAAGGGCCCGGAGATGGTCGAGGTGCCGGACGTGGTCGGCGACAGCGTCGACGACGCCCACAAGGCGCTGGAGGGTGCCGGGTTCGAGGTGGACGAGGACCGCGGGCTGCTCGGGCTGTTCGGCGACACCGTGAAGAAGCAGTCGCCGGCGGCCCACGACAAGGCGCCGAAGGGGTCGACGGTGACGATAAGCATCCGGTGACCGGGTTCATACACCGGGGACCGTGGTCCCGGCGCGGGGGCGGACATGACACCCTGAACGGGTGAGTCCCGTTCAGTCGTCCCTCCCGCGCAACCCCGTCGGCGGCCATGTCCCCGTGGCCGGCGGCCTGCACTCCGTGGGGCTGTCCTACGCCCGTGACCTGAAGGCGGAGACCGTGCAGGTCTTCGTCGCCAACCCGCGCGGCTGGGCCACGCCCGCCGGGAACCCGCGGCAGGACGAGGCGTTCCGCGCGGCCTGTGCCGAGGAGTCGATCCCGGCGTACGTCCACGCCCCGTACCTGATCAACTTCGGCTCGCACACCGAGGCCACCGTGGAGCGGTCGGTGGAGTCCCTGCGGCACTCGCTGCGGCGCGGGCGGGAGATCGGCGCGCTGGGCGTGGTGGTGCACACGGGGAGCGCGACCGGCGGGCGGGCCCGGGACGTGGCGCTGAAGCAGGTGCGCACGCACATGCTGCCGCTGCTGGGCGAGCTGACCCACGACGACGACCCGTTCCTGCTGCTGGAGTCGACCGCCGGGCAGGGCGCCTCCCTGTGCTCGCGCACCTGGGACTTCGGTCCGTACTTCGAGGCCCTGGACGCCCATCCGAAGCTCGGGGTCTGCCTCGACACCTGCCACATCTTCGCCGCCGGGCACGACCTGACCGGCCCGAGCGGCATGCGGCAGACCCTGGACCTGCTGGTGGACACCGTCGGCGAGGGCCGGCTGAAGCTGATCCACGCCAACGACTCCAAGGACGTGGTCGGCGCGCACAAGGACCGGCACGCGAACATCGGCGCCGGTCACATCGGCGAGGACCCGTTCCGGGCGCTCATGGCCCATCCCGCGACCGAGGGCGTCCCGCTGGTCATCGAGACGCCCGGCGGCAAGGAGGGGCACGCGGCGGACGTGGAGCGGCTGAAGAGGCTCAGGGACGCCTGAGCCCCACGGCTCAGCGCGTCACGGCGTCACAGCTCCGGCCCGTCCCCCGGCTCCTCCTGGTAGGAGTAGCGCTGTTCCTTCCAGGGGTCGCCGATGTTGTGGTAGCCGCGCTCCTCCCAGAAGCCGCGGCGGTCGGCGGTCATGTACTCCACCCCGCGGACCCACTTCGGGCCCTTCCAGGCGTACAGGTGGGGGACGATCAGGCGGACCGGGAAGCCGTGCTCGGCGGTGAGGAGCTCGCCGTCCTTGTGGGTGGCGAAGATCGTGCGGTCGGAGAGGAAGTCCGTCAGGCGCAGGTTCGAGCTGAAGCCGTACTCCGCCCACACCATCACATGGGTGACGTCGGGGGCCGGCGGGGCCAGGTCCACGATCGCGCGGGCCGGGATGCCGCCCCACTCCGCGCCGGTCATGCTGAACTTCGTCACGCAGTGCAGATCGGCCACCACGGTGGTGTACGGCAGCGCCGTGAACTGCTCGTGGGTCCAGGTGTGCTTGTCGCCGTCGGCGGTGGCGCCGAAGACCCGGAACTCCCAGCGCTCGGGCCGGAACTTCGGCACGGGCCCGTAGTGGGTGACCGGCCAGCCGCGTTGGAGTCGCTGCCCCGGCGGAAGCTCGGACCCTGCCGCTGCTCCAGACTCTCGCTCCACCGGATGACCCATGTATCCATCCTGACAGACCTTGGGCAGTGCCCTTGACCACCCTCATGGAAAGCGGACAAGTACCACCAACTCATCCCGTACTTACTAAGTACGCACTTACTGGACGATCTTCGCCGCCGGTGCAATCATGCCGCCGCACACCTGCCCCGTTACCCGTGTGGAAGGAGCCGCTGCGATGCAGGGCGACCCCGAGGTCATCGAGTTCCTCAACGAGCAGCTCACCGGCGAGCTGACCGCGATCAACCAGTACTTCCTGCACGCGAAGATGCAGGAGAACTTCGGCTGGTACAAGCTCGCCAAGTACACGCGGCACGAGTCGTTCGACGAGATGAAGCACGCGGAGGTGCTGACCGACCGGATCCTCTTCCTGGAGGGGCTGCCCAACTACCAGCGGCTGTTCCACGTCAACGTCGGGCAGACCGTGCGGGAGATGTTCGAGGCGGACCGGCAGATCGAGGTGGAGGCGATCGACCGGCTCCGGCGCGGCATCAAGGTGATGCGCGAGAAGGGCGACATCACGTCGGCGAACATCTTCGAGGACATCCTCGCCGACGAGGAGCACCACATCGACTACCTGGACACCCAGCTGGAGCTGCTGGAGAAGCTCGGCGAGGCGCTCTATCTGGCCCAGCTGATCGAGCAGCCGGAGACCTGAGCCGCACTAGGCCGCCTTCGGGACCTCCGCCAGTACCGGCTTGCCCTGGTCGGCGAAGTCGCGGCGGGGGCAGGCACCCCGGCCGAGGATGGCCTGGATCCGGCGTACGCAGGAGCCGCAGTCCGTGCCCGCCTTGCAGGCGGAGGCTATCTGGCGCGGGGTGCAGGCGCCGTCCTCCGCATGCTGCTTGACCTGGGCCTCGGTGATGCCGAAGCAGCTGCAGACGTACACGCGGGTTCACCTCCCGACGGGATCGGTGTGTCTCTCCTGCCATCCCGTTTCTCGGTGAGGCAAACCTAACCTTACCCAACCCCCGGGAACCGTGAAAGGGGGAGGGGCGCGGATCGGGTGTGATCCGCGCCCCAGATCCCTTGCCGGAGCCCTTACTGGTCCCGGTACATCTCCGCGACCAGGAACGCCAGGTCGAGCGACTGGCTGCGGTTCAGGCGGGGGTCGCAGGCGGTCTCGTAGCGCTGGTGGAGGTCGTCGACGAAGATCTCGTCGCCGCCGCCCACGCACTCGGTGACGTCGTCACCGGTCAGCTCCACATGGATGCCGCCCGGGTGCGTGCCCAGCGACTTGTGGACCTCGAAGAAGCCCTTGACCTCGTCCAGCACGTCGTCGAACCGGCGCGTCTTGTGCCCGGAGGCCGCCTCGAAGGTGTTGCCGTGCATCGGGTCCGTCACCCACGCCACCGTCGCGCCCGAGGCGGTGACCTTCTCCACCAGCTCCGGCAGCCGGTCACGGATCTTGTCCGCGCCCATCCGGACGATGAAGGTCAGCCGGCCCGGCTCCCGCTCGGGGTCGAGACGGTCGACGTAGCGCAGCGCCTCCTCGGCCGTCGTGGTCGGGCCGAGCTTGATCCCGATCGGGTTGCGGATCTTCGAGGCGAACTCGATGTGCGCACCGTCCAGCTGCCGGGTGCGCTCACCGATCCACACCATGTGCCCGGATACGTCGTACAGCTTGCCGGTCCGCGAGTCCACCCGGGTCAGGGCGGTCTCGTAGTCCAGCAGCAGCGCCTCGTGCGAGGAGAAGAACTCCACCGTCTTGAACTCCTCCGGGTCCGTGCCACAGGCCCGCATGAAGTTCAGCGCGTTGTCGATCTCGCGCGCCAGCTGCTCGTAGCGCTGCCCCGACGGCGAGGTCCGCACGAAGTCCTGGTTCCAGGCGTGCACCTGGCGCAGGTCGGCGTAACCACCGGTGGTGAAGGCGCGCACCAGGTTCAGCGTCGACGCCGACGCGTGGTACATGCGCTTCAGACGCTCGGGGTCCGGGATACGGGCGGCCTCCGTGAAGTCGAAGCCGTTGACGGAGTCGCCCCGGTAGGTCGGGAGCGTCACGCCGTCCCGGGTCTCGGTGGGCTTGGAGCGGGGCTTGGAGTACTGCCCCGCGATCCGGCCCACCTTCACCACCGGCACCGAGGCCGCGTAGGTGAGGACGGCACCCATCTGGAGCAGCGTCTTCAGCTTGTTGCGGATGTGGTCGGCGGACACCGCGTCGAAGGCCTCGGCGCAGTCGCCGCCCTGGAGAAGGAACGCCTCTCCCCGGGCGACAGCCGCCATCCGGGCGCGCAGCTGGTCGCACTCGCCCGCGAAGACGAGCGGCGGATACGACTCGAGGTCCGCGATCACTGCGCGCAGAGCCTCGGCGTCGGGGTACTCGGGCTGCTGCGCCGCGGGCAGGTTTCGCCAGGTGTTGCCAGCGCTCGGGCTGGTCTTAGCGTTCACGGTCACCTCGTAAACATTACGGGGTCGTGTGGGATGATTTTGTCCGGTGCTCGAAGGATGAGACGGACTGCTTGCCCCGTGGACGGCGCGGCCGTGCGGTAGGGTTCCTGGCATGTTCGCGCTTTCGATCCAGAACTGGTGGTGGACCGCTTCTCCGGCGGCCCGCTGATCGCGCGTACCAAGACTTCGCGAAGGCCGCCCGAGGGGCGGCCTTCGGCGTTTCCGGGGTCGTTCCTCACCGACATCGATCACCTTCATCGACGGAAGAGGAACCATGGACCTGGCACGGCTCCCGCACGACGACCGCCCCTTCGCCCTGCTGCGCCGTCGCACGCCCGGCCGCACCGAGGACACGGTCGAGGTGCTGATCGGCCCGGTCGGCGCCCGTGACCGCCTCGCGGACCTGCCCGGCGACGGCCTCGCGCTCGTGCCGTTCCGGCAGATCCGCGAGCGCGGCCTCGACGTCCGCGACGACGGCACCCCGCTGCTGGTGCTGACCCCCGAGGAGACCTACGAGATCCCCCTGGCCGCGGCACTGGACGCGCTGCCCGGTCATGAGGTGCGGGTGGAGGGCGGCGGCTTCGACGTCGGCGACGAGGAGTACGGCGAGATCGTCGCGCGGGTCCTGGCGGAGGAGATCGGCCGCGGCGAGGGCGCGAACTTCGTGATCCGGCGGACGTACGAGGGGCGCATCCCCGGCTTCGGGCGCGCGGACGCGCTCGCGCTGTTCCGGCGGCTGCTGGAGGGCGAGCGGGGCGCGTACTGGACGTTCGTCGTGCACACCGGGGACCGGACGCTGGTCGGCGCCAGTCCCGAGGTGCATGTGCGCATGTCCGGCGGGACGGTCGTCATGAACCCGATCAGCGGGACGTACCGCTATCCCGCCGAGGGCCCGACCCCCGAACACCTGCTCGGTTTCCTCGCCGACGGCAAGGAGATCGAGGAGCTGTCGATGGTCGTCGACGAGGAGCTGAAGATGATGTGCACCGTCGGCGACATGGGCGGGGTCGTCGTCGGGCCCCGGCTGAAGGAGATGGCGCACCTCGCGCACACCGAGTACGAGCTGCGCGGGAAGTCCTCCCTGGACGTGCGGGAGGTACTGAAGGAGACCATGTTCGCGGCGACCGTCACCGGCTCGCCGGTGCAGAACGCGTGCCGGGTGATCGAGCGGCACGAGGTGGGTGGCCGGGGCTACTACGCCGGTGCGCTGGCCCTGCTCGGGCGGGACTCCGGAGGTGCGCAGACCCTCGACTCCCCCATCCTGATCCGCACCGCCGACATCGACGCGGACGGCCGGCTGCGCGTCCCGGTCGGCGCGACCCTGGTGCGCGGCTCGGACCCGGCGGGCGAGGTGGCGGAGACGCACGCGAAGGCGGCGGGCGTGCTGGCGGCGCTGGGGGTACGGCCGTCCCGGCCGCGCGCGGAGCGGGAGCGGCCCCGGCTGGCCGACGACCCCCGGGTGCGGGCCGCGCTGGACGGGCGCCGGTCGTCGCTGGCGCCGTTCTGGCTGCGGATGCAGGAGCGGGCGCAGGAGCTGACCGGCCACGCCCTGGTCGTGGACGGCGAGGACACCTTCACGGCGATGCTGGCGCACGTGCTGCGCTCGGCCGGGCTGGAGGTGACCGTCCGGCGGTACGACGAGCCGGGGCTGCGGGCGGCCGTGCTCGCGCACGAGGGGCCGGTGGTGCTCGGCCCCGGCCCGGGCGACCCCTGCGACCTCACCGATCCGAAGATGCGCCTGTTGCGGGAGCTGGCCGCGACCGTGGTCCGGGAGCACCGCCACGGGGTGCTGGGCGTGTGTCTCGGCCATGAGCTGCTCGCGGCCGAGCTGGGGCTGGACATCGTCCGCAAGGAGGTGCCCCACCAGGGAGCGCAGACCACGGTGGACCTGTTCGGGCGGCCCGAGACCGTCGGCTTCTACAACAGCTTCGTCGCCCGCTGCGACGAGGAGGCGGCCCGTGAGCTGGCCGCGCACGGGGTCGAGGTGAGCCGGGCGGAGAACGGGGAGGTGCATGCCGTACGGGGCCCCGGGTTCGCGGGCGTGCAGTTCCACCCGGAGTCGGTCCTCACCCTGAACGGGGCCGCGGTGGTGCGGGAGCTGATCGGGCGGCTGCGCGTGGCCGGCCGGGCCGGGTGAGCGAGCGGACCCGGGGACCGCGCGGTCCCCGGGTCCCGGCCGGTCCGTCAGCCGAAGAACACCCCGACCTCCTCGTACAGCTTCGGGTCCACCGTCTTCAGCTTGGCGGTGGCCTCGGCGAGGGGGACGCGGACGATGTCCGTGCCGCGCAGGGCGACCATCGTGCCGAAGTCGCCGTCGTGGACGCAGTCGACGGCGTGCAGCCCGAACCGGGTGGCGAGCCAGCGGTCGAACGCGCTGGGGGTGCCGCCGCGCTGGACGTGGCCGAGGACCGTGGTGCGGGCCTCCTTGCCGGTGCGCCGCTCGATCTCCTTGGCCAGCCACTCGCCGACCCCGGACAGCCGGACGTGTCCGAAGGAGTCCAGCGTCCCGTCCTTGAGGACCATGTCGCCGTCCTTGGGCATGGCGCCCTCGGCGACGACCACGATCGGCGCGTACGACGCCCGGAAACGGGAGGTCACCCAGGCGCAGACCTGCTCGATGTCGAAGCGCTGCTCGGGGACGAGGATGACGTTGGCGCCGCCGGCCAGGCCCGAGTGCAGGGCGATCCAGCCGGCGTGCCGGCCCATCACCTCCACGACGAGGACCCTCATGTGGGACTCGGCGGTGGTGTGCAGCCGGTCGATGGCCTCGGTGGCGATGTTGACGGCGGTGTCGAAGCCGAAGGTGTAGTCGGTGGCGGACAGGTCGTTGTCGATGGTCTTGGGCACCCCGACGCAGGGCACCCCGTACTCGTCGGACAGCCGCGCGGCGACGCCCAGGGTGTCCTCGCCGCCGATCGCGACGAGGGCCTGGACGTCCAGCTTGGCCAGGTTGTCCTTGATCCGGCGGATGCCGTTGTCCGCCTTGAGGGGGTTGGTCCTGGAGGACCCGAGGATCGTTCCGCCGCGGGGCAGGATGCCGCGCACCGCGGGGATGTCGAGACGGACGGTGTCGCCTTCCAGAGGACCCCGCCAGCCGTCCCGGAAGCCGACGAAGTCATAGCCGTACTCCTGCACGCCCTTGCGGACGATGGCCCGGATGACGGCGTTGAGCCCGGGGCAGTCGCCGCCTCCGGTCAGTACTCCGACCCGCATGGAAAAGTCCCTTCGCCGCGGTTCCCTGACTCAGAGTCACGCTAATGGTGAGCTGTGTCACATCGGGAGGGGCGGGAAGGGTGATTCCGGCCGGTCACTCGTCGTCGAGTCCGCGCTCTATCGCGTACCGGACCAGCTCCACCCGGTTGTGCAGCTGGAGTTTGCCGAGGGTGTTCTGCACGTGGTTCTGCACCGTGCGGTGGGAGATGACGAGGCGTTCGGCGATCTGCTTGTAGCTCAGGCCCTTGGCGACCAGCCGCAGCACCTCCGTCTCCCGGTCCGTCAGCCGGGGTGCGCCCGGCTCGTCGGCGTCCGCGGCGGGCGCGGGCTCGGAGGCCAGCCGGCGGTACTCGCCGAGGACCAGTCCGGCCAGGCCCGGTGTGAACACCGGGTCACCGACGGCGGTACGGCGCACCGCGTCCAGCAGCTCCTCCGTGGAGGCCGACTTCAGCAGGTAGCCGGTGGCGCCGGACTTGACCGCCTCCAGCACGTCGGCGTGCTCGCCGCTCGCCGAGAGGACCAGGACGCGCAGCGCCGGGTTGTGACCGACCAGCTCCTTGCACACCTGGACGCCGGGCTTGGCGGGCAGGTTGAGGTCCAGCACAAGGACGTCCGGGGCGGCGGCCTTGGCCCGGCGGACCGCCTGCTCGCCGTCGCCGGCGGTGGCGACCACCTCGAAGCCGGACTCGCTCAGGTCCCGGGCGACCGCGTCGCGCCACATGGGGTGGTCGTCCACCACCATGACCTTGATCGGGTCCTGCTGCTCTGTCATCGCTGCTCCGTCTTCTCGCCCCGCGCCGGAACGGCGCCCTTCGGTACCTTCAGTTCGACTTCCGTGCCCTGCCCGGGGACGGAGACCAGCTCGGCGCTGCCGCCGAGATCGCGCAGCCGGCCGCGGATCGACTGGGCCACCCCGAGCCGGCCCTCGCCCTCGGCCTGGGCGAGCCGGCCCTCGGGGATGCCGGGGCCCTCGTCCCGGACGGTCACGACGATCTCGTCCGGCTCGTCCTCGACCAGGATCCAGGCCCGGGCCTGATCGCCCACGTGCGTGCGGACGTTGTCCAGCGCGGCCCCGACCGCGGCGGCCAGCTCCCGGGCCGCGGCCCGCGGCAACGGCACCGGGGCGCCGGGCTCGGCCAGGCTCACCCGGGCGCCCACGTAGGGCGCGAGCAGGGAGCGCAGGTCGAGCGGGCCGTCGGCCGGATCGTCCTCGGGCTCCTCGACCGCGCGGACGACCGCTCCGGCGGAGGCGTCCTCCGACACCCGGGAGACCGGCAGCAGTCCGCCGGTGACGAGGGTGCGCAGCGCCACCTCCTGGTCCCCGGCCAGCCGGCCCAGCTCGGCCGCCTCCCCGCCGAGTGCCGTGCCGCGCCGTTTCACCATGGCCAGCACCTGGAGCACGCTGTCGTGGATGTCCCGGGCGAGCCGCTCCCGCTCCCGGGTCGCGGCCTCGATCTCCAGGGCGCGGGCGAGGGTGCGCTCGGAGGCGCGGGCGACCTCCACCACGTAGCCGATGGCCACGGAGGCGATCCAGACCAGCAGGACGGCGTGAACCGTCGCCCGGGTCGGGGTGCCGCGCTGGACGACGTTGGCGATGGCGACCGGCGTCGAGGCCAGCACCGCCCAGCGCCAGCCGCCCTTGAGCGCGAAGCCGAGGACCACACCGGCCGTCCATATCGACGGCAGCGTCGGCGTGCCCGCCACGATGCGCGCGTGGGATGCGGCGACCGGCGTGAGGAGGATGCCGGTGAGCCCGATGGCCAGGTCGGCGGCGAGGAAGCGCCGGGTGCAGTGCGCGGCGCTCGCGACCTTGGGCAGCGTGGCCAGCGTCCACACGAGGAGGACCGCGAAGTAGCCCACGGCGACCCGGGGGTGTTCGTACTTGCCGTAGCGGGCGACGAACAGGCCGATCGCGTACAGCATCGTCAGAACGCGGTATCCGGCGAGCGCACGCCACATCGGCTGCTCGACGGACATCCTCATGACGCGCTCGCGCCTGGCCACCGCAATCCCCCGATCCCCCGGACCCCCCGGGTCTCCCCGTCAGGCCTCGGCCTTCTTCTCCGCCTCCCTGGCGGTCTTCTCCGCTTCCCTGGCCGCCTTCGCCGCCTTCGCCGCCTCCGCGATCTGCCGCTTGGCGGCGGTCGCGTACATGTCGACGTACTCCTGGCCGGAGAGCTTCATGATCTCGTACATGACCTCGTCGGTCAGGGCGCGCAGGACGAAGCGGTCGTGCTCCATGCCGTGGTAGCGGCTGAAGTCCAGCGGCTTGCCGATGCGGATGCCGGGCCGCATCAGCTTCGGCACCACCTTGCCGGGCGGCTGGATCTTCTCCGTGTCGATCATGGCCACGGGGATGACGGGGGCGCCGGTGGCGAGCGCCACGCGCGCGAGGCCGCCGGGCTTGCCCCGGTACAGCCGGCCGTCGGGCGAGCGGGTGCCCTCCGGGTAGATGCCGAACAGCTCGCCGCGTTCCAGCACCTCTATGCCGCTCTTGATCGCCGCCTCGCCGGCGCCGCGCACGCCGGAGCGGTCCACGGGGAGCTGTCCGACGCCCTTGAAGAAGGCCGCGGTCAGCCGACCCTTGACGCCGGGCGTGGTGAAGTACTCGGCCTTCGCGATGAAGGTGACCTTGCGGTCCAGGACCGCCGGCAGGAAGAAGGAGTCCGAGAAGGACAGGTGGTTGCTGGCCAGGATGGCGGCGCCTTCGTCCGGTATGTTCTCCAAGCCCTCCACCCAGGGCCTGAAGGCGACTTTCAACGGCCCCCCGATGGCGACCTTCATCGTGCCGTACAACACCCGCTGCCTCCTGGTTCCGTCGAGGAGACCTTAACCCGGAGCACCGTCGAAGGACCCGACGACCCTGGTCGGTGTCAGTGCGGTCGCGTACGGTGAACCACATCCGCGCGTTTCTTCCCGCCTCGGCCGGCGACCGGCGAGGCCTTCTTCCAGGAACAGGAGCGTCGAAGGTGCCGGTTCTCCCCGGAGCCGAGCCGTACCGCCACGCGGGCGGGGAGGTGGGTGTCCTCCTCTGCCACGGCTTCACGGGCTCGCCCCAGTCGCTGCGCCCCTGGGCGGAGCACCACGCGGCGCACGGCCTGACCGTGTCGCTGCCGCTGCTGCCCGGCCACGGCACCCGATGGGAGGACATGCAGGTCACCGGCTGGCAGGACTGGTACGCGGAGGTGGACCGCGAGCTGCGGGTGCTCTCCGGGCGCTGCGCGCAGGTCTTCGTCGCGGGCCTGTCGATGGGCGGCGCGCTGGCTCTCAGGCTCGCGGCGCGGCACGGCGAGCGGGTCGCGGGTGTGGTGGTCGTCAACCCGGCGAACCGGGTGCACGGCCTGTCGGCGTACGCCCTTCCGGTGGCCCGGCATCTCGTGCGGACGACGAAGGGCATCGCGAGCGACATCGCGAAGGAGGGCGCGGCGGAGCTGGGCTACGACCGGGTGCCGCTGCACGCGGCGCACTCGCTGCGGCGGTTCCTGCGCCGGGTGGACGGCGAGCTGCCCCAGGTCACCCAGCCGTTGCTGCTGCTGCGCAGCGCCCAGGACCACGTCGTCCCGGCGGTGGACTCGGCCCGGGTGCTGAGCCGGGTGTCGTCCACGGACGTGACGGAGACGGTGCTGGAACACAGCTACCACGTGGCGACGTTGGACGAGGATGCGGACCGGATCTTCGAGGAGAGCCTCGCCTTCATCGGCCGGCTCGCACCCAGTGCCGGCAAGGAAGGGACGACCGCAGGTGGCTGAGCAGGACTCCGGCCGGGAGGGCCGGGAGCCGGACGAGCAGGGCGTGCCCTTCGACGAGGACGCCGCCTGGCGGGCCATCGTCGCCGGGTACGGCGAGGAGCCGGCGGACCCGCCGGGCAGCAAGCCCTTCAAGCCGGTGAAGGATCTCGCGCTGCCCGAGCCGGACGCCGAGGACGAGGACCCGGACGAGTCAGGGGAGCAGCAGCCGGCCAGGCCCCTGGGCAGCTCCGTGTCGTTCGCGCCCGGAGTGGGCCCGCGTGACTACACCGTCCCGGAGGCGTCGCAGGACGACTTCGACGAGGACGACGAGGGCCACTTCGTCCCGCCGGAGCCCCCTCCGCTGCCGGACGCCGACACCACCGCGAAGTTCGCCTGGCTCGGTGTCGTCGGCGGCCCGGTCCTGCTCCTGCTGGCGGTCCTGCTGGGCTGGGAGATGACCTGGTGGCTGACGACCCTCGGGATCGGCGGCTTCCTCGGCGGGTTCGCCACGCTGGTGATGCGCATGCGCACGGACGACGACGGTGACGACGACCCCGGCAGGGGTGCCGTGGTCTGAGGACGGCTCACCTATCGTGAGCCCATGCCACGCGACACGCTCACCCGGGACCAGATCGTCCGGACCGCCGTGGACCTGCTGGACGACGAGGGCCTCGAGGGCCTGAACATGCGCAGCCTCGGCAAGCGGCTCGGGGCTGCCGCGACCGCGGTCTACTGGCATGTGAAGAACAAGGACGCTCTCCTGCTGACGGCCGCCGACCGGGTGTGGCAGGAGATCGAGCTGCCGCCGCTCGACCCGACGGACTGGCGGGGCGTCGCCACGGCGATGGCCGACCGGCTGCACACGATGCTCGTACGGCATCCGTGGCTGGTGCAGGCGATCGGCTCCCATCTGCTCTACGGCACCGGGAAGGCCCGGTACGACGACCATCTCCTCGGAGTCTTCGAGACCGCCGGCTTCGGGGCCGAGGAGGCGGACCGCGCGGCCGGTGCCGTGGTCACGTACGTCCTGGGCAACGCGCTCGGCGCGTCGGCCGTGGCGTCGCTGGCGCGCAAGGCGCGCAGGGGCGGCGGGGACGCCGGGGAGCAGTTCGGCGAGACGCTGGCGAAGGCGGCGGAGGCGGCGAGACCGTTCCCACGGCTGCGGGCGCGGCTCGACACGCCCGTGGCGACGGCCTACGCCGATGCGGCCGACGGTACGTATGCGGTGGGGTTGCGGGCGCTGCTGGAGGGGCTGCGGCCGGGTGAGGACCCGGCGCTGCCCCCGGAACCGGCGGGCGCGCCTACGCCGGCTGCCGGGTGAAGAGGCGCCCGGCCAGGTCGACCCCCGTCACCGTGCCGTCGGCGCCGCGGGAGAAGAAGCCCCGCTGTCCCTTCAGCCCGCCCTCGACGACGATGTACTCGTCGTCGGCGTCGGGCAGGAGGCCGATCTCCGCGGCCGGGTGGTCCGACGGCATCTCCGCCTCGGACGCGGCACGGATCTCCGGCTTGATGCCGACGGCCAGCGTCAGCCGGCCCTCGTCCGCCGCGATGTCCAGGTTCATCGCGTCGATCTCGTACCGCCCGGCGACTTCCCGGGCCCGTGCCGCGTCGTACGGCAGCGGCTCCGGGTCCCGCTCGGTCACGCCGAGGCAGTGCTCCAGCGCCCACCTCACGACCGCCTGGTTGAACCGGTAGCCGTCCGGGCCGGCGTTGGCCAGGGAGACGACGGCGAAGTCCCGCTCCGGCACCAGGAGCAGCTCGGCGAACTGGGCGTTGCCCGAGCCTCCGTGGCCGGCCGTGCGGACCCCGTCCACCTCGCGCAGGAACCAGCAGATGCCGAAGGCGTCGCCCAGGGTGCTGCCGCGCAGTTCGACGGTCGGCTGCCGCATGCGTCGCAGCGACTCGGCGGACAGCAGGCCCTCCCCGTCGCCCAGCTGGAACCGGGCCCAGCGCAGCAGGTCGCTCACCGAGGAGACGATGCCGCCGCCGGGGTTGTCGCCGCGCAGCCCGGCCCGCCGCGACTTCCACGGGCGGGCGAGCGTCAGGGTGCCGTCCTCGGCGCGGTTGTGACCCACCGAGAAGCCGCGCACCACCACGTCGTCCAGGTCGAAGACGGTGTCGGTGAGGCCCAGCGGGTCCAGGAGCAGTTCGGCCAGGGCCTTCTCGAAGGGCAGCTTGGTGACGTTCTCCACGACCCGCCCGAGCAGGTTGTAGCCGGCCTGGCTGTAGGAGGCTCGGGCGCCGGGCCGTCCGATCAGCGGCAGCCGGTCCAGCTGGGCGACGAAGGCGGCGAGCGAACCGTCGCCCTCGTCGGCGTCGACCAGGTTCCAGTCCAGGCCCGCGGTGTGGTTGAGCAGGTTCAGCACCGTGATCCGGGCCGCGGTGTCCTCGTCGGCCAGGCGCAGGTCGGGCACGTAGCGGCGGACCGGGGCGTCGAGGTCCACCCTGCCCTGCTCGGCCAGGCGCATCAGCGCGGTCGCGGTGAAGGTCTTGCTCACCGACGCCAGATGGAACAGCGTCCGCTCGTCGACCGGCCGGGGGTGCTCCGCGTCGGTCACCCCGTGCGCGACGCGGATCTCCCGGCCGCCGGTCAGCACGCCGACCGAGACGCCCGGGATGCCGAACTCCCGCGCCGTCCTCTCCACGAACTCCGACAGCCGTTCCCGCTCCTGGGACATCGGGCTCCCCCTCCTGATCACTTGAACTAAGTGCAAGACAACCGTAGGCGGCGTCCGGCCCGGGCGCAAGGCTTCTTTTACTTAGTTCAGGCGATCGGGATCCTGAGGGCGGCCAGCACCGGGAGGTGGTCGGTGGCCGCGGTCAGGTCGGCCCTGGTCACGCCCGGCTGGTCCAGCGGGACGCCGCAGCCGAGCACCTCGATGCCCTTGGTGGCGAAGACGGCGTCGATGCGCTTGGGGGGCTCGCTGTGCGTCCAGGTGTACTCGCCGCCCCAGGGGGCCACGGCGCCGCAGTCCTGGAGGCCGTCGGCGAGGAGACGGAAGGTGCGGCCCTCGGGACGGTCGTTGAGGTCACCGCCCGCGACGGCGTGCTCGACGCCGAGGTCGGCGAGGCGGTCGAGGAGCATGGCGCCCTGGTCGTACCGCTCGGTGCTGTCGAGGCTCAGGTGGCAGCTGAGCACACCGAGCCGCGCAGCACCGAAACGGACCACGGCCGTGGCGAAGCCGCGCCGGTGCAGGCCGGGGGTGAGGGGGAGCAGGACGTCCTCCGTCCGCTCGACCGTGGCCCGCAGCGAGCAGAGGATCGCGGGGCCGGCGGCGGTGGCTCCGCCGGTGAGGACGACCTGACCGGAGGCCGCTGCCAGCCGGGCGAGCTTCTTGCGCCAGCGGAAGAAGCGGGGGGCTTCCTGGACGAGGACCAGGTCGGGGGCGCAGGCGGTGATGATCCTCGCCAGGGCGTCCGTGTCGTCGCGCATCGAGCGGATGTTGTAGCTCAGGACGCGGATGACGGCGGAACCGTCGGACTCGGTACGGGAGTTGGGAAGCAGCGTACTGGTCACCATGCCAGTCAACATACGACGATGCCCGCCCGTCCCGGGACCGGACGCGGCGGGCACTGTCGACGCCCCACTACATGATCGGGTCGGGTTCCCGGGCCAGGTCGGCGGCGCCCACCATGCCCGCCTTGTTGCCCAGCTGGGCCGCGATCACGTCGGCGACGGGGCGCCAGTTGCCGCCCACCAGCCAGCGCTTGTACGACTTGCGGATCGGGTCCAGGACCAGGTCGCCCTCGTCGGAGAGGCCGCCGCCGACGATGAACGCGGACGGGTCGAACAGGGAGGCCAGGTCGGCGAGGCCCGCGCCGGCCCAGCGGGCCAGCTCGCGGTAGGAGTCGACGGCGACCGGGCAGCCCTGGCGGGCGGCCATGGAGATGTGCTTGCCCTCGATGCCGTCGGGCGTGCCGTCGCCCAGCGCCAGCAGCACCTCGGCGCGCTCGGGGGTGGCGTTGGCGCGCTGCTTTGCGTAGCGGACCAGGGCGCGGCCGGAGGCGTACTGCTCCCAGCAGCCCTGCGAGCCGCAGCCGCACAGCAGGCCGTCCGGGACCATCCGGATGTGGCCGAACTCGGCGGCCACGCCGAAGTGGCCGCGGCGCAGCTTGTTGCCGATGATGATGCCGCCGCCGAGGCCGGTGCCGAGCGTGATGCAGATGACGTTGCGGTGGCCCTTGCCGGCGCCGAACTTGTACTCGCCCCAGGCGGCGGCGTTGGCGTCGTTCTCGACCACGACCGGGAGGCCGGTGCGCGCCTCGACCTTCTCCTTGAGCGGCTCGTTGCGCCAGTCGATGTTCGGCGCGAAGTACACCGTGGAGCGCTGCCGGTTCACGTAACCGGCCGCACCGATACCCACGCCGACGATCTCGTGTCCCGCACGCGCTCCCTCCACCGCCGAGGCGATGGCGTCCACGATGGCCTCGGGCGTGGTGGGGGTCGGCACCTTGAAGGTCGAGAGGATGTTGCCTTCCTCGTCGACCACGCCGGCCGCGATCTTCGTGCCGCCGATGTCGACGCCGATGGTGAGTCCCATGAATCCCTCAGTTTCGGTCGAGCCCCGCTACGGCCAACCGTACCCGAGGCCTTGCCGTGGCAGGGCTTCAGTCCAGGTCGATGCGTTCGCCCGGGCCGGTGCCCTCCCCCGGGTCGTCCGGCCCCCCGCGTCCCTCACGGGTCACGTCGTCGGCCGTGCGGGCGGTCCAGCGGCGCTCCTGGCCCTGAACGGCGGAGCGGTAGGCGGCGAGCAGTTCACCGCCGGCCGCGGCGAGGTGGTCGAAGACGTCCGGGTTGCGCTCTATGACGGGCTCGACGGCGGCCTTGGCCTGCTGGACGACCTGCCGCACCACCTGCTGGGCGGCAGGTCCGGCGAGGCCTCCGAGGAGCGGTGACTGGAGGCCGGACAGCTTGTCGGCCACCGTGTCCACGAGCTTCTTCAGTTCCTCGGCGGCGGAGCCCGGCGGCGGGCCGTACTCGGTGCGGCGGCGGTCCTTCTCGGCGGCGAGGTCCTCGGCGCAGGCCGTGGCCCAGGCGTCGGCGTCGGTCGCCCGCGCCTGCTCCTCCTCGCGGGCGTCGGATGCGGGGCGCTCTTCGCTCATGGCGGACTCCTGACTACGGTTCGCCTTTACGACGTTACCCGAACAGGCGCGTCCGGTTCACCGTCCGCCGACGGGCCACAGGCCGGGGTCGGGGGCGAAGCGGATGCGCAGCTCGTCCTCGCGGAGCCCGGCCCCGGCGACGGTGCAGCGGCGCAGGGCGGAGGGCAGCGGAACGATCCGGCGGAACGGACCGGCGGTGATCACGAGTTCGTCGCCGCGCCGGATCAGATCGAGCTCGTCGCGCACGGCGCCGGGCAGCGGGATGTGCCAGACCAGCACGCCGTCCTCGGCGATGCGGTCGGTGACGGGCCACTCGACCGGGGCGGTCGCCGGGTTGACGGCGGGCACGGCGAGGGCGGTGAGGTCGTCGGTGCCGTGCGGGTCGCGGCCGAGGTGCGGGACGCGGTGCACGTCGTACGTCTCCCGCCACGCGTCGACGGTCTTGCGCTGCTGGGCGAACAGGCCGGCCGGCCAGGTGCCGTCCTCGGCGTCGGGCAGGACGCGGTTGGCGATCAGGGCCTCGGTGCGCAGGCCGCGCAGGGCGAGGCCGAGCGTTGCGGTGCGGACGGCGTCGGCGCCCGCCGGGCCGGGCTCGGCGACCAGGCGTACGGCGGTGGTCCGGTCGGTGAGGACGGCCTCGACGGCGGCCAGTTCGACGTCCCAGCGGCCGGCGGTCTCGTACAGCCAGTCGGCGGGCATGGGGACACCGGCCAGCCGGCCGAGGACCGGGCGCAGGGCGCGGGCCGCCTGCCGCTCGGGCGGGAGCAGGCGGCGCAGATAGCGGCGCAGCTCCTCGGGCAGCGCGAGCAGCGGGAGGGCCTGCGCAAGGGGCGGGAGGTCGACGACGAGGAGGTCGTAGCGCTCGGAGAGGGCGGCGTCCCTCAGGGCGCGCAGGAAGGACAGCTCCCCGGCGCCGGGCAGCGGGGTGACCTCCTCGGCGTCCAGCCGGGACGCGCCGAGGAGGTCCAGGACGTTCGCCGCGCGGGTCTGGAAGGCGGTGAGGTCGTCGCGGAAGCGGGCGGCGGCGTCGGGGCGCCAGGTGGTGAGGAGGGGGGCGGCCTCGGCCGGGGTGGGTCCTGTTCCGGTGCCCAGCGCGACGCCGAGGGTGTCGGTGGTGTCGGCGCCGAGGAGGAGGGTGCGGGTGCCGTCGGCCGCGGCGCGCAGTGCGGTGGCGGCAGCGACGGTGGTACGGCCACTGCCGCCGGGGCCCGTGATCAGGATGGTGCGCATGAGGGTGAACGGTACCGTCGAGCGCGCCGCCCGAACGGGGGTGACTACTTCTCCCCCGACTCCACCCTCTTCTTCAGCCCCGCCAGGGCACGGTCGATGATGACCTTCTCCGCCTTGCGCTTGATCATGCCGAGCATCGGGATCTTGACGTCCACCGTCAGGAGGTAGGTGACCTCGGTGGTGCCGGCGGCCGCAGGCTTCAGGATGTACGAGCCGTCGAGGGAGCGGAGCATCTGGGACTTGACCAGGGTCCAGGAGACCTCGTTCGCACCGGTCCACGTGTAGGCCAGCGTCTGGTCGTCCTTGATGGCGCCCGCGTCCATCACGAGGCGGACCTGCTCGGCGCGGCCCTGGTCGTCGGTCCTGAGGACCTCCGCCTCCTTCACCTCGCCCGTCCAGTCCGGGTAGCGGGCGAAGTCGGCGATCACCCCCATGACGTCGGCCGGTGCCGCCTCGATCGTGATGCTCGAGCTGGTGTGTTCCGCCATCGCCGTGGCTCCTCCAGATGCGGGCCGGTACAGAGGTCGTCGTGCGCACGTGTGTGCAGCGTGAAGGCTACCGCGCCGCCGACCTGCTGCCTTCACCCCGTCCCCATCGGCGGCCCGTCACCATTCCAGCGCCCAGGGCCGTCCGGTACCGGCGAAATGCCCCACGTTCACACACTCGGTCGCACCGATCCGCATCCGGCGCGCCAGCGGCTGGTGGACGTGCCCGAAGAGGGCATAGCGCGGCCGGGTGCGGCGGATGGCCTCCAGCAGGGCGCGGCTGCCGCGTTCGAAGCGGCGCGCGACCGTGTCGTAGACCAGCTCGGGGACCTCCGGCGGGATGTGCGTGCACAGCACGTCGACCTCGCCGACGGCCTCGATCTTCGCGGCGTACTCCTCGTCGCCGATCTCGTACGGCGTGCGCATCGGGGTGCGCAGGCCGCCCCCGACGAAGCCGAAGGTCCGGCCGCCGATCTCCACCCGCTGGCCGTCGAGGACGGTGGTGCCGGCCCGGGCGTACTCCGGCCACAGGGCCGGCATGTCGACATTGCCGTAGGTGGCGTACGTCGGGGTGGGGAACGCGGCGAACATCTCGGCGTACTGCTTGCGCACCGCCTTCTCGATGGCCATCGCCCGGTCGGTGCCAATGCCGGCCCACAGCCGGGCGCCGAACTCCCGGGCCTCCTCGAAGCGCCGGGCGGTGCGCAGCTCGACGATCCGGTCGGCGTTCTCCTTGCCGAACAGGTCGGGGAAGATGCCGCGCGAGTGGTCGGCGTAGTCGAGGAAGAGCACGAGGTCGCCCAGGCAGATCAGGGCGTCGGCACCCTCGCCGGCCCGGGCCAGGTCCCGGGCGTTGCCGTGCACGTCGCTGACCACGTGGACGCGCGTCAAGCGGCCTCCGGGCCGCCGGTTCTGCGCGCTTCGGTTTCCGGAGGGTGTGGATGCCATGGTGATCAAGCGTAGGCGTGTGCGGTGGAGGTGAACAGTGTCCGTCCGGCCTGCGGTTACTCGCCGGTCGGTTCGGCCGTGGACTACTGTGCGCGGAGGAACGCCCCCGTGTGTGACGCAGCGAACATCTGGTCCGGACCCCCTGTCGTAGACGCCATACCGGCGGGTAACGTCCGGGCAGTCCAGTCGTGCTCAGGATTTCAACCACCGAAGCCCCGAGCACCAGCCCGAGCCTTGGACCGCACCGTCGCATCGCACAACGTCGTGGCGCCGGCGCCCTATGAGGAGCAGCAGTCTTGCGCGAGTTCAGCCTTCCGGCTTTGTACGAGGTCCCTGCGGACGGCAACCTGACCGACATCGTCCGCAGAAACGCCGCGCAGCATCCCGACGTCGCCGTCATCGCCCGCAAGGTCGGCGGAGCCTGGCAGGACGTGACGGCCCGGCAGTTCCTGACCGAGGTGCACACCGCCGCCAAGGGCCTCATCGCCGCCGGGGTGCAGCCGGGCGACCGGGTGGCGCTGATGTCCCGCACCCGCTACGAGTGGACGCTGCTGGACTTCGCGATCTGGAGCGCGGGCGCGGTCACCGTGCCGGTGTACGAGACCAGCTCGCCGGAGCAGGTGCAGTGGATCCTGTCCGACTCGGGCGCGACCGCGTGCGTGGTGGAACTGGACGGCCACGCCGCGGCCGTCGAGTCGGTGCGCGAGTCGCTGCCCGCGCTGAAGCACGTCTGGCAGATCGAGGCCGGTGGCCTGGAGGAGCTGGCGCGGCTCGGGCAGGACGTGTCGGACGAGACGGTGGAGGAGCGCAGCTCGCTCGCCAAGGCCGACGACCCGGCGACCTTCGTGTACACGAGCGGCACGACCGGCCGTCCCAAGGGCTGTGTCCTCACCCACCGCAGCTTCTTCGCCGAGTGCGGCAACATCGTGGAGCGGCTGCGCCCGCTGTTCCGCACGGGTGAGTGCTCGGTGCTGCTCTTCCTGCCGCTCGCGCACGTCTTCGGGCGGCTCGTGCAGATCGCGCCGATGATGGCGCCGATCAAGCTGGGCTGCGTCCCGGACATCAAGCACCTCACCGACGAGCTGGCCGCCTTCCGGCCGACGCTCGTCCTCGGTGTCCCGCGCGTCTTCGAGAAGGTCTACAACTCGGCGCGCGCGAAGGCGCAGGCGGACGGCAAGGGCGCGATCTTCGACAAGGCGGCGGACACCGCGATCGCCTACAGCAAGGCGCTCGACAGCGCCTCCGGCCCGTCGTTCGGCCTGAAGGTCAAGCACAAGGTCTTCGACAGGCTGGTCTACAGCAAGCTGCGCGCGGTCCTCGGCGGCCGGGGCGAGTACGCCATCTCGGGCGGCGCCCCCCTCGGCGAGCGGCTCGGCCACTTCTTCCGGGGCATCGGCTTCACGGTGCTGGAGGGCTACGGCCTGACCGAGTCCTGTGCGGCGACGGCGTTCAACCCGTGGGACCGGCAGAAGATCGGCACGGTCGGGCAGCCGCTGCCGGGCTCGGTGGTGCGCATAGCGGACGACGGCGAGGTGCTGCTGCACGGCGAGCACCTGTTCAAGGAGTACTGGAACAACCCGGGCGCGACCGCCGAAGCGCTGGCCGACGGCTGGTTCCACACCGGTGACATCGGCACCCTGGACGAGGACGGCTACCTCAGGATCACCGGCCGGAAGAAGGAGATCATCGTCACGGCGGGCGGCAAGAACGTGGCGCCGGCCGTGATCGAGGACCGGATCCGGGCGCACGCGCTGGTCGCGGAGTGCATGGTGGTGGGCGACGGGCGGCCGTTCGTGGGCGCGCTGGTCACCATCGACGAGGAGTTCCTCGGCCGCTGGGCCGCCGAGCACGGCAAGCCCGCGGGTGCCACCGCGGCGTCGCTGAAGGACGACCCGGATCTGCACGCGGCGATCCAGGCGGCGGTCGACGACGGCAACGCCGCGGTGTCGAAGGCGGAATCGGTGCGGAAGTTCCGCATTCTGTCCTCCCAGTTCACGGAGGAGTCGGGCCACCTCACCCCGTCGCTGAAGCTCAAGCGGAACGTGGTGGCGAAGGACTACGGGGACGAGATCGAGGCGATCTACGCCAAGTAGGCCCCCTTCCTGCGACGCGTCATGGCGCGGTGTCCTCGGCGAGGACCCGCGCCATCGTGCGTTCGGCGAGCGCGGTGATGGTGACGAACGGGTTCACGCCGATGTTGCCGGGCACGAGCGAGCCGTCGGTGACGTACAGCCTCGAATACCCCTTCACCCGGCCGTAGTCGTCCGTCGCCCGGCCCAGGACGCAGCCGCCCAGCGGGTGGTAGGTGAAGTCGTCGGCGAAGACCTTGCTGCTGGAACCGAACAGGTCGTACCGGTAGATGGTGAGGTTGGCCAGGTTGATCCGGTCGAAGAGCCTCTTGGCCATGGCCACCGAGACCGCGCTCTGGTCGGGGCGCCAGCCGAGCTTCACCGCGCCGGAGGCGGAGTCGTAGGTGAAGGACGCCCGTTCGGGGTTCTTGGTGATCGCCAGGTAGAGACTGATCCAGTGCTCGAACCCCATGGGCAGCGGGGCGATCTCGGCGAAGACCGGGTTGTCGGCGTTGGCCCAGTCGTCGATGCCCATCACCGGCATGGTGGCCTGGTCGGCGCCGACGGTGTCCCAGACGTGGTTGGCGCGCCCGAGCATGGTGTTGCCGTTGGGGCCCCAGCCCGCGCCGACGGCGGCGTCCAGGTCGGGCAGGGCGCCGGTGTCCCGGGCGCGGACGAGGAGTTCGCTGGTGCCGACGCTGCCGGCGCCGAGGAACAGGTAGGTGCAGGCGTACTGCTTGGTCTCCACGACCGCGCCGGTGGTGTCGATCCGGTCGACGGTGAGGAGGTACGACCCGTCGCCGGCCCGGCTGACCGACTTCACCTTCTCCAGGGTGTGGATCGTGACGTTGCCGGTGCCGAGGGCGGCGGCCAGATAGGTCTTGTCCAGGCTGCGCTTGCCGTGGTTGTTGCCGTAGATGACCTCGCCGGCGAGCGCGGACCTGGTGGCCGTGCCGGCGGCCTCCTGCTGCATGTAGCCGAAGTCGTAGACGTTCGGCACGAAGGTGGTCTTCAGCCCGGCGTTGGCGGCGGCCTTCCGGGAGGTCCGGGTGAAGCGGTACCAGTCGGTGGACTCGAACCAGGCCGGGTCGATGGTGTTGACGCCGAGCATGGCGCGGGCGCGGGGGTAGTAGGTGCCGTACATCTCGTCGGCGTCCACGGCCGGGAACTGCTCGGCGAAGTAGGACTTCAGGGGCGTGACGGCCATCCCGCCGTTGACGAGGGAGCCGCCGCCGACGCCACGGCCGAGGTAGACGGACATGTGGTCGTAGTGCACGCGGTCCAGGACGCCCGGGTAGGGGCCGATGGCCTTGTTGACGACGTCCAGCCAGAGGAAGGTCGCGAGCGGGGCCTCGGTGCGGGTGCGGAACCACATGGAGCGCTGGTCGGGGGCGGCGGTGGAACAGAAGACCTTGCCGTCGCCGCCGGCGGTGTTCCACAGCCGGCCCATTTCGAGGACGAGGGTGCGGATGCCGGCCTGGCCGAGGCGGAGGGCGGCTACGGCGCCGCCGTAGCCGGAGCCGATGACGACGGCCGGGGCGTTGTCGACGGCGGCCGGTTCGGCGGCCTGCGCGGACTGGAGACCGACGCGGAGGAAACCTGCCGTCGCGGCGGTCTGGAGGGCGATCGTGCCCAGTATCTGACGTCTACTCAGCTGACGCTGCATCAGTTTTGCTGTCATGTGCGCAGCATGTGCGGATTTTCCGGTTCCGCCTAGAGCCGACGCGAGGTTTCAGAGGAGGGTTTTGAGCTTCTCCGCCAGCAGGTCCCAGCGCCACTTCTCCTCCACCCACCGGCGGCCCCGCTCGCCCATCCTGCGGCGCAGCTCCGGGTCCCCGAGCAAGGGGGCGATGCGGTCGGCCGCCGCTGCCGGGTCGCCGCCCCGGACGACCCACCCCGTCTCCCCGTCCAGCACCGCGTCCGGGGCGCCGCCCGAATCGCCCGCCACGACCGGCAGGCCGGTGGCCGAGGCCTCGAGATAGACGATGCCGAGGCCCTCCACGTCCAGGCCGCCCCGCCGGGTCCGGCAGGGCATGGCGAAGACGTCGCCCGCGCCGTAGTGGGCGGGCAGCTCGGACCAGGGGACGGCGCCGGTGAAACGGACCGAGGCCGCCACGCCCGTCTCCCGGGCGAGGCGGCGCAGGTCCTGTTCGTACGGGCCGCCGCCGACGATGAGCAGCACGGTGTCCGGCTCGGCGGCGAGGATGCGGGGCATGGCCCGGATCAGCGTGTCCTGGCCCTTGCGCGGGACGAGACGGGAGACGCAGACGACGACCGGGCGGTCGGTGAGGCCGAGGCGGGCGCGGACCTCGTCGCCGCCGGAGCCGGGATGGAAGGTCTTCTCGTCGACCCCGGGCGGCAGCTGCACCATCCGCCCGGCCGCCTCGGGCGTCAGCGCGGTGGCGATGCGGGAGCGGGTGTACTCGCCCAGATACGTGATCGTGTCCGTCGACTCCCCGATGCGGCGCAGCAGTTGCCGGGCCGCCGGCAGCTGGGCCCAGCCGGCCTCGTGGCCGTGGGTGGTGGCCACCAGCCGCTCGGCACCGGCCCTGCGCAGCGCTGGCGCCATGAGACCGAGCGGTGCCGCCGCCCCGAACCACACCGAGGTGCACCCGTGCTCGCGCAGCAGCTCCACCGCCCGCCGGGTCGCCTGCGGGGTGGGCAGCAGCATGGTCGTACGGTCGCGTACGACGGTGAAGGGCTGCTCGGCGTCGAACGCGGCCGTGGCCTCCGCGCCTTCCCGGCCGCGCTTCCAGGTGGAGGCGTAGACGACCAGCCGGCCGGGGTCCAGGCGCAGGGCCATGTTGTGCAGGAAGGCCTGGATGCCGCCCGGCCGGGGCGGAAAGTCGTTGGTGACGATCAGGGTCTTGTGCATCGCCGCCGACCCTACCGAATCGGCCGTTCGCCCCGGGCGCGGCCGGGTCTGTGGAAGCACGCAGCCGGGCGGGACATCATGGTCCCGCGGCGCGGACGTCGCAGCGGGAACCGAAGGACAGGGGATCACGTGGAGACCAAGGCCGGCCGGCGGTCCCTGGCGCGGCTGCTCGCGGTCTGGGGCGTCACCCGGGTGCTGCTTCTGCTGTTCGTTCTCGGAGTGATCGCCTTCCCGGGCCCGGACGTCACCCTGGACGTGTCGGTGATCTACCGCGGCTGGTACGAGGTGCTGCGCCAGGGAACGTTCCCGCTGGACGACGTGACCTGGCAGTACCCGCCCGCCGCCGCCCTCGCGGTCCTCTCCCCCGCCGCCCTGCCCTTCCTGTCCTACGCGCACGCCTTCTTCGTCCTGGCGTTCCTCGCGGACCTCGCCGTCCTGGCCCTCCTGCGGTACGCGGGCGGGCGTCCCGGCCGGTCGCCGCGCGGGGCCTGGGTCTGGGTGGCGGGCGTGCCGCTGCTCGGCCCCACGGTGTACGCCCGCTACGACGTGATGGTGACCGCGGTGGCCGTGGCGGCGCTGCTGGCCGGGGCCCGGCATCCGTGGGTGCGGGGTGCGCTCACCGCTTTCGGGGCGCTGCTGAAGGTGTGGCCGGCGCTGCTGCTGGTCGGTGACGTCCGGCGCAGGGCGTGGGGGCCGGCGGTGGTGACCGCGGCCGGCCTGGTGGCGCTGTTCGCGGTGTCGATGCCGGGCGCCTTCGCCTTCCTGGCCTTCCAGCGGGACCGGGGCACCGAGGTGGAGTCGCTGGGCGCCCTGGTCTTCCATGTGGCCCGGCACTTCGGCTGGCAGGGCGAGATGCTGCTGAACTACGGGTCGGTCGAGTTCGTCGGCCCGTACGTGGACCTGGTCAGCCGGGCCGCGCTGGCGCTGACCGCGGGCGCGCTCGGCTGGCTGCTGCTGTGGCGGCTGCGGGCCACCCGGGTCGGTCCGCACACCCTCGCCGACGCGGCCTTCACGGCGGTGCTGCTGTTCACGGTCACCAGCCGGGTGATCAGCCCGCAGTACCTGGTGTGGCTGGTCGGCACGGGCGCCGTGTGCCTGTCGTACCGGGCGAGCCGGATGGCGGCGCCCGCGCTGCTGGTGGTGGCGGCGTCGTTCGCGACGGTCCTGGAGTTCCCGATCGGCTTCACGCACGTGGTGGTGAGCGACGTGTACGGCGTCCTGCTGCTGGTGGTGCGCAACGGGCTGCTGCTCATGGCCACACTCACGGCGGCCCGCCGGCTGTGGCGCTCGACCGTCCCGGCGGCGGTGACCGAGCCCTTCTCCGCTCAGCCGGCCGCCACCGGACAGACGCCGGTCTCCTCCTGACGCCGGGTCCGGCGCAGTAGCAGTGCCACGGCCGCGCACTGCACGGCCATCGCGAGCGCCAGCGCCAGGCAGATCCCGGCCAGGCCGAGTCCGGACAGGGCGTGGGCCAGCGGCAGCTGGACGGCGGTGCCGAGCAGGGTGACCCGGAGCAGCGCGGGTGCTCCCCCGCTGCCCTCGAAGACTCCGCCGAGCGCGATGAAGCAGGCCATCAGCAGCAGGTACGGGCCTATGCAGCGCAGGAACAGCACGCCCTGGCGGGCGACGTCCGGTCCGGCGCCGAACGCGGCCGTGATCCAGGGGGCGGCGAGGGCGAACAGGACGGCGGCCGTGAGCCCCAGGGCCCCGGAGATCAGTACGGCCTGCCGGCCGATGTCCCGCCGCCGGTCCTCGCCCGCGCCCCGGGTGTGGGCGGTGTGGATCGCGGCGGCCTGCCGCACGGCGTAGAAGGCCATGGTGGCGACGTACATGACCTTGTAGGCGATGGCGTAGGCGGCCACCGCGGTCACCCCGAGCCGGGCCACGATCGCCACCAGCGCCAGCGCCCCGCCCTGTCGCACGGTGAAGTCGGCGGACATGGGCAGCCCGGTGGTGAGGGTGCGGCGCAGGGCGGCCGGGAGCGTGGTGGCGGGGCGGACCCGGGCGGAGTCGCGCAGCAGGGCGGTGCGGCGCAGGGCGTACAGGCCGGCTCCGAGGGCGGCGCAGCGGCACAGCACGGTGGAGGCGGCGGCGCCGGGGACGCCGTAGCGGTGGATCAGGAGCGGGTCGCACAGCAGGATCAGGCCGTTGGCCGACAGGGCGAGCCGCATGGGGGTCCGGGTGTCGCCGGCGCCCTTGAGGAGGCCGTCGACGAGCTGCTGGGCGAAGAAGACGGCCGTGCCCGGCAGGGAGATCGCGAAGTAGGCGGTGGCCAGGCGGGCCGCCTGTGCGTCGCCGCCGAGGACCAGGCGGGCCAGTGGCTCGCGCAGCAGGTAGCCGCCCGCCGCGACCACGGGCGTGACCAGTGCGCACAGCGCCCAGCCGCCGCGCACCGCGGCCCGTACGGCGGCCGCATCGCGGGCACCCCGGGCGTGGGCCACCAGCACGGTCGTGCCGGAGGCGAAGACCAGCGCGACGCCGAGCAGCACGTTCTCGGTGTTGGTGGCGCAGGCCACGGCGGCGACGGCGGCGCCGCCGAGCCGGGAGACCCAGACGGTGTTGATGATCCCCGAGGCGACCGAGGCGAGCAGCGAGAGGTAGACGGGGTGGGCGAGGGCTATGAGCTGTGTGCGGTGATGTGTGCCGTGGCTGTTCATCCGAGCTCCCCCTTTTCGAGCTACCTCGTTTCGAGGTAGCTCGATAAGAGCTAGCATGGGTGCGTGTCGCCCCGCAAGGAGGAACCCGCGTGCTGGAGTTGTCGATCCTCGGCTTTCTCGCCGACGAGCCGCTGCACGGGTACGAGCTGAAGGAACGCATCAAGGCGCTGAGCGGGCATGTGCGCCCGGTCAGCGACGGCGCGCTCTACCCGGCCATCAACCGGCTCCTGGCCGCCGGACTGCTCGACCAGCGCACCGAGGACGGTGCGAGCGCCGCCCCGCGCCGGGTGCTGTCGCTGACCGAGCGGGGCCGCGCGGAGCTGCTGGAGCGGCTGCGGAGCCCGAAGGAGGCCGAGATCACCGACCAGGTCCGCTACCACACGGTGCTGGCCTTCCTGCGCCACCTCACCGACCCCGCCGAGCAGGCCGCCGTACTGCGCCGCCGGCTGGACTTCCTGGAGACACCGTCCAGCTTCTTCTACCGCAGGGGCGAGCCGGTGCGCGCGGAGGAGGCCGGGGACCTGTTCCGGGAGGGCATGCTGCGGGTCGCCCGGGCCACGGGGACGGCGGAGCGGGAGTGGCTGCGCGAGGCCATCGGCACGCTCAGCCGAGCTGCGTCCCGACATACTGGCGCCACTGCTCGGTGAACGCCCCCGGCGTCGTCCCGAGCACCTTCTTCAGCGCGTCCTCGACCGCTCCCGCCCGCTGCCGATGGGTGCCGACGGCCCGGTAGAAGGCGCCCAGCCGGGCCGTGCCCCAGCGGTCGGCGATCATCCGGCAGGCCAGCCAGCCGCCCTCGTAGGCCCGGGCCAGCTCGCTCGGCTCGCTGGTGAAGCCGAAGTCCTTGTCGGTGGGCAGCGCCGCGGGCGGCCGGCCGTCCTTCACGGCGCGGGCGAGTTCCGGCGCGGCGTCCGGCGGGGTGCGGCCGGTGCCGAGGTAGCCGATCCAGTCCGCGTAGCCCTCGGACAGCCACAGCGGGGTCGCGGCGTCGGTGTGCGCGCGGGTGGCCACATGCGTGGTCTCGTGGGTGAGCACCACCTGCTTGCCGACGTCCCCGAGCACCGCGTACGCCTCCGGGTTCACGACCACCCGGTCCGCGGGCGCCCGCCCGGAACCCCCCGCCTCGCCGGTGGTGACCGCGGCGATGCCCCGGTAGTTGGAGGCGGGCGAGCCCAGCAGCCCCGCCATGCCCTGCAGGGACCGCGGGACGAGGACGACGACCCGGCCGGTCCAGTCCGTGCCCCAGGCCCGGGAGACGGCCGGGACCGCGCGGTCGGCCAGCCGGGCGTACGTCCTCAGGTCCGCGGCGCGCTGCCCGGCGCCGAGCACCAGGCTGTGCGCGCCCCGCACCGCGGTCACCCGCCCCTGGTCCCACAGCTGCTGCCCGGTCTGCCGGGCGGGCTCGTCGGCGGTGACGTACCACGTCCCGTCGGCCGCGCGGCCGAGCGTGAGGGTGCGCTGGGCGTCGACCGGGGCCTTGTCGTAGCCGGTGATGCGGTAGCTGAGGTCCGCGTCGGCGGTGGCGCCGGTGGCGGTGCGGTGCACGCCGCTGACGCGGTAGGTCCAGGCGGCCAGGGGGAGGGCGCGCAGCCGGGTGTACTCGGCCCGGGTGCCCGTCTTCCCGTAGGCCGTCTCGTCGTGGCGCAGGAGGGCCGCCGCCCGCCGGTCGAGCACGTGCTGCACCTGGACCCGCGCGGAGTCGGCCGCCGTGCCCCCGCCGCACCCGGTCAGGGGGAGCAGCAGACAGAGACCCATGGCCGCGGCTCCCCCGCGCCCTGCCCGCCGTGCCCGTCGCCGATCAGCCATTTTTCGATCGTACGGCGCGCGGGAGGGATGTCAGGGCCGGGTGACCGAGGAGATGGGCATCATCCCGACCGGGTCGTAGCGCACCGCGGCCCCCGGGTAGGGCGCGTGGATGACCTGGCCGTTGCCGACGTACATCCCCACGTGGCTGGCGTCGGAGCGGTAGACGACGAGGTCACCGGGGCGGGCCTGGGACAGCGGGACCCGCCGGCCGGCGAAGCGCTGCTCCTGCGAGGTGCGGGGCAGATGGACGCCGGCGTGCCCGTACGACCACTGCATCAGTCCCGAACAGTCGAAGCCGGAGGGCCCGTTGGCGCCCCACACGTAGGGGCGGCCGAGGGCGGAGCGGGCGGCGGCCACCGCGGCGGCCGCGCGGGCGTCGGGGGCGACGGCACCGGTCAGGCCGGGCAGGTCGAGGCGGTCGGAGCCGTCGGAGCGCGAGGCCCGGCCGTAGGCGGCGCGGTCGGCGGCGGACATCGCGTCGAGCAGCTTGCGGGCCTTGGCGAGCTTCGTCTCCACCGTCTTCTTGTGCGCGGCGACGGCCTTGCGGCTCCGCTCCAGCTCGGCGAGCTTCCCGGCCGCCTCCGAGCGCTCCTGGGCGAGTTCCCGCATCGCGGACTGCAACTCCCGGAGCTGACCGGCCTGCTGGGCGCCGATCCGGTCGAGGGTGGCGGCCTTGTCGAGGTAGTCGGCCGGGTCGTCGGAGAAGAGCAGCGCGACCGCCGGGTCGACCCCGCCGGAGCGGTACTGGGCACCGGCCAGCGAACCGAGCTGCTCGCGCAGGGTGTTGACGCGCTGCTGTCGGCGGGCGATGAGGTCCTGGGCGTCACGCACCTCGCGGCGCAGCACCCCGGCGCGTTCGTCGGCCTTGTCGTAGGCCTGGGTCGCCTGCTCGGCCTCGGTGTAGAGACGGTCCACCTCCGCCCGGGTGTCGCCGTGCGGCGTTGCGTGCGCCGGTACGGCGCCGAGCGCGGCGGTGGCGGACAGCACGCACAGAGCGGCGGCCCGCCGGTGGAATCCGGACGGTGCAAGGCGGCGATGGGACCCCACGGCAGTCCTTCTGCTCACGGACAGGAACAGCTCCCCCGGCGCCGGGGACGGGGAGGCCCTGGTGCCGGGGAAACGCGGCAGACAGTAGCCGTGCGGGAGGGGTGCGGCCAAAGACGTCATGGTCAACGCACGCTGACGCCCCGCCGCTGACGCAGGTCACCGGCGGGGCGTGGAGTCAGATCGGGTCCCGGGGATTCGCCCGTTCGGGCGGCACCCGGGTGGACGCCCGGGAGGTTTCAGACCCGGACGCCGAACTGGAACGGCATGTCGGACATCGCCTCGTAGCGCACCACGGCGCCGGTGTGCGGGGCGTGCAGCACCTGGCCGTTGCCGGCGTACAGGCCGACGTGGTGGATGTCGCCGTAGAAGAAGACCAGGTCGCCGACCTTGAGGTCGCTCTGGTTGTAGATGCGGGTGCCTATGCCGGCCTGCGCCTCGGAGGTGCGCGGGATGGAGACACCGGCCTGGGCGTAGGCGTAGGAGGTCAGGCCCGAGCAGTCGAAGGAGGAGGGGCCGGTGGCGCCGTAGACGTACGGCTTGCCTATCTGGGCCTGGGCGGCGGCGAAGGCGGCCGAGGCCCGGCCGGAGGCGGGCGGGGCGTCGCCGAGGTCGACGCGCTCGCTGGAGGAGCGGTCGGCCCGCTGCTGCTTGGCGGCCAGCTCCGCCTTCTCCTTGGCGGTCAGGGTGTTGAGCAGCTTCTGCGCCTCGGCGAGCTTGCCCTGGACTTCCTTCTTCTTGTTGCCCAGTTCCGTACGGGTGGCCGCGAGGTCCTTGAGCTTCTCGGTGGCCTCGGAGCGCTCCTGGGCGAGTTCGCGCTGTTTGTCCTGGATCTTCTTCAGCGCGTCGACCTGCTGGCTGCTCAGCTGGTCGAGGGTGGAGGCCTTGTCCAGGTAGTCGTCCGGGTCGGAGGACAGGAAGAGCTGGACCGAGGGGTCGATGCCACCGGAGCGGTACTGGGCGGTGGCCATCGAACCCAGGCCGTCGCGCAGCTTGTTCAGCTCCTGCTGACCGCGGGCGACGTTGTCCTGGATGGTGGAGATTTCCTTCTGCAGCTTCTGCTGCTTCTCCTTGGCGCCGTTGTACTTCTCGGTGGCCTGCTCGGCCTGCTCGTACAGCTTGTCGACCTTGGACTTGACCTGGTCCTTGCTGAGCTTCTCGCTCGGCGCGGCGTTGGCTGCGTTCGCGCTCAGCACGACGGCAGCGGCGGCTGCGGTGGTCAGCACGGTCACGCGGGCGCGACTCTGCTGCTTGGGTCGACGGTGGGACGCCACGGAGGACGAACTCCTTCTTGTGAGTGTTCACCCGTTCGGAGGTTCGAGCCCAGACCCTAGTGACCCACTTGTGATCAGTTCAAATCCTCACACCAAAAAATCCCGTCACGCAATGCATTCTTTGCACAGGACTCACATGCAGTGAGGCGCGGTTGACGCTACGTCGCGTGACGATAGGGCCAATTCGGGCATTGCATATGCCCGTTGGACCTTCAGGACAGGCGCTTCAGAAGCACCGCGGAGGCGACCGGACGGGCACCCGCCCTGGCGACCCCGTCGGCCACCTCCCGGTCGGTGGAGGCGACGATCACCGGACGGCCCGGCGGCTCCGCGCGCACCAGCTGCCGGATCAGCTCGTCGGCCGTCACGCCCGGCTTGGAGAACAGCACCCGCACCCCGCGCGGCGGCGCGAGCAGCACCGGCGCGGCCAGTTCGGCGCCGTCGAAGACACAGGTCACCTCGGCGCCGGTCTGCGCGGCGAGCGCGGAGAGCTGGCCGAGGAGCCGCAGGCGCTGCTTCTCCAGCGGCATCTGCGGATAGCCGGTCTTGGTGACGTTGTAGCCGTCGACGACCAGATGGACCTGCGGCAGCGCGAGCAGCTGGTCGAGGACGGCCGGATCGTGCTCGGACAGGGCGCGGGCCGCGATGTCCTTCGGGGTCATACGTCCCGGTTCGACCGCGTCGACCGTCTCGGCCGGCCGCACGGACACCGGAGGCAGGGCGAGTTCGCGCCGCAGCCCCTGGGCCGCGTCCAGCAGGGTGTCGAGCAGCAGCCGTACCCGCATGTCCTCCACGCTGCGCCCCTCGCGGGCCGCCCGCCGGGTAGCCTCCAGCGTGGCCTCGGCCTCCCCCAGGCGGGCCTTGAGCCGGCGGGACTCGCTCTCCGCGGCCGACACCTGCGCCTGCGCCTCGGTGCGGACGGCGTCGATCTCGCCGTGCACCTTGCGCAGCGCGGCCTCGCCGCGCTTCACATCGCTGAGGGCGGCACGGAGCTTGCGGTGAAGCGATTCCGCTTCCTTCCGCGCCGAGTCCAGCTCCGCGCGCAGCCGTTCGCTCTCGGCACGGGTGTGGTCGCGGGCCTGGGCCAGCTCGGCGCGCAGCCGCTCCAGCTCGGCCCGGCTCTCCTCGTCCGCCCGCTCGGCGTCCGCGCGCTGGGCCTCCTCGCCGGCCGCGGTGACGAGCTTCACCCAGCCCGCGGGGCGCAGTACATAGGCCGCGGCCGCCACGTCGAGCGGATCCGCGGCCGGGGGCGGCGAGCCGGAGTCGAGGGCGCCGGCGAGTTCCGGCTGCGCCTCTCTGAACTTCTCCCCGATCCGCTGCCGGAACATCGGATCGGTCTCCAGGGCCGCCGCCATGGCGTTGCCGGCGAACTTCGCCCGGCGGTTGGGGGCGAACCGGGCGTACTGCCGCAACTGGGCGGGCAGTTCCGCCACGGTCAGCCCGCCGAAGCCGTCCGAGACGATCTGCACGACCCGCCGGCGCACTCCGTCGGGCAGCGGACGGTCAAGCACCTCAGCGGTGCCGTCGCCCGGCCCCCCGCCTGCGGTCTCCACCATCCGTCACACCCCACTACTTCACTTCTGCCGCGTCACTTCCGCAGCGTCACTTCTTCGGGCCGTCCCGCTCAGGAGCCGGCGCCCGGCCTGTCCACGAGTTCCACCTGGTCCACGGCGTTGCACCAGCGGCAGCGCACCGCCTCGATGGTCTCACTGACCACCTCGCGCTCCTCCACCGTCGGCTCACCGGCCAGATCGAGGTGGACGTACTCGACGACCTTGGACGAGCGGGTCACGTCGAACCGGGTCAGGTTGCCGCAGAGGGTGCAGCGCCATCGGGTCGTAGCGGTCGGCAGGGGAACCGTCATCGTGGCAGTCCGCTTCCTTCTCGTTCTCGCTCCCGCGCCGCCGGCCGACGCGTGTGGCTCGTAACCCTACGGCCTGGCGCCTGGTCGCCGCTGGTCCGTCCACGGCGGCGAGGCGCTCTGTCAGCTTGCGTCCCGTTACGTCATGCTCTGTGTTCATGATCAGCGACTGGAGCACGGCGGCCGGCCGGACCCTCAGGGCGGTACGCAGCACATCGGCACCCATGACGTACGGCCTCATCGTCCTGTGCGGTCTGATCTTCGTCCTGGGACCGGCCTCCGGGCTGACTCCGGGCTACGGCACCGGGGACGCCCTGATCGCCGCGCAGCGGACGTACTTCCGGCGCTGGGGCGTGGTCCCGGCGGAGCTGTTCGACGGTCCGGCCCGGCAGGCCCTCACGCCGGCGACGGCCCTGTTCGTGCACGGCAGCTGGGTGCATCTGCTCGGCAACATGCTCTTCCTCTTCGTCTTCGGCGCGATGACCGAGGAACGGATGGGCCGGGTGGAGTTCACCCTCTTCTACCTCGGCTGCGGCTACCTGGCCCTGCTGGGCTACGCGGCCGCCAACGCCACCTCCGAGCAGTCGCTGGTCGGCGCCTCCGGGGCGATCTCGGCGGTTCTCGGAGCGTTTCTCTACCTGTTCCCCCGGGCCCGCGTCACCAGTCTTCTGCCGTTCCTGTTCTTCGTGCCGCTGCGCTTCCCGGCCTGGGTGGTGCTGCCCTTCTGGGCGGGCCTGCAGTGGTTCGCGGCGGGCCGCGCCTCCGACGGGCCCGGCGTGGCCTACCTCGCCCACCTGGTCGGCTTCGGTCTGGGCTTCGGCTACGCGTGGGCGCGGTACGGGAAGGGGAGAGGCGCGAAGCGCGGCCTCGGAGGGGCGGTGGGGGGAGACGGGCGGGCGACTAGAGTGAAGTCCGCCCCAGCTCCGGCACCCGAGGGAGAGAACCAGCCGTGATCACCGCGATCGTCCTCATCAAGACCAGCGTGGACCGGATCCCCGAGATCGCGGAGCAGATCGCCGCGCTGGACAGCGTCAGCGAGGTCTTCTCGGTCACCGGCACCTACGACCTGATCGCGATGGTCCGGGTCAGCCGGCACGAGGACCTGGCCGAGGTGATCCCCGGCCGGATCAGCAAGATCCCCGGCGTCGAGGGCACCGACACGCACGTCGCCTTCCGCACCTACTCCCAGCACGACCTGGAAGCCGCGTTCGCCATCGGCCTGGACAACTGATCGGCCTGGACACCTGGGAAGACCGGGTACGCACCCGCTCAGCCGCTCACGTCCACGGCGGCGATGCCGGTGCCGGAGGGTACGTAGAGACGGCCGTCGCGGACGACGGGGTCGTGCTGGTCGTCGCCGGCGCTGTGGCCGAGGGACGCGCTCCAGCGCTTGCGGCCGTTCAGGTCCAGGGACCACACCCGGTCCGCGGCCCGGGCGTACACGGTCCCGTCGGCCACCACCGTCCGGGGCGCCACCCCTCCGCCCGCGACGGAGCAGTGCCAGGCCTCGGAGCCGTCGGCCGCCCGTAGGGCGTAGACGGAGTCCTGCTCGGTGCCGACGGCCAGCGAGCGCCCGGCCGCGGTCAGGGCGCCGCGGTTCGCCTCCGTGCGCCACAGCCGCCGGCCGTCCCCGGCGCGGAAGCCCTGGCGCAGGGTCGCGGAGTCGGTGAACAGGGTGGTGCCCGCCAGGGCGGTGACCGTCGCGTCGGCGCCGCCGGACACCGACCACCTGCGGCTGCCGTCCCGTGCGTCGAACGCCAGGAGCATCTCGCCGTAGCTGCCCGTGTAGATCACGCCGTCCGCGACGACGGGGACGCCGGTAGGGCCGCCCGGGGTCCTCACGGTCCACGGGGTGCTGCCGTCGGCGGCGTAGCGCCGCAGCCCGCCCGCGTCCGTGCCGCCGACGGAGACGAGCACGTCGTCACCGAGCAGGACCGGGACCGCGTACGCCTGCTCGCCGAGCTCGTGCGTCCACTGCGGGCTGCCCGACAGGTTCACGGCGGTCAGCCGGCGGACGTCGTCGGCGTGGAAGCCGACCACGCAGTACACACCGTGCCGGGTCGCCACGGGCGTGTCGACGTCGTCGCCGAGCCGGACCTTCCAGCGCCGGGAGCCGTCGCGGGAGACGGCGTGCAGCACGCCGCCCGAGGTCCCGACGTAGACGACGGAGCCGTCCGGGGACAGCGCGCAGCAAGGTCCGTCCAGGCCGCCGATGCCACCGACGTCGTACTGCCAGCGCAGCACGGCGGAGCGGCTGGTGCCCTCGACGCCGTCCATGCGCCCCTGCCGTTCCTGCACGGGCGAGCTGCCGCTGCTCTCCGCCGTGGTCATGCGCCGCCAGAGCCAGTCACCGGCTCCCGCCCCGGCCACGACCACGGCCCCGCTGCCCAGGACCTTCAGCAGCCGGCGCCGGCCGGGGGCTATGGGGCCGAGGGGACGGGAGAGCTGGGAGAGGGCGGTGGTGTGCGTGGCGGGTACGGCGGGCGGACGTTCGGCGGTCCGTGGCTCCGTGGCCGGGGCGAGGTACTCGACGCCGCTGGGGCGGGGGTCGGGGGCCGGCTGCGGTCGCGCCGCGGGGCCGTACCAGCCGGGGTGCACGGCGACGCGCAGGGTCTGCCGGGTGAAGCCGGCGCCCGCCACCACGTCCGCCGGCAGCGGGCGCTTCAGCGGATCCTCGTGCAGGCAGGCCGCCACCAGCGGGCGTGTCCCCTCCGGTACGCCGGACAGGTCGAAGTCACGGGTCAGGATGCGCAGCAGGATCACCGAGTCCTGGCCCTCGCCGAAGGGCTCCCGGCCGGCCGCCGCATAGGCGAGGACCGCGCCGAGGGAGAAGACATCGCTGGGCGGGCCGACCTGGCCGCCGTTACGGATCTGCTCCGGGGAGACGTAGCCGACCGAGCCGACGACGGCTCCGGTGCGGGTCAGCGAGGTCGCCTCCAGGGCCCGTACGATCCCGAAGTCGATGACGCGGGGCCCGTCCGGGCCGAGCAGGATGTTGGACGGCTTCAGGTCGCGGTGGACCAGGCCGCCCGCGTGGATGGCGGCGAGCGCCTCACCGAGCGCGGCGGCGAGCACGCGGACCGCCTGCTCGGGCAGCGCGCCGTGGTCGAGGACGGCGTCGCGCAGATTCGGCCCGGGCACGAACTCCGTTGCCATCCAAGGCCGTTCGGCCTCCGTGTCGGCGTCCACGACCCGGGCCGCGAAGGTGCCGGCGCCCCCGACGGTCTGTGCGGCGCGCACCTCGTGCCGGAACCGGGCGCGGAAGGTGCGGTCCTCGGCGTGCTCGGTCCGTACGACCTTCACCGCGAGCCGGAGTCCGGTGCGCGACTCGGCGAGGTAGACCTCGCCCATGCCGCCGGCGCCGAGTCTGCCGAGGACTTCGTACGGGCCGACGCGTCGTGGGTCGGTTGCGCGCAGCGCGTGCACGTGGTGCTCCCCCTGGATCAACTGCTGCCCGGGCCTGTCAGACAGGCCCTGGGGGAGTGTATGCGGCACCGTCCGCCGTGCTTCGCCCAGCCGTCACACGGCCGGGACGCAGCGGCCGTCCTCCGTGCGGTACGTCCACTTCGCGCCCTGGGTCACCAGTTCCCGCACGGCGGTCACGAAGCGCTCGACGTGCTCGTCGGGGGTGCCCGCGCCGAAGCTGACCCGGATGGCGTTCAGGGACTTCTCGCCGGGGGCCGCCTCGGGGGCACCGCACTCGCCCTGGGTCTGCGGGTCGGTGCCGAGCAGGGTGCGGACCAGGGGGTGGGCGCAGAAGAGGCCGTCGCGGACACCGATGCCGTACTCGGCGGAGAGGGCGGCGGCGAAGTGGGAGCTGTTCCAGCCCTCGACGACGAAGGAGATGACGCCGACGCGCGGGGCGTCGTCGCCGAAGAGGGAGAGGATCCGGACCTGCGGGACCTCGGCCAGGCCCTCGCGGACCCTGGTGATCAGGTGCTGCTCACGGGCGACCAGTGTGTCCCAGCCGGCGTCGGTGAGGGCCTTGCAGGCCGAGGCGATGGAGTAGGCGCCGATCACGTTCGGGGAGCCGGCCTCGTGGCGGGCCGCACTCTCGTGCCACTCCACGTCCACTCCCCCGTCGGTGCGCCGGGTGACCTTGCGGCTGGCGCCGCCACCCGCGAGGTACGGCTCGGCCGCGCGCAGCCAGTCGGCGCGGCCGGCCAGCACCCCCGAGCCGAAGGGGGCGTACAGCTTGTGGCCGGAGAAGGCGACCCAGTCGACGTCCAGGTCACCGATGTCCACCGGGTGGTGGGGCGCCAGCTGGGCGGCGTCCAGGACGATCCGGGCGCCGTGGGCGTGGGCGGCGGCGGCCAGTTCGCGCACCGGCCACAGCTCACCGGTGACATTGGAGGCGCCGGTGACGCACACCAGGGCCGGGCGCTGGGCCCCTTCGATGGACACAGGGCGGTCGGCGAGGGCCCGCTCCAGGGTCTTCACGGCCTGCTGCGGGGTGCGCGGGGCGTCGAGGCAGGTCACGTGGGCGTCCTGCCAGGGCAGCAGGGACGCGTGGTGCTCGGTCTCGAAGACGAAGACCTGGCAGTCGGCGGGCAGGACGCGGGCCAGGAGGTTGAGGGAGTCGGTGGTGGACCGGGTGAAGATCACCTGGTCGTCGGCGCGGCAGCCGAGGAAGTCGGCGACCGTCCCGCGGGCGTTCTCGAACAGGTCGGTGGAGAGCTGGGAGAGGTAGCCGGCGCCGCGGTGCACGCTGCCGTAGTACGGCGCGTAGGCGGCGACGTCGTCCCAGACGCGCTGCAGGGCGGGGGCGCTGGCCGCGTAGTCGAGCGCGGCGTAGGTGACCTCGCCGCCGGTGACGAGCGGGACGGTGACGTCCCGGCCCAGGACGGCCAGCGGGGCACAGACGGACTGATCGGCGGCAGCGGTGAAGACGGACATGGGTGAACTCCCGTGGGCAAGGTGACACCACCGCGCGAGCGGACGTGGCTCGAGCGCGGTGAAGTGAAGGAAAAGGGGATGCGGAGGCGGGGCTCTGCGGCCCTATCGCATTCGCTTGCTCACGGAAGGCTCCCTCGAACGACCAGGACCCCTGGTCCCGCGCTCTCAGAAGCGCGCGAGGGGTCCGCGCTTGCCGTAGACCTCGCTGCCTACGACCTGGTCTTCACCCGGGGCACCCCGCCACGGACGGAGGGTTGCCGGACAGTCGGCCGGGGCCTCATGACTGTCACTCATGACCTGGGCAGGAACCTACGCGAACCGATCAGCGGCCCGCAACCCGTGTCCGGATCGCGGGACACCGCCCGGCGTCGCCGTCACCGGACGACGTGGTGCCGGCGTGACCGCCGCGACCAGCGCACACCGAACAGCACCAGATCGGCGACGAGGACCACCGCGCCGACGAACAACAGGAAGGACAGCCCGTGCGCCGCCACGCCGATGAGCCCCAGAATGATCGCCACGATGATCAGGAGCAGGAAGAGCACCATGGTCACCACATCCTCCGACCGGGCCGGTCAGCCGCGCGCCAGACGGCGCCCCTGGTCGGCGCCGGCCTGGTAGGGCCTGTCGTAGTGTTCGAAGATCTCGTGTTCCCGCTCGACCGGCAGGACGTCGTCCACGCCGATGGACGGCGCCTTCCGCACCTGCCCGCGCGGATGGGCCACCTGCACGTAGCCGGGCCCGAGGGTCGCCTCGTCGAGGGGGACGAAGACGAGCCGGTGCCGGGTCGGCATCCCGGTACGGACGGTCACCATGGCGGGTGTGTCGGTGGTGGTGTCCACGTAGACCGCCTCCAGGGCTCCGATCTTGCGGCCCCTGGGGTCGATCACGTCGTGGTTGCGCCACTCGCGGACATCGGCTGAGTGGATCATGCCTCGCTCCTCGCGGTCCGTCCTCCCGGACGCCGCGCGCCGAACCGGAGCGGCCGCGGGAGAGCCACCACGTCTTCACTCTACTCCCGCACCCCCTGCGGCCGACGGCCCCGAACGCGTCCGCGGCCTGAGCCGCGGACGCCGCCCGGTGTCACGCGTTGCTGACGGCCACCCAGCGCTCCAGCACCCGCTTCGCCGCGCCCGAGTCGATGGACTCCGCGGCCTTCGCCATGCCGGCGCGGAGCTGGTCGGCGAGCGGGGCGTCCGTCGGGTCCAGGGCGACCAGGGCCGCCGCGGAGTTGAGCAGGACGGCGTCGCGCACGGGGCCCTGCTCGCCGTCCAGCAGGCGGCGGGCGACCTCCGCGTTGTGGGCCGGCTCGCCACCGCGCAGCGCCTCCACCGGGACCAGGTCGAGCCCGGCGTCCCGGGGGTCGAAGGACTCCTCGGAGACCTTGCCGTCCCGGACCACCCAGACCCGGGAGGTGGACGTCGTCGTCAGCTCGTCCAGGCCGTCGTCGCCCCGGAAGACCAGCGAGGAGTTGCCCCGCTCGGCCAGCACCCCCGCGACGATCGGTGCCTCGCGCGCCACGGCCACACCGACCGCCTGCGCCCGCACCTTCGCCGGGTTGGTCAGCGGGCCGAGCAGGTTGAACACCGTCCGGATGCCCAGCTGGCCGCGTGCGGCGCCGACATGACGCAGCGCCGGATGGAACTTCACGGCGAAGCAGAAGGTGATGCCGGCCTCCTCCGCGACCTCCGCCACCCGGCGGGGCGTCAGGTCGAGGTTGACGCCCAGTCTCTGCAGGACGTCGGACGAGCCGGACGCCGAGGACGCGGCCCGGTTGCCGTGCTTGACGACCTTCGCGCCCGTGCCGGCGACGACGAGCGAGGACATGGTGGAGATGTTCACCGTCTTCGCCCCGTCGCCGCCCGTGCCGACGATGTCGACGGTGCGGCCGGGCACCTCGATCACGTTCGCGTGCTCGTACATCGTGCGGACCAGACCGGTGATCTCCTCCACCGTCTGGCCCTTGGCCCGCAGCGCCACCGCGAACCCGGCGATCTGCGCGTCGGTCGCCTCGCCGCGCATGATCCGGTCCATCGCCCATGCGGTGTCGTCGGCGGACAGGTCGTGCCCGTCCAGCAGGCCGTTCAGCAGGGCGGGCCAGGAGCGGCCCGCCGCGGTGTCGCCTCCAGCGGGGGTCACAGCGCTCATCAGCCGCTCCTGGGTGTCGTACCAAATCAGTGGTTGATCCCACCCTATCGATCCCCGGAGACGGCGAAGGGCCCCGTCCGCAACCCGGACGGGGCCCTTCAGCGTGGCGTGGCGACGCGGGGATCAGTGGTGGCCGTGGCCGCTCGTGATCTCCTTGTACTCATCGACGGTCGGCTTCGGGATCTGGTTGTCCTCGCCGTAGTAGGCGTTGGACAGCTTCGCCCGCAGCTTCTCCGAGGACGGGATCTTGCGCTCGACCCCGTTCTCGTCGACCGCCGGTCCGATCTGGGCCGGCTCGTACTGGTGGTGGGCCGTGAGGGTGTGCAGCTGCTCCTGGCTGAGCGGCTCGTGCACCTCGATGAACTCACCGTGCGGCAGCCGCTTGATGATGCCGGTCTCGCGACCGTGCAGCACCTTGTCGCGGTCACGCCGCTGCAGACCCAGGCAGATCCGCTTGGTGACGATGAACAGGACGACCGGGCCTACGAAGACGAAGATCCGGACGAACCAGGTGACCGCGTTGATCGACAGGTGGAAGTGCGTGGCCCACAGGTCGTTGCCGCCACCGATCAGCAGGGTCAGGTAGACCGTCATCCAGGCGACACCGAACGCGGTACGCGTCGGGGCGTTGCGCGGGCGGTCCAGGATGTGGTGCTCGCGCTTGTCGCCGGTGATCCACGACTCGATGAACGGGTAGACCGCGATCGCCACCAGGACCAGCGGGAAGATCATCAGCGGGATGAACACGCCCAGGACGAGCGTGTGGCCCCAGAAGTTGATCTCCCAGCCCGGCATGAAGCGGATCAGGCCCTCGGAGAAGCCCATGTACCAGTCGGGCTGGGCGCCGGTGGACACCTGGTCCGGACGGTAGGGGCCCATGGCCCAGATCGGGTTGATCTGGGCGACCGCCGCGATGGCCGCGATGACACCGAAGACCAGGAAGAAGAAGCCTCCGGCCTTGGCCATGTACACCGGCAGCAGCGGCATGCCGACGACGTTCTTCTCGGTCTTTCCGGGACCCGCGAACTGCGTGTGCTTGTGGTAGAAGACCAGGATCAGGTGGCCCACCATCAGCCCGAGCATGATGCCCGGCAGCAGCAGGATGTGGATCGAGTAGAACCGGGCGACGAAGTCGTGTCCGGGGAACTGACCGCCGAAGAGGAAGAACGACAGGTACGTGCCGACGATCGGCACGGACAGGATCGCGCCCTCCATGAAGCGGACACCGGTGCCGGAGAGCAGGTCGTCCGGGAGCGAGTAACCGGTGAAGCCGGTGAACATGCCGAGGACGAACAGCAGGAAGCCGAACAGCCAGTTGATCTCACGCGGCTTGCGGAACGCGCCGGTGAAGAACACGCGCATCATGTGCGCGAACATGCCCGCGAGGAAGATCAGCGCGGCCCAGTGGTGGATCTGCCGCATGAGCAGACCACCGCGCACGTCGAAGGAGATGTGCAGGGTCGAGCTGAACGCCTCGGACATCAGCTGTCCCTGCAGCGGGACGTACGAGCCGTGGTACTCCACCTCGTTCATCGACGGGTGGAAGAACAGCGTCAGATAGACACCCGTCAGGATGATGATGATGAAGCTGTACATGCACACTTCGCCCAACATGAACGACCAGTGGTCGGGGAAGATCTTGCGCATGTTCGACTTGGCCAGGGAGTAGATCCCGAGCCGGCCGTCGGCCCAGTCGGCGACGCGCTCGCCGGCCGGTGCCTTCCCGCGAGAGCGGGGCGTTTCGTTCGCTGCAGTACTCATCCGCGCTCCCAGAATGCAGGACCGACGGGCTCCTCGAAGTCGCCGAGCGCCTGGAGGTAACCCTCACTGTCCACGCCGATGCGCAGCTGCGGCAGGGCGTGGCCGGCGGGGCCGAAGATCACTCGGGCACCGTCGGAGAGGTCGAAGGTGGACTGGTGGCACGGGCACAGCACGTGGTGCGTCTGCTGCTCGTACAGCGAGATCGGGCAGCCGACGTGGGTGCAGATCTTGGAGAACGCGACGATGCCGTCGTGCGACCAGTCGAGCTCGCGCTTGTCCTTGATGTTGCCCGGCTGCAGCCGGACGATCATCAGGGCGGCCTTGGCGATCTCCGTCTGGAACTCCTCCTGCGTCTCCTCCAGGCCGTCCGGCTTGGCGAAGGTGAGGGAGCCGACGGCGACGTCCTCGGGACGCAGCGGCAGGTTCGTGTTCATGTTGACCAGGCGCTTGCCCTTCGCCCACAGCGTGTGGCGCAGGGACGTGCCGGGCAGCGGGCCGAGGTCGCGCAGCAGCATGACGCCGGAGAGCGGCACCAGGGCCAGCGCGCCGAACATCGTGTTGCGGACCAGCTTGCGACGGCCGATCACCGACTCGGCGGCACCCTGGCGGAAGTCCGCGTGGACCTTCGCACGGACCTCCGGGGAGGCCTCGATGGGGTGACGCTCGTCGGCGACCTCGACGTCGGACATGAGGGTGCGGGCCCAGTGGACCGCGCCCGCGCCGATGCAGAACAGCGCCACGCCCAGGGTCAGGCCCAGCGCGAAGTTCAGCGCGCTGATGTGCCCGATCGGGAACACGAAGATGTTCTTGTCGTGCGGGATCGCCACGTACGAGGCGATGAAGCCGACGGTGGCCAGCATCGACACCGTGAACAGCAGGGCCACCATCCGCTCGGACCGCTTGGCGGCCCGCTCGTCGATGTCCTGGATGCGGTGCTCGTGAGGCGGCAGACCGGGGTCGGCGAACGGGTTCTCCTCGTCCGCGATCCCTACCGCGCCGTGTGCGTGGTCCTGCTCTGCGGGCAGGTTCTCTTCTGGAATGTCTTGGCTACTCATGACTTCTTGGCCTTTGCGGTCCGAGCGGCGACCCAGACGGCGACGGCGATCAGCGCGCCGAGGCCGAAGATCCAGGCGAACAGACCCTCGCTGACCGGCCCGAGGCCGCCCAGCTCAAGACCGCCAGGATTCGTCGTCTCGCTGCTGTCGACCGAGTGCAGGTACGCGATGATGTCCTTCTTGTTCTTCGACGACAGCGTGGTGTCGGGGAAGGACGGCATGTTCTGCGGGCCCGTCTGCATGGCCTCGTAGATGTGCTTCGGGTCGACGCCCTCCAGCGTGGGCGCGAACTTGCCCTCGGTGAGGGCACCACCCTTGCCGGTGAAGTTGTGGCACTGCGCGCAGTTGGTGCGGAACAGCTCGCCACCCTTGGCGATGTCGGCGCCGTCCGGACCGTACTGCTGCTTGGTCGGCACGCTCGGGCCGGCGCCCAGCGAGGCGATGTACGCGGCGAGCTGGTCGATCTGCGTCTGGTTGTAGACGACCTTCTTGCGCGGGACCTGGGCGCCCTGCGAGGTGGCGGCCGGCATGCGGCCGGTGCCCACCTGGAAGTCGACTGCCGCGGCGCCCACGCCGACCAGGCTCGGCCCGTCGGAGGAGCCCTGGCCACCGGTGCCGTGGCAGCTGGCGCAGCCGACCTCGTAGAGCTTCTTGCCCTCCTTGATGGTCAGGGACTGGGCGGAATCATCGGCCTGCGCCTTGCCCGCGGGTGCGAACGCGGCGTACAGCCCCCCAGTGGCCGCCAGCGCGAGGAGTAGGACGACGACCGCCGCCAGCGGATGGCGTCGTCGTGCGGAGAGCTTTTTCACGGATTACCCCGGTGTCAGGATCTTCTGCGTCGGTGCTTCTGGATGTGCGGGAGCGGTCCCCGCTACTTGATCAGGTAGATCGTGGCGAAGAGGCCGATCCAGACCACATCGACGAAGTGCCAGTAGTAGGACACGACGATGGCGGCGGTCGCCTGCTCGTGGGTGAACCTCTTCGCCGCGTAGGTGCGGCCGAGGACCAGCAGGAAGGCGATGAGACCGCCCGTCACGTGCAGGCCGTGGAAGCCGGTGGTCAGGTAGAACACCGAGCCGTACGGGTCGGAGGAGAGCGAGATGCCGTCCTCCTTCACCAGCGAGGTGTACTCGTAGATCTGACCGCCGATGAAGATCGCACCCATGATGAAGGTGAGGATGAACCAGCCACGGAGCTTCTTCACGTCCCCGCGCTCGGCGGCGAACACGCCGAGCTGACAGGTGAGCGAGGAGAGCACCAGGATCGTGGTGTTCGTCGCGGAGAAGGGCACATTGAGCGCATCGGCCATGTGCTTCCAGTGCGCCGGACCGGTCACCGAACGGAGGGTGAAGTACATCGCGAAGAGGGCCGCGAAGAACATCAGCTCGGAACTCAGCCAGATGATGGTTCCGACGCTGGTGAGGTTCGGCCGGTTGACCGACGGGTGCGCGTGCCCGGTTTCTACTGTCGTTGCTGTCGCCACGACCGACATTATGTCGGTCGCTTATCTCGCGCTCACTCCGGGGGGTGCCGTTCGGAGTGTTGCCACCCGCCGGACCCGTGTTGACGTGGTGTTCACGGGGACGACGACGGGAGTAGCATCCGCCCCAACGGCCCTGACCGTCCTGTCCGTACGACGCTGACGTCCCGGAGGAACAATGCAGCCGACCGCCACGGTGCTGGTCTACAGCGACGACTCCAACACACGGGAACAGGTCCGGCTGGCCGCCGGGCGCCGGCCCGCCCCGGACGTCCCTGTCGTGGAGTTCGTGGAGTGTGCGACGCCGGGCGCGGTGCTGCGCGAGCTGGACAAGGGGGGCATCGACGTCTGTGTGCTGGACGGCGAGGCCGTGCCCATGGGGGGCATGGGCGTGTGCCGGCAGATCAAGGACGAGGTGTTCAACTGTCCGCCGGTGCTGGTTCTCATGGGCCGCCCCCAGGACGCCTGGCTGGCCACGTGGAGCCGCTCCGACGCGGCTGTGACGCTGCCGGTGGATCCGGTGGAGTTCGCCTCCGCGTTGGCCACCCTGCTGCGGCAGAAGAGGCTCTTGAGCGCCTAGGGGTGCGCCGGGGCGCGGGGAGCGCGCACGGGCCGGTGGTGCCTGTGCGCACGGATCCCGGCGCCCCTGTGGGGCGCTCACACAGCCGTCGGCTGCAGGCGGCCCGCATCCGCCGGAGGCGGGCCGTCGGGGGTGCCCCCGTTCAGGGCCGAGCCCGTGCGCCACTTCGTCCAGTCCATGTTCCAGTCGCCGAAGCCGTTGCCGAAGGGCTCCATCGGGTCGCCGTTGGAGTTGACGACCTTGACGATGTCGCCCTCGTGGATGTGGTCGAAGAACCACTCGGCGTTGCCGGTGCTCATGCCCGTGCAGCCGTGGCTGACGTTGGCGTATCCCTGGGAGCCGACGGACCAGGGCGCGGCGTGGACGTACTCGCCCGACCAGGTGACCCGGGTGGCGTAGTAGACCGGGAGGTCGTACGAGTCCGAGCTGCCCTCGGCGATGCCGACGGTGACACCGCGCATCCGTACGAAGTACTGCTTCTCCAGGACGACCTTGACGCCGTTGCGGGTCTCGAAGCCGGGCTTGCCGGTGGTGACGGGGACCTGGTTGATCGCCTTGCCGTTCTGGTAGAAGGTCAGCTGGTGCGCCGAGGCGTCCGTGACGGCCTCGATCCTGTCACCGATGGTGATCTTCAGGGGCTTGGACTTTCCGCCCCACAGCCGGTCGCTGATCCTGACGCCGTCCAGGTTGCTGTGCACCTGGACGGTGGCGTGCGCGGGCCAGTAGTCCTTGGGACGGTAGTGGAGTTCCTTGTTGCTCACCCAGTACCAGGAGCCCTGGACGGCCGGCGTGGAGTCCACGCGCAGCGCGCGCTCCACGATGGCGCGCTGCGCCTTGTCCTTGATCTCCTGGTCGAGCTGGGCCGTGACGGGCTGTCCGACGCCGTACTGGCCCGCGTCCGGCCCGAACGTGACGTTCAGCCGCTTCTTGCTCGTGGGCTTGCTGGTGTCGAACACGAGGACCTTGCGACCGGGTGAACCGTCGTCGTCCTCGATGCTCACGGTGACCGTGTAATGGGCGTTGGCGGCCAGCGGGGCGGTGTTGTGCCATCTGCTGCCGTCGGCGGAGAGTTCGCCCGCCACATAGCGCCCTGTGGAGTCCTGGGCGGTGACGTCGGTGATCCGGCCGTCGTCGTCGGCGGTGATCTCCAGGGGCTTGTCCGGATCGGCCGGCTTCCCTGCTTCGGTGGGACCGTTGAACGAGATCTCGTCCGCCGCGTCGTACGGCTTGGCCGACAGGGGGTTGCCGTCCGAACCGCAGGCGGTGGCGCCCGCGCCGAGGGCGGCCACCAGCAGCGCACAGCTGACGGCGGTGCGGGTCCACGGAGAGTGATTCATACGATCACGCTATGAGGCGACGACCTGGCCGGCACGGCAGGTGACTCGTACGGGCGATGGACGTTGCGGCAAAGGGGGGACCCCTGCCGTCGTACGCCGGAAAAGACGGGAGCCCGGACTCTCCTGACGGAGGGTCCGGGCTCCCGGTGTGTGCTCTCGCGTGCTACTGGGTGCGGTTCTCACCGTGGTAGTACTCGAACACCCAGCCGAACAGACCGATCACGATGAACGGGGCGGAGAAGTAGATCAGCCACCAGCCGACCGCGATGCTGAGGAAGGCGATCGCACCGCCGAAGCCCAGCATGAGCGGCTGCCAGCTGTGCGGGCTGAAGAAGCCCAGCTCGCCCGCGTCGTCCGCGACGTCGGCCTCCTTGTCGTCCTGCGCACCTGCGTCGACCCGCCGGGCGGTGAAGCCCAGGTAGAAGCCGATCATGATGCACAGGCCGAAGGCCAGGAAGAGCGCCGTGGTGCCGGCCGGCTCCTTCGACCACACGCCGTACACGACGGCCATGATCAGGACGAAGAAGCTCAGCCAGATGAACATCCGGCCCTGGATCTTCACTTGCCGGCCTCCTTGGTGCCCGCGATGGCGGTGCCGTGACCGGCGTGCTCGAGCTGCTCGAGCGCGGCGATCTCGGGGTGGTGCAGGTCGAACGCCGGGGATTCACTGCGGATCCGCGGCAGGGTGACGAAGTTGTGCCGGGGCGGCGGGCAGGAGGTCGCCCACTCCAGCGAACGGCCGTAGCCCCACGGGTCGTCCACGTTGACCGGCTTGCCGTACTTGGCCGTCTTCCACACGTTGTAGAGGAACGGCAGGATCGACAGGCCGAGCAGGAAGGAGCTGATCGTCGAGATCGTGTTCAGGGCGGTGAAGCCGTCGGCCGCCAGGTAGTCGGCGTACCGGCGCGGCATGCCCTCGGCGCCCAGCCAGTGCTGGACCAGGAAGGTGCCGTGGAAGCCGACGAACAGCGTCCAGAACGTGATCTTGCCGAGGCGCTCGTCCAGCATCTTGCCCGTGAACTTCGGCCACCAGAAGTGGAAGCCGGAGAACATCGCGAAGACGACGGTGCCGAAGACCACGTAGTGGAAGTGCGCCACCACGAAGTAGGAGTCGGACACGTGGAAGTCCATCGGCGGCGAGGCCAGGATGACACCGGTCAGACCACCGAACGTGAAGGTGATCAGGAAGCCGACCGCCCAGAGCATCGGCGTCTCGAAGGACAGCGAGCCCTTCCACATGGTGCCGATCCAGTTGAAGAACTTCACACCGGTCGGCACCGCGATCAGGAACGTCATGAAGGAGAAGAACGGCAGCAGCACACCGCCGGTGACGTACATGTGGTGGGCCCACACCGTCACAGACAGGCCGGCGATCGCGATGGTCGCGGCGATCAGGCCCATGTAGCCGAACATCGGCTTGCGCGAGAAGACCGGGATGACCTCGGAGATGATGCCGAAGAACGGCAGCGCGATGATGTACACCTCTGGATGGCCGAAGAACCAGAAGAGGTGTTGCCACAGCAGTGCTCCGCCGTTGGCGGCGTCGAAGACGTGCGCTCCGAACTTACGGTCCGCCTCCAGGGCGAAGAGCGCGGCGGCCAGGACGGGGAAGGCGAGCAGGACCAGCACGGCGGTCAGCAGCACGTTCCACACGAAGATCGGCATGCGGAACATCGTCATGCCCGGGGCGCGCATGCAGATGATCGTGGTGATGAAGTTGACCGCGCCGAGGATGGTGCCGAAGCCGGAGAAGGCCAGACCCATGATCCACATGTCGGCGCCGATGCCCGGGCTGCGGACCGCGTCCGACAGCGGGGAGTAGGCGAACCAGCCGAAGTCGGCCGCACCCTGCGGGGTGAGGAAGCCGCCCACCGCGATGGTCGAGCCGAACAGGTAGAGCCAGTAGGCGAACATGTTCAGCCGCGGGAACGCCACGTCGGGCGCGCCGATCTGCAGCGGCATGATCCAGTTCGTGAAACCGGCGAACAGCGGCGTCGCGAACATCAGCAGCATGATCGTGCCGTGCATCGTGAACGCCTGGTTGAACTGCTCGTTCGACATGAACTGCAGGCCCGGACGGGCCAGCTCGGCGCGCATGAGCAGCGCCATCACGCCACCGATCAGGAAGAACGCGAACGACGTGACGAGGTACAGCGTTCCGATCGTCTTGTGGTCGGTGGTCGTCAGCCACTTCACCACGACGTTGCCGGGCTGCTTGCGCCTGACCGGCAGCTCGTCCTCGTACGAGTCCTCTGCTGCCGCGGCACCCTGGGGTTCGTTGAGGATGCTCACAGGTTGTTCGTCCTCTGGTTCTTCTCGTGGCTCGTCTGCGCGATGCCGGCCGGGATGTAACCGGTCTGCCCCTTCGCCGCGAGCTCCTTGAGGTGCTTCTCGTACGCTGCCGGAGAGACGACCTTCACGTTGAACAGCATCCGGGAGTGGTCGACGCCGCAGAGCTCGGCGCACTTGCCGAGGAAGGTGCCCTCGTGGTTCGGGGTCACCTGGAAGGCGTTGGTGTGGCCCGGGATGACGTCCTGCTTCATCAGGAACGGCACCACCCAGAAGGAGTGGATGACGTCACGAGAGGTCAGGACGAAGCGGACGGTCTTGCCCTTGGGGAGCCAGAGCGTCGGACCGGGGTTGCCCGTCTGCGGGTTCCGGGTGCCGGGGGTGCCGACGTCGTAGACACCGCCGGCGTTCGCCGGGAAGTCCTTCTTGAGCCCGTCCGGAATGGCGTTCAGGTTCGGGTCGGTCTTGGCATTGCCGGAGACACCGGGGACGTCCTCGACGTAGTTGAAGCCCCAGCTCCACTGGAAGCCGACCACGTTGACCGTGACGTCGGGCTTCTTGGAGGTGTCGAGGAGCTTCGACTCGTCCCGGGCCGTGAAGTAGAAGAGCACCGAGATGATGATGATCGGGACCACCGTGTACAGGGCCTCGATCGGCATGTTGTACCGGGTCTGCGGAGGTACCTCGACCTTGGTGCGGCTGCGCCGGTGGAACATGGCGCTCCACAGGATCAGGCCCCACACCAGCACGCCGACGGCGAGCGCGGCAGCCCAGGAGCCCTGCCACAGCGAGAGGATCCGCGGAGCCTCTTCGGTGGTGGGGGTGGGCATACCAAGGCGGGGGAAGTCCTTGTATGTGCAACCGGTTGCGGTCGCCAGGACCAGGCCCGCGGTCATTGCCTGCAGCAGCTTCCGCCGCATCGGGCGCCGCGGCGAGCGGTCGGAGCCGTTGGGACTCACGTAGCGCCTTCCCGAGAGTCTCGCCCGCGCGGTCGGCTGCGGCCTTCTCGCTGGTCGGTCGCCGCCCTGCGTCGGGCAGGGGTTTGGATGTTTATGCGGACCAAACCCTAGCCGACGCCCTCCGGGGGTTCGCGGGGAGGGGGGCCTACTAACTCGGGTGGTTCGCTGGATTGGCGGCTGCGGGCCTTTCGTGGCTGGTCGCGCCGCTCCTCGCGCCCCTTCGGGGCGCTCCCCTGACCGGCGGTTTAGCGTTGCCGTATGGGCTACTTCGATGCTGCTTCCGCCGTTCCCCTCCATCCCGTCGCTCATCAGGCGTTGTTGGCCTCTTTGGATGAAGGATGGGCCGATCCCGCCCGGCTCCACCGCGAGGGGCGGAAGGCGCGGATGCTGCTCGACGCGGCGCGGGAGGCTGCCGCGGAGGCGGTCGGGTGCCGGGCGGACGAGGTGGTGTTCACGACGTCCGGGACGCGGGCCGTCCATACCGGTGTCGCGGGGGCGTCGGCCGGAAGGCGCCGGGTCGGACGCCACCTGATCGTGTCAGCCGTCGAACACTCCTCCGTACTCCATTCGGCGGAGGCGTTCGAGGAGGACGGGGGAACGGTGACCCGGGTGCCGGTGGACCGGGCGGGCCGGGTGGACCCGTCGGGCTATGCGGCCGCTCTTCGCCCCGACACCGCACTCGCCTGTCTGCAGTCGGCCAACCACGAAGTGGGCACCGTGCAGCCGGTGGCCGAGGTGGCCGAGGTGTGCCGGGCCGCCGGGGTGCCCCTGCTGGTGGACGCGGCGCAGTCGCTGGGCTGGGGGCCGGTGGAGGGCGCCTGGTCGCTGCTCGCGGCCAGTGCGCACAAGTGGGGCGGGCCTTCGGGGACCGGGCTGCTCGTCGTACGCAAGGGGGTCCGGTTCGCCGCCCGGGGCCCGGTGGACGAGCGGGAGTCGGGGCGGGCGCCCGGCTTCGAGAACATCCCGGCGATCGTGGCGGCCGTGGCCTCGCTGCGCGCGGTACGGGCCGAGGCCGCCCAGGAGGCGGCCCGGCTGCGGGAGCTGACGGAGCGGATCCGGACGCGGGTGCCGCAACTGGTGCCGGACGTGGAGGTGGTGGGCGACGCGGAACGGCGGCTGCCGGGGATCGTCACCTTCTCCTGTCTCTATGTCGACGGGGAGGCGCTCCTGCACGAGCTGGACCGGGCCGGGTTCTCGGTGTCGTCCGGCTCCTCCTGCACGAGCAGCACGCTGACGCCCAGCCATGTGCTGAGGGCGATGGGGGTGCTGAGCGAGGGCAACGTGCGGGTCTCGCTGCCGATGGGCACGGCCGAGGAGGACGTGGAGCGGTTCCTGGAGCTGCTGCCGGGGGTGGTGGCCGGGGTGCGGGAGAAGCTGGGGGCACCGGCCGCTCCCGCGACGGCCGTGCGGGAGGAGGAGCTGGTCGTGGACTCCCTCGGCAAGCGCTGCCCGATCCCCGTCATCGAGCTGGCCAAGGTCATCGGGCAGGTGCCGGTGGGAGGCCGGGTGCGGGTCCTGTCCGACGACGAGGCGGCCCGGCTGGACATCCCGGCGTGGTGCGAGATGCGGGGGCAGGAGTACGTCGGGGAGGAGCCGGCGGAGAGGGGTACGGCGTACCTGGTACGCCGGGTCTCCTGACAGCAGGGGGGAGCGCCCCTCGGGGGCGCGGGGCGGAGCCGATGCACGGCTCCGCCGCGTGGGCTCGGCCCGCCCCCACGCGCCCGCGATTCGGCCACGGCGAACGCGTGGCGGACGAGTGGACGCAGCCTCAGCCCAGGTGCTTGCGCACTTCCTGCCCGGCGTCGTCCCCGTACGCCTTCACGAACCGCTCCATGAAGTGCGCCCGCTGCAGCCGGTACTCCTGCGTCCCCACGGTCTCGATGACGAGCGTCGCCAGCATGCAGCCCACCTGCGCCGCACGCTCCAGCGAGACGCCCCAGGCCAGTCCGGACAGGAACCCGGCGCGGAAGGCGTCGCCGACGCCCGTGGGGTCGGCCTTGCGCTGCTCCTCGGCACAGCCGACCTCGATCGGGTCCTCGCCGACGCGCTCGATGCGCACGCCCCGCGCGCCCAGCGTGGTGACGCGGTGGCCGACCCGGGAGAGGATCTCGGCGTCGCTCCAGCCGGTCTTGGACTCGATGAGGCCCTTCTCGTACTCGTTGGAGAAGAGGTACGTCGCCCCGTCGAGCAGGACCCGGATCTCCTCGCCCTCCATACGGGCGATCTGCTGGGAGAAGTCCGCGGCGAAGGGAATGCCCCGGGTCCGGCACTCCTCCGTGTGACGCAGCATCGCCTCCGGGTCGTCGGCGCCGATGAGGACCAGGTCGAGGCCGTCCACGCGGTCCGCGACGGTCTTCAGCTCGATCTGCCGGGCCTCGCTCATCGCGCCGGTGTAGAAGGAGCCGATCTGGTTGTGGTCGGCGTCGGTGGTGCACACGAAGCGGGCGGTGTGCAGGGTCTCGGAGATCCGGACCGACTCGGTGTCGACGCCGTGCCGGTCGAGCCAGGCCCGGTACTCGTCGAAGTCGAAGCCGGCGGCGCCGACCAGGATGGGCCGGGTGCCGAGCTGACCCATGCCGAAGGCGATGTTCGCGCCCACCCCGCCCCGGCGCACGTCCAGGTTGTCCACCAGGAAGGAGAGCGAGACCGTGTGCAGCTGGTCCGCGACGAACTGGTCGGCGAAACGGCCGGGGAAGGTCATGAGGTGGTCGGTGGCGATGGAGCCGGTGACTGCGATGCGCACGTCGGCATTCTCCTGCGGGAGGCTGGATTGACAGTTCACGCTACCCGCTCAGGGGCTGGTGCTGTAGTTGGCGAAACTACCCGATAGTAGATCTTTCTTCGCGGCCCCGGGCATGCCTACGGTGCCCTCATGACGAACCTCAAGGTCCACTCCTCCGTCCCGGCCGACCTCGAGGGCGGCCTCGCCGAGCTGCGCGGTGACTGTGCCCGGATGGCGCCGCACTGGGCGGTTCCCGAGCACCGCGCGTCGCGGCCGGTGCCGCCGTCGCTCATCCACGGGGTGAGCGTGCCAGTGCGGTCTGCACGACTGCTGGACGCGATGTCCGACTACGGCGACTGACGTACGGGGCGCGTTCCAGGGAACCGCGCGCTCCTCTCCCGCGTCCCATCGCCGTCCCCCACGCAGGGGATGCGGGATACGACCCAGCGAGGAGCGATGCGGTGAACACCGAGCGGCCTGAGAACTCCGGGAATGCGGAGGGTCCCGAGGTTTCCGAGGAGCGTGCGGCCGACGCGGTCGCCGCCGAGCCGGAGACCCGGGGCGGGGAGCCGGACGCACCGGAGGCCGGTGGCAGGGAGCCGGGCGCGCCGGAGGCCGGTGCGGAGGAGCCGGACGCACCGGAGGCCGGTGGCGGAGAGCCGGACGCACCGGAGGCCGGTGGCAGGGAGCCGGGCGCGCCGGAGGCCGGTGCGGAGGAGCCCGGCGAGCCGGAGACCGGTGGCGATGAGCCCGGCGAGCGGGCCGGCCGGCGTCGCTCCCGTGCCGTCGTCGTCGCCGTCGCCGCGGCCGTGCTGCTGGTCGGCGGCGGGGGTGCGTATCTCGCCGCGAGCAGTGACACGGGCGGTCGTACGAGCCCGGGCGCGTCCGGCAGGGGCACCACGCCTCCCCCGCTCGCCCTGGACGGCTGGACGGGGTCGAACGGCGTCGCGCCCGGTGAGCCGGACCCGTACGGCGCCCGGTACGTGACCCGGGGAGAGCTCCCGGACGGGCCCGGTTCGGCGCCGGTGTACGGGCCGGGCGCCGAGGTCGGCCGGGATCAGGTGGCCCGGCTGGCGAAGGCGCTCGGGGTGGACGGGGCGCCGGCGGCCGAGGGGCGCGTCTGGCGGGTCGGCGGCAAGGACGGCACCGGGCCGAGTCTGCAGGTGAACCGGGACGCGCCGGGCAGCTGGACCTTCAGCCGGTACGCGCCCGGCACCGACAACTGCCGGAAGGTGACCGTCTGCGGACAGGATCCGGGCGCTCCGTCCGGCGAGCCGGTGAGCGTGGCGGCGGCCGAGAAGGCTGCGGCACCGGTGCTGAAGGCGGCCGGGCTGGACGACGCGAAGATCGACGCGAGCCGGGTCATGGGCGCGCAACGGGTGGTCGACGCCGACCCGGTGGTGGGCGGGCTGCCGACGTACGGCTGGACGACCGGCCTGACCGTCGACAGGCGGGGCGAGCTGGTCGGCGGGCACGGGATGCTCGGGGCGCCGGTGAAGGGGGCCACGTACCCGGTGCTCGGCGCACGGAAGACGCTGGACCTGATGAACGCGGCGCCGAAGGGCGACCACCGGATGGGGATCGGCGGCTGTGCCAGCGCGGTGCCGCTGAAGGACCGGCTGGAGCAGCCGTGCGGTGCGTCCACGGGGGCACCGAAGCAGCCGGCGGCGGACACGGTCACGGTGGAGAAGGCGGTGTTCGGGCTGGCCGCGCACTCGGTCGGCGGACGGCAGACGCTGGTGCCGTCCTGGCTGTTCGACGTGCGGGGATCCGAGGCGCGGGGTTCCTTCACGGTGACGTATCCGGCGGTCGACCCGGAGTACCTGCCGTCGGCGTCGGCGGCGCCCTCCACGTCACCGAAGGCGCCTGGGACCAAGAACGTGGAGGTGAGCGGCTACAGGGCCGACGGCCGGGTGCTGACCGTGAGCTTCTTCGGCGGGGTGTGCGCGGACTACACGGTGGCGGCGCGGGAGAGCGGCGAGAAGGTGACGGTCACGGTCACCGAGCATCCCTGGCCGGACAAGGTGTGCGTGCTGATGGCCAAGGAGTACGTGAAGACCGTGCGGTTGGCCACGCCGCTGGACGGGCGGACGGTGGTCGGCGCCGACGGCGGCCGTGTTCCCCGGGCCGAGCCGGGCGCGTTGCGGCCGGACACGTCGGCCCGGAACCGCTGACGTACGACGAAGGCGGCGGCCCCCCGGTGCGGGGGGCCGCCGCCTTCTTCCGTCCGTCAGGCCGTGGCCGTCGGCTCAGCTGAAGGAGTCGCCGCAGGCGCAGGAGCCGGTCGCGTTCGGGTTGTCGATCGTGAAGCCCTGCTTCTCGATCGTGTCCACGAAGTCGATGGAGGCGCCGCCCAGGTACGGGGCGCTCATACGGTCGGTGACGACCTTGACACCGCCGAAGTCCTTGACGACGTCGCCGTCGAGCGAACGCTCGTCGAAGAAGAGCTGGTAACGCAGGCCGGAGCAGCCACCGGGCTGAACGGCGACGCGCAGCGCCAGGTCGTCGCGGCCTTCCTGGTCGAGCAGGGCCTTCACCTTGGCCGCGGCGGCGTCACTCAGGATGATGCCGTCGGTGGCGGTGCTGGTCTCGTCCGATACGGACATCTACATCTCTCCCGGGTTGTACGGAGACTGCTTGCCGACGAGTGCAACCGGCGCTTCCGCGGATTCATTCCGGGCCGGGCAGTCGTGTTGTCGCGTTGTTGCTTCCTTCTTCATGCTCGCACACGGCCGACAGAGCGGACAGCAGCCCGAGGAGGGACTCGGGCGGGATTCACGTCACATGGACGCTATGGCCATCGTCAAACTGACGTGAAGCGGATATGATTGATAGCGTCAGTTAGACGAAAAGTAGAAAGGGTGCGTGACGTGACCACCGCCCAGACCCCGGAGCTCGACGTGCAGCCGACTCCGCTCGCCCTGCTGCTGCTCGGCCGTGAGGCCGACCCGAAGAGCGAGCGGGGCGTCGAGTGCCCCGGTGACCTGCCGTCGCCGTCCGACCCCGACCTGGTCGCGCGCGCCCGCGCGGCCAAGGAGAAGCTCGGCGACAAGGTGTTCGTGCTCGGCCACCACTACCAGCGCGACGAGGTCATCCAGTTCGCCGACGTCACGGGTGACTCCTTCAAGCTGGCCCGGGACGCGGCCGCGCGCCCGGAGGCCGAGTACATCGTCTTCTGCGGTGTGCACTTCATGGCCGAGTCCGCCGACATCCTCACCTCCGACGACCAGAAGGTCGTCCTGCCCGACCTCGCCGCCGGCTGCTCCATGGCCGACATGGCGACGGCCGAGCAGGTCGCGGAGTGCTGGGACGTGCTGACCGAGGCGGGCGTCGCCGAGCAGGTGGTGCCGGTCTCGTACATGAACTCCTCGGCCGACATCAAGGCGTTCACCGGCAAGCACGGCGGCACGATCTGCACCTCCTCCAACGCCAAGCGGGCCCTCGACTGGGCCTTCGAGCAGGGCGAGAAGGTGCTGTTCCTGCCCGACCAGCACCTGGGCCGCAACACCGCCGTCCGCGACATGGGGATGTCCCTGGACGACTGCGTGGTCTACAACCCGCACAAGCCGAACGGCGGGCTGACGGCGGAGGAGCTGCGGGCCGCGAAGATGATCCTGTGGCGCGGCCACTGCTCGGTGCACGGCCGCTTCAGCCTCGACTCGGTCAACGACGTCCGTGAGCGCATCCCCGGCGTGAACGTCCTCGTCCACCCCGAGTGCAAGCACGAGGTCGTGGCCGCCGCGGACTACGTCGGCTCCACCGAGTACATCATCAAGGCCCTGGAGGCGGCCCCGGCCGGCTCCAAGTGGGCCATCGGCACGGAGCTGAACCTGGTCCGCCGGCTGGCGAACCGTTTCGCGCCCGAGGGCAAGGAGATCGTCTTCCTCGACAAGACGGTCTGCTTCTGCTCGACCATGAACCGCATCGACCTGCCCCACCTGGTCTGGGCCCTGGAGTCCCTGGCCGAGGGCAACCTGGTCAACCGGATCGAGGTCGACCGCGAGACGGAGGCGTTCGCCAAGCTGGCCCTGGAGCGGATGCTGGCGCTGCCGTAGGCGGCCTTCGCCCGTGTCAGGGGCGCTCCCCGTTGTCGGGGGGCGCCCCTTTCGTGCCACGCTCGGGGGAAGGTTCCCGATCTCTTGGACAGGTGATCTTCGGATGTCCCAGTCGGGCGAGCGGCCGAAGGAGGGACGTGACATGACTGCCATGGCCCATGAGCCGCTCACACAGGAAGAGGTCCTGCTCGAGGGCTTTCTCGCCCTGGACGCCCCGGAGGGTTTCACCGAGATCCGCGGCACGCTGGTGGCGAGGTCGCTGGTGACGTCGGTGACGCCGTCGAGGCCGGCGACCGTGGAGCGGACCTGCTCGGCCGCCGTGCGCAGCGCCTGCGGGTCGGACGCCTTGACCACCACGCTCAGGTTCTGGTTGCCGAAGCCGTCACCGGCCGACACGGTGGTCGTGCCGATGCCCTTCAGCTTCTTCAGGCCGTCCTCGAGGTGCTGCTGGACCTTGTCGTAGGACTTCGAGTCCTTCAGCATCACCTGGTACGACGCCTGGTTGGTGTCCGTGCCGCCGCCGAAGGCCGCCATGAAGTGGAGATCAGTCCGTCCGCGGACGCACCAGCCCCGACTCGTACGCGATCACCACGAGCTGCGCCCGGTCCCGCGCGCCGAGCTTGGCCATGGCCCGGTTGACGTGCGTCTTCACGGTCAGCGGGCTGACCTCCAGACGCTCGGCGATCTCGTCGTTGGAGTGGCCGCCCGCGACCTGGACGAGCACCTCCCGCTCCCGGCCGGTGAGCGCGCCGAGCCGCTCGGAGCGGGCGGGGTCACGGTCGTCGTCGCCCTGGGCGAGGAAGCGGGCGATCAGCCCCTTGGTGGCGGCCGGCGACAGCAGCGCCTCGCCGCCCGCCGCGACCCGGATGGCGTTCAGCAGCTCCTCCGGCTCGCTGCCCTTGCCGAGGAAGCCGGAGGCGCCGGCGCGCAGCGCCTGGATCACGTAGTCGTCCACCTCGAAGGTGGTCAGGATGACCACACGGACCTGGGCGAGGGACGGATCGGCGCTGATCAGGCGGGTCGCGGCGAGGCCGTCGGTGCCGGGCATCCGGATGTCCATGAGGACGACGTCGGCGGCCGTCCGCTTGGCCAGGCGCACCGCCTCCGCGCCGTCGGAGGCCTCCCCCACCACCTCCATGTCGGGCTCGGAGTCGACCAGGACCCGGAACGCGCTGCGCAGCAGCGCCTGGTCGTCGGCGAGCAGGACACGGATCGTCATGCGGGCTCCCCCGGGGCCGTCGTACGCGCTTGGGTCGTGAGGGGCAGGATCGCATGGACCCGGAAGCCGCCGCCGTAGCGGGGTCCGGTGGTGAGGGTGCCGCCGAGGGCGCCGGCCCGCTCACGCATGCCGAGCAGCCCGTGTCCGCCGCCGGCCTGCGGGGCGTCCGGTGCGCCCGAGCCGTCGTCGACGACGGTGACCTCGATGTGCGGTCCGACCCGTACGACGCTGACCTGGGCCTTGGCACCCGGCCCGGCGTGCTTGCGGGCGTTCGTCAGGGCTTCCTGGATGATCCGGTAGGCGGCCAGATCGACGGCGGCGGGCAGTTCGGTGCCCTGGTCGGTGCGGGCCACGTCCACCGGGAGGCCCGCGCTGCGGAAGGTGGCGGCCAGGTCGTCGAGGCGGCTGAGGCCGGGGGCGGGTTCGGTGGGGGCCGCGGGATCGCCGGACTGGCGGAGCAGGCCGACGGTGGCGCGCAGTTCGTCCAGCGCGGAACGGCTGGCCGCGCGGACGTGGGCGAGGGCCTCCTTGGCCTGGTCGGGGCGCTTGTCCATGACGTGGGCTGCGACCCCGGCCTGCACATTGACCAGGGCGATGTGATGGGCGACGACGTCGTGCAGATCGCGGGCGATGCGCAGCCGCTCCTCGGCGACCCGGCGGCGGGCCTCCTCCTCGCGGGTCCGCTCGGCGCGTTCGGCGCGCTCCCGGATGGCCTGCACGACCGCGCGGCGGCTGCGCACGGCGTCCCCGGCGGTGGCGCCGATGCCGGTCCAGGCGACGATCGCGAGGTTCTCCTGCGCGTACCAGGGCAGCGGGCCGGCGAGCATGGCGGCGGCCGTCAGCACGGCCATGGTGAGCAGGCCGACCCGCAGGGCGGTGGTGCGGTCGGTGGTCGATGCGACGGTGTACAGAGCGATCACGGCGGACATGGCCACCGGCGCGCGAGGGTCGCCGGTGACGCACTCGATCACCGCGAGGGCGCCGGTGACGGCGAGGACCGTCCTCGGGGCACGGCGGCGGAAGACGAGCGCGGCCGCGGCGAGCAGCATGAGGAGGAGGCTGAGGGGGTCGGGGGTGCGCAGGCCCCAGGTGACGCCGTGCGGTCCGCGGGGCACGACGAAGGAGCCCGCGACCATGCACACCAGGACGCCGGCAGCGATGGCCGCGTCCAGGGCCCAGGGGTGGGCCTTGAGGCTGCAGCGGGCGCGGTCGAGGGTGCTCACGTCCTGAACAGTACGGGTGCTTTCCGGCCTCTTGCGCCGGTGCGAGGTCGAGCGTCCTGAGCGGGGGCGGGGAAGTTACGCACCCGGACGCCCGACGGACCGTCAACTGTCGTTCCACGTTGGCCGAACGTCCTCAGCCTTCTCGCCAGCATCCCGCCGACGAAAGGCCCCCCGTGCGCCCTCCGCTCCGTGTGATCTGGTCCGCCGCAGCCCTCTTCCTGGTCTCGGCCACCGGCCTGAGCACCTCCGCCCACGCAGTGACGTACGGCACCCCGACGATCAAGCTGTCGGCCTCCTACCTCTCGGGCGCCGTCGGCGGGACGGGCGACCCCGCCGCCACCGTCACCCTCGCGCAGAGCGGCGCCGACGCCTCCGCGCTCACCGTGACCGCCACCAGGACGAGCAGGAGCGGCGTGGCCGGGACCGGCGACGTCCGGGTCACCGGCACCGGCGGCACCCGAACCGTCGCCGTGACCGCACACGCCCAGGGCTACACCGACCTCACGCTGAAGGTGACCGGCCTCGGCGACAAGACCGCCACGACCACGCTGCACTACGCGGCCTCCCCGGCCGTCCAGCACTCCGCCGACGCCCGCTATCTGACCGGCGCCTCGGACGCCTCCGCCGCGGTGGACGTCGGTGGCGGGTACGTCGTCGTCGGCAACGACGAGGACAACACCCTGCGCCTGTACGACGGCTCGGCCTCGGGCACGCCCGTGCGGACCTGGGCCCTGGACGGCGCGCTGGGTGCCGACAAGGAGGTCGACATCGAGGGCGCCGCCCGCGTCGGCGACACGATCTACTGGACCGGCTCGCTGGGCAACAACAAGGACGGCGAGTACAAGGCCGACCGGAACACCGTGTTCACCACGACCGTCTCCGGCTCGGGCGCCGCCACCCAGCTCACCTTCGGCACGGCCGGGCACCGCCTGCGGGACGACCTGGTCGCCTGGGACGAGGCGAACGGCGACCGGTACGGCTTCGCCGCCGGCACGGCCGACGGACAGGTCCCGAAGGAGATCGACGGCTTCAACGTGGAGGGGCTGGAGTTCGCGCCGGGCGGCACGGCCACCGCCTACGTCGGCTTCCGCGCCCCGCTCGTGCCGCCGCAGAACGGCGGGAAGGCGCTGATCGTACCGGTGACGAACATGGACCAGGTGGCGCGCGGCACGAAGGCGGCCTTCGGCACGCCGATCGAGCTGGACCTCGGCGGTCTCTCCATCCGTGACCTGCGCAGGAACGACGCCGGCCAGTACCTGGTCCTCGCCGGCTCCTGGGCCGCCGACGACAACAGCGACCCGTACGCCCTGTACTCCTGGGACGGCGTCGCCGGGCACCGGCCGGTGAAGGTGCTGGAACTGCCGACGGCCGACGCGGGCGCCTGGGAGTCCGTCGTCTCCGTGCCCGACCTGACCGCCTCCGGCGCCCGGGTGCAGCTGATCACCGACGACGGCGCCGCCGACCTCTACGGCGACGGCACCGAGGCGAAGGACCTCACCCACCCGGAGTGGCAGAAGTCCCGCACCACCTGGTTCACCCTGAACTGACCCTGATCCGGCCCGGAGCGCGCACCCCGGGCGGGCCCCGACGGGGTCAGCCCGGGATCAGCCCGTCGTCGCTGAGCATCTGCCGGACCTCCTCAAGCGACGCGTCCGGCGCCGGCAGGATCAGCTCGGAGGGTTCCAACGCGTCGTCGGGCAGCGGTTCGCCCAGCTCACGGACCTTGGCCAGGAGAGCGTGGAGGGTGGCGCGAAAGCCGGCGCTGTCGCCGCTCTCCACCTCTTCCAGGAGTTCGTCGTCCAGCTTGTTCAGCTCGGCGAAGTGGGCGTCGGCCAGCTTCACCTGGCCCTCCCCCATGATCCGTACGATCACGTCGGCCTCCTCGGCTCGGGTCCCGGCGCCGGGTTACTGCTTGTCGAAGCGCGGGGTGTCCTGCGGCTGCTGCTGGGACTGCCCCTGTCCGGTGCCGCCCTCGATCGCCTGCTGCGGGGAGCCCCCGGCCAGCTCGGCCTTCATGCGCTGCAGTTCCAGCTCTACATCACTACCACCGGAGAGCCGGTCCAGCTCGGCCGCGATGTCGTCCTTGGCCATGCCGGACGGGTCGTCGAGGGCACCCGAGGCGAGCAGCTCGTCGATGGCGCCGGCGCGGGCCTGGAGCTGCTGCGTCTTGTCCTCGGCGCGCTGGATGGCGAGGCCGACGTCACCCATCTCCTCGGAGATGCCGGAGAACGCCTCGCCGATCCGGGTCTGGGCCTGGGCGGCGGTGTAGGTGGCCTTGATGGTCTCCTTCTTCGTACGGAAGGCGTCGACCTTGGCCTGCAAGCGCTGGGCCGCCAGGGTGAGCTTCTCCTCCTCGCCCTGGAGGGTCGTGTGCTGCGTCTCCAGGTCCGTGACCTGCTGCTGCAGGGCGGCACGCCGGGACAGCGCCTCACGGGCCAGGTCCTCCCTACCCAGCGCGAGCGCCTTGCGGCCCTGGTCCTCCAGCTTGGAGGACTGCTGCTGCAGCTGGTTGAGCTGGAGTTCCAGGCGCTTGCGGCTGGTCGCCACGTCGGCGACGCCGCGGCGGACCTTCTGCAGCAGCTCCAGCTGCTTCTGGTACGAGTAATCGAGGGTCTCGCGCGGGTCCTCGGCCCGGTCAAGGGCCTTGTTCGCCTTCGCGCGGAAGATCATCCCCATACGCTTCATGACACCGCTCATGGGCTTCGCGCGCCCCCTTCTGACGGACTCCAGCTCACAGATCCTGCGACAGAACCCACAGTACGGGCCCTGACTCCATTACCGCACTGTCCGGGAGGTGATGCGCTCATCCCCGAGGACGACTGCGGACGATATCGCTCCGGCGTGAGGAGTAGGTGATCCCCCACCGGGCCCCGTCGGAACCCTGCGGGGCCCCCTCGGGACCCGCACCGGAACGCCCCCTCTGTCCCTCCATGACGCCCGGTGTTGCCGGATCGTTCCCCGCCGGGCTGGGGTCCATGCCGGAGGAGCCCGTACCCTTGGGTTTTGTGTTCCGTAGCCGTGCCAAGGATGAGAAGGCCCCCGCCGACAAGGCGCCGGTAGCCCTCTCGAAGCAGCCCCGTGACCCGCAGGCCCCGAAGGGCAGGCCCACGCCCAAGCGCAGTGAGGCCCAGTCCCAGCGCCGCAGCGTCGCCCAGACCCCGACGAACCGCAAGGAGGCCGTGAAGCGTCAGCGCGAGGACCGGCGCCAGGCGCTCGCGCGCCAACGCCAGGCGCTGGCCAGCGGTGACGAGCGCTACCTGCCCGCCCGTGACAAGGGCCCGGTCCGCAGGTTCGCCCGCGACTGGGTGGACTCGCGGTTCAACGTGGCGGAGTTCTTCCTGCCGCTCGCCGTGGTGATCCTCGTGCTGAGCGTGGTGCGGGTGCCGGCGATCCAGTCGATCGCGCTGCTGCTGTGGCTGGTCGTGATCGTGCTGATCGTGCTCGACGCGGCGTTCAGCGGTTTCCGGCTGAAGAAGCGCCTCAAGGAGCGCTTCGGGGACCAGAACACGCGCGGCGCGGTCGCCTACGCACTCATGCGGTCCCTGCAGATGCGCCGGCTCCGTCTGCCGAAGCCGCAGGTCAAGCGCGGAGAGCGGCCCTGAGCGCAGACGCTTTCACCGGGGGGGCCGCCGACGCCTGGCTGAGCAAGCTGGGCGGCCTGCGGGACGTCGTGCGGCAGGAACTGGTGGCCCGGCAGCTGGACGAGCAGATAGCCGGGCGGTTCCCGGTCGGGCAGCGGCTGCGGGTGCTCGACGTGGGGATGGGCCAGGGCACGCAGGCGCTGCGGCTGGCCCGGCTCGGCCACCAGGTGACCGGGGTCGAGCAGGACGCGACGATGATCGCCACCGCGCGGGAGGCCCTGGCCGGTGAGCCGGAGGGCATCCGCGCCCGGGTCCGGCTGGTGCAGGGCGACGGGCGGGACACCGGCGTGCACTTCCTGCCGGGCAGTTTCGACTTGGTGCTGTGCCACGGTGTCCTGATGTACGTCGAGGAGCCCGACCCGCTGGTGGCGGGCCTGGCCCGGATGCTGGCGCCGGGCGGGCTCCTCTCCCTCCTGGTGCGCAACGGCGACGCGCTCGCCATGCGGCCGGGCCTGTCCGGGGACTGGGCGGGCGCGCTGGCCGCCTTCGACACCACCTCGTACCGCAACCGCCTGGGACTGGACGTCCGCGCCGACCGGCTGTCGGCGCTCACCGCCACCCTCGCCGGGATCGCGGCTCCGTTGCACGCCTGGTACGGCGTCCGGGTCTTCACGGACACCGCGGCGGACGGCGCCGAGATCCCGGAGGACCTGCAGGCGCTGCTGGCCGTGGAGGAGCGGGCCGGGCGCACGGACCCCTACCGCGGGGTGGCGGCACTGCTGCACCTGTGCGGCGTACGGGGCTGAGCACGTTCGTGTCCTGGCCGGCCCCGACGGGCTGGTCGTCGGCATCCCGACGCTCGCCGTGGCCGACCCGGACTCCGGGGGCGTCACCGCGCGGACGGTGGTCGACGACACCTACCGGCCGGCCGGGGCAGCGGACGACGGTACCTGCCACCGGGACGGCGCGGGTGACGCCGGGCCGGCGGTGAGGAGGGCGACGGCGGAACACGCACGCCCTCCTCACCGCCCGGCGGGGCTTACGACGCGTCGGCGTGCAGGCTCATCGGCCCGTAGATCTCGCTGGTCTCCTCGAACAGCCGCACCTGGTCGGCTCCCCCCTCCTGCAGCGCCTTCCAGTGCTCGCCGATCCAGGACTCGGCGTCCCCCTGCGTGGTGAACTCCTCGGGCTGCACCGAGGGCTGGACCTCCGTCCCGTCGGCCTTCTCGAACCGCCACGTCCATGCCGTCATGTAGGCCTCCTTTGATCCAACTCCTGCTCGCCAGCGTATGCGCTCCGCCGGGTCGGCCGTTAGAGGTCGTGGATCACCGCGGGCCGTGGTGTCCCCGGGGCGGCGCAGATGAGCGGTACCCGTCGGCACAGGTGAGAATCGGTGCGTGGAAGTGACTCTGCTCGGTACTGGTGCCCCGGCCGGCCTGCCTCGGCCCGACTGTCCCTGCGCCGCTTGTGCGGTCGCGCTCGGGCCGGACGCGCGGGCGGCGACCGCCGTGCTCGTGGACGGGGCCGTGCTGCTCGATCTGACGCCGGGTGCGGCGTTCGCGGCGGCGCGGGCCGGGACGTCGCTGGGCGGGGTCCGGCAGGTGCTGCTGTCGCATCCGCACGACGGTCCGGCGGTGGAGGTGCCGGCCGGACTGCCGCAGCCCGGGCGGGTGCCGGACGGGCGGGAGTTGGCGCTGCTGACGGGGCATCGGGTACGGGCGGTGGCGATGGACGCGGGCGGCACCGGGTACGCGGTGACCGGGGCGGACGGGCAGCGGCTGCTGTATCTGCCGCCCGGCGGGGTCCCGGCCGGGCTGGAGGAGGCGACGGCGGAGTCGTACGACATGGTCCTCGTGGACGTGGTGGGCCGTCCGGACGCGCTGGCCCGGCTGCGGGCGGTCGGCTCGGTCGGCCCGACGACGGACGTGCTGGCCGTCCACCTCGACCACGACGTGCCGCCGGGCCCGGAGCTGCACAGGCGGCTGGCGGCGGCCGGGGCACGGGCGGTGCCGGACGGTACGACGCTGCCGGTGGGGGTGTACGAGGACGTGCCGGACGTACCGCGCCGGACGCTGGTGCTGGGCGGGGCGCGGTCGGGGAAGTCGGTGGAGGCCGAACGGCGGCTGGAAGCCTTCCCGGACGTGCTGTACGTGGCCACCGGGGGGACGCGGGGCGGAGACACCGAGTGGGCGGAGCGGGTGGCCGCGCACCGGGAGCGGCGGCCGGGGTCGTGGCGTACGACGGAGACGACGGACCTGGTGCCGCTGCTGGCGGAGGAGGGGCCGCCGCTGCTGATCGACTGTCTGTCGCTGTGGCTGACGGACGTCATGGACTCGGTGGGGGCCTGGGACGACGCGGAGTGGGCGGGGGCCGGTGAGAAGGCGTTGCGGGAGCGGGTGCGGGAGCTGACGTCGGCCGTACGGGCGAGCCGGCGGACCGTGGTCGCCGTGTCCAACGAGGTGGGCTCGGGCATCGTGCCTGCGACCGCGTCCGGCCGTCGGTACCGGGACGAACTCGGGCGGCTGAACGCGGCGTTCGGGTCGGAGTGCGAGCAGGTGCTGCTGGTCGTCGCGGGTCAGGCGGTGGTGCTGCGCGGCTGAGTGGCGCCCGGTGCCGCCGGCACGACCGCCCGCGGCCGGGTGGGTGTGCGGGCCACGAGCCGGTAGGCGTTGGAGAAGGGGGTGCGGCGGGACAGGGGGGACAGCAGGTGGTCCAGTTCCGAGGCCAGGACCAGGGCGGGGGTGGCCGTCGCCCGCAGGAGGGGGTGGGCGTGGGCCACGGCCAGGGCGACGGCCGCCGACAGGTCGTAGGGGATGTGCGGGGAGCTGCGGTCCGTCACCAGGACCGTGCAGCCCAGGGCCTCCAGTTCCGCGCGGAGGTTGGCCGGCGGCATCAGGTGGAGGGTGCGCGGCTGGCCGTAGGGGAGCCACCACCTGCCGAGCAGCAGGGCGAACGCGCTGCACGGGTCGGTGACTTCGACGACGAGGTGGCCACCGGGACGCAGCACCGCCAGGGCGGCGCGGAGTTCGGCGCGTGGGTCGGGGGCCTGCTCCAGGTGGCGGAACATGCTGACCACGTCGTAGCGGGCGCGCAGGCGGGCCGTCATGCCGGGAGTGGTGAGGTAGCCGCGGTGGGCCTCCTCGATCCGCTCCTCCATGACCGCCTGCTCCACCCGGGCCGTCGGGTCGAGTCCGTCGAAGCTGGTGTACGGGAAGAACTCCTTCGCCGCCTCGGGGAAGTGGGCGTGGCCCGTGCCGACGTCCAGCCAGCTCTCCGGTTCGGGCAGCGCCGACAGCCGGTGGGCGGTGGCGCGGTGCCGGCGGCGGACCTCCTGCAGGGTGAGGAGGCGGTCCGCGAACTCCTCCAGCTGTCTCTCGTAGAAGTCCCGGTGGAAGAAGGCGAGTCCCTCCGCCGTGAGCCGGGGGTTCTGGAAGGTGTGGGCGCAGTCGCCGCACCTGTCGAGCTGGAAGGCGCCGGGCCGGTGCCGCAGCGGATCGGCCGCGCCCACCCGGGCGCGCAGCCGTGCGGAGCCGCACCACGGGCAGTTCTCGCGGCGCGGTTCCAGGAAGGTGTCGGCGGCGTCCGAGGTGACGTACGGCGTGGGGGGCGAGGTCGGCATGGGCGGCTCCCTGGGCGACATTCCGCTATAAACCGGAACGTATGGGATCACGATCCGGGGAGCAAAGACATCGTGGGAGTGCGGTGGCCATGTGGCGCGGAAGCGTTCGTTCGCTGGCGGTACTGTTCGGCGAATGAGCAGGCTTAATCTGGACGACTTCACCGATCTGATCGAGCGCCCGGACGGGGGCGTGCGCCGTGACGCCGAGGCCCTGCGGGAGCGCCAGATCGTGCCGCCCGGCGCGCTGGGCCGCCTCGACGAGCTGGGCGAGTGGCTGTCCGCCGCCCAGAATGCCGTGCCGGTGCGGCCGGTCGAACGACCCCGGGTGCTCCTCTTCGCCGGTGACCACGGCGTCGCCGAGCTGGGCGTCTCGGCACGGCCCGCGGGCGGCGCCGAGCAGTTGGTGCGGGCGGTGCTGGAGGGTGCGAGCCCGGTGTCCGTGCTCGCCCGGCGGCTGGACGTGCCCGTGCGGATCGTGGACATGGCACTGGACTGCGAGCCGGACGCCTTCCCCGAGGACGTCGTACGGCACCGGGTGCGGCGCGGCAGCGGCCGGATCGACATCGAGGACGCGCTCACCCTGGACGAGGCCGAGGCTGCGCTGCGGGCGGGTGTGGCGGTCGCCGACGAGGAGGCCGACTCCGGTACCGACCTGGTGGTGCTCGGTGACGTCAGCGTGGGCGGCACCACGGCGGCGGCGGTGCTCATCGCCGCGCTGTGCGGCACCGACGCCTCGGTGGTGACCGGGCGGGGCGGGCTCGCGATCGACGACCTGGCGTGGATGCGCAAGTGCGCGGCGATCCGGGACGCGCTCAGGCGGGCCCGGCCGGTGCTCGGGGACCAGCTGCAGTTGCTGGCGACCGTCGGCGGGGCCGACCTCGCGGCGATGACCGGATTCCTGCTGCAGTGCGCGGTGCGGAAGCTGCCGGTGATCCTGGACGGCGTCGTGGCCGCCGCGTGTGCGCTGGTCGCGCAGCGGGTCGCCTTCCGGGCGCCGGACTGGTGGCTGGCGGGGCACGACAGCGGGGAGCCGGGGCAGGCGAAGGCGCTGGACCGGATGGCCCTGGAGCCGCTGCTGGAGCAGGGGGTGAAGGTCGGCGAGGGCGTCGGCGCGCTGCTGGCCCTGCCGTTGGTGCGGAGCGCTGCCGCGTTGGCCGCGGAGCTCCCTGAGCGGCCGGGGACCGAGAAGGAACCGGACGAGGCGAAGGAGTAGCCGGGTTTCGGCCGGGGTCGGATTTCGGCCGGTTCGGCACCGCCTCTCTCCGCCCTCCCGGCCGAGCGCCGTCGCGGCCGACACGGGAGGGCGGACCCCGTGGAGCAGAGGGCGCCCCGGCGGAAAAGTGGGGTTAGTCATGGCATCGCCCATATGATCCTTCCCCATGGGAGATGCCCGAATTGCCGTTCAGTCGCGAACCGAACCGGGGCGCCCGAACGAGGAGGGGCGACGGTCGGCCGGGGCTTCCCGGCGGGCCGCCGCCCTCGCCGTCTGGTATCTGCGGACCGTCGCCTTCATCAACTTCCTCAGCGCGGTGTGGGTCTCGCTCGGCCAGGACGTGCGCCGGCACAACCAGGACGACTTCTTCACGCCCTATCTGCTGACCGCCGGCTTCGCCTCGGGCCTGTTCACCGCGTTCCTGGCGATCACGATGCGGCGCAGAAAGCGGGCCGCCTGGATCCTCAACATCGTGCTGAGCGGGGCCTTTCTCGCGCTGTTCGCCTTCGCCATGGCGTTCCCGGAGATCCGGCGCTATGCGCAGAACTGGGTGTCGCTGGGGCTGACGGCGGCCTTCGTCGGGGCGCTGCTCGTGGGCCGGCGGGAGTTCTACGCCAAGGGCGACCGGGCCAATCCACGGCTCGCCGCGACCGTCGCGGTCGGCGGCGGGCTCGTCGCGAGCCTGCTGGCCGCGCTGCTGGTGACGGTCACCAACCAGGCACCGGACGCGGCCCGTTCCACTTTCCTGGAGCGCTGGCACTACGGCACCCTGCGGCTGGTGTCGGTGGCCGCGGAGGAGTCCCGCTTCCCCGCCATCGACCCGCCGAACTGGGCCAACGTGACCGTCAACGTGCTCAGCACGGTCCTCGTCCTCGCCGTGTTCTACGCGGCCTTCCGCTCCCGGCGCGCCGTCGACCCGCTCACCGAGGACGACGAGAAACAGCTGCGGGCGCTGCTGCAGCGGCACGGTGAACGGGACTCCCTCGGCTACTTCGCGCTGCGCCGGGAGAAGAGCGTGGTGTGGTCGCCGACCGGGAAGGCGGCCGTCGCCTATCGCGTGGTGGGCGGGGTGAGCCTGGCCTCCGGGGACCCGCTCGGCGACCCGGAGGCGTGGCCGGGGGCGATCGCGCCGTGGCTGGCTCAGGCGCGGGCGCACGGCTGGATCCCGGCGGTGATGGGGGCGGGCGAGGAAGCGGGGACGGTCTACGCCCGGCACGGGCTGGACGCGCTGGAGCTGGGCGACGAGGCGCTCGTGGAGGTCGCCGACTTCACGCTGGAGGGGCGGGCGATGCGCACCGTCCGGCAGGCCTACAACCGGGTGAAGCGGGCCGGGTACGAGGTGCGGATCCGGCGTCACGAGGACATCGCGGCGGGCGAGATGGCTCATCTGGTCGAGCGTGCGGACGACTGGCGGGACGGGGCGACCGAGCGCGGGTTCAGCATGGCGCTGGGACGGCTCGGGGACCCCGAGGACGGCCGGTGCGTGATGCTGGAGTGCACGGACGCCGAGGGCCGGCTGCGGGCGCTGCTCTCCTTCGTGCCGTGGGGGCCGCACGGACTGTCCCTGGACCTCATGCGCCGGGACCGGGACTCCGACAACGGGCTGATGGAGTTCATGGTCATCGAGCTGCTGCGGCGGGCCGGAGAGATCGGGATCACGCAGGTCTCACTCAACTTCGCGATGTTCAGGTCGGTCTTCGAACGTGGGGCGCGCCTCGGTGCCGGACCGGTGCTGAGGCTGTGGCGGTCGCTGCTCAGCTTCTTCTCCCGCTGGTGGCAGATCGAGTCGCTGTACCGCGCCAACGCCAAGTACCGGCCCATCTGGGAGCCGCGGTTCCTGCTCTTCGAGAAGAGCGCGGACCTGCCGCGCATCGGCCTCGCCTCGGCCCGCGCGGAGGGCTTCCTGGAGGCGCCGGGACTGCCGAAGTGGCTGCACCGCAGGCACCTGGACACGCACAGATGAGGGACCTTCCATGAACAGGCTCGCCCGCTGGGTCCGCGCCGAGTGGGGCCTGCTGTACGTCACCGTGCGGGAGGCCGTGGCGAAGCGGCGCCTGCGGGCGGTCCCGATGACGGTCGGGGCGGTGTGTCTGACGGCCTTGCTCCAATACGTGCAGAACCAGCCGTGGGGCTACCAGGTCGTGCAGGACGCGGGCGCGGTCCGGGCCGAGGACCCGCTGTGGCAGGCCCTGCTGCGCACTCCCCTGTCGCTGTACGTGCCGGCGCTGGACCTGCCGGTGTGGGGGGCGCTGGCGCAGATCCTGTTCGTGTTCGGGGTCGCCGAGATCTGCCTGGGCCGGTGGTGGGCCCTGGCCATCGCGTACGTCGCCACGCTCGCCGGGACGCTGTACGCGCGCGTGGGCATCGGGCTCGGCCCGCACGCCCCGTTCGGGCTGCCCTGGACGGACGCGCAGGTGGTGGACACCGGTCCGTCGGCGGCCGTGGTGGGGCTCGCCGTGTTCGTGGGCTGGCGGTACGGCGCCTATCTCACGGCGGGCGCGGTGACCTTGGCGATGGTGGCCGAGGTGCTGCTGAAGGAGAACCTGGCGGGCAAGGAGCACCTGGCCGCGCTGATGGCGGTGGGGGTGCTGTGCCTGACGGTGGCGCTGCGGCACCGGTACGGGCGGTTCGGGCAGGCGCTGCGGCGCGTACGACAGCCGGCCGCGGCGCGGGCGGAGACGCCCTGAGGACACGGGTGCTCACGGGGGACGTCAGTGGCGGTCGGGCAGCCGGGCGGGTCGGGGGTCGGGTTTGCCGCCGATCCAGTCCTGGAGGGCACGGCTCGGCCGGGACCAGCGGCGGTCGTGGCGGTAGACACGCAGGACGGCCCGGGCGCGGGCGCGGGGGCGGCGGCCGTAGAAGCGGCGGGCCCACGGTGATCCCGGGCGGGCGAGCCGGATCGCGCCGACGAGCGCGACCACCGGCACGATGGCCCCGAAGACCGCGGTGCGGGCCTTGCCCTTGCTCAGAGCCACGAGCGAGAAGAGGAAGTTCACGGCGATGGTGCCGATGACACCGCCGCGGTCCTGCAGCTCGTCCTGGGAGAGGCCGTCGACCCCGAACGGCACGAACCCGGCCAGCAGCAGGCCGACGAGGGCGGCGGTGACCACGACGACCTCGACGCTCTTGCGTCCTTCCTCGCTCCAGTAGACGTCGTCCAGATGCAGGATCAGGGCGAACTCGTCCAGCACCAGGCCGGCGCCCATGCCGAACAGGACGGCGGAGACGGTCCCGCCCGTGCCGTTCCGGGCGCTGGCGACCGCGCCGAAGCCGCCGACGACGGTGAGGAGAACGCCGGGGACGACGTGGTGGATGTGCAGACCGCCCGCCTTGACGTTGCCGAACGGGCCCTTGCCGGCCCGGATCAGGCGGGTGATCACCCGTGTGACCACGAAGGTCAGCATGAAGGCGGTGAGGGCGAGCAGCAGCGGGAGCTTCCCCGGTTCCACGATGTTCCGTTCCCACCAGTGCCCCATATGCGCACCTTATCCTCGACCGCGGAAGGGGGCCCCACGGGCGCCTAGTACCCTGCGCCGGTGCTCAAGTCCTCCCCTCTCGACGGCCTCCGCTTCGCCTTCGGCACGCTCACCGTGCTGCCCGTCCGGGTGCGCCGCTGGGACCGGGAGGCGGCCCGCGGCGGGATGCTGAACGCCCCGGTGGCCGGGCTGGCGGTCGGTGCGGGCGCGGCCGGACTCGGGCTGCTGCTGCTCTTCCTGGGCGCCGGTCCGTTGCTCGCGGCCGTCGGCTCGGTCGCCGTACCCGCCGCGCTGACCCGTGGCCTGCACCTCGACGGGCTCGCCGACACCGCCGACGGGCTGGGCAGCGGCAAACCCGCCGAGGACGCGCTGCGGATCATGAAGCAGTCGGACATCGGGCCGTTCGGGGTCATCACTCTCGTCCTGGTGCTGCTGGCCCAGGTCGCCGTGCTGGCGCAGCTGTACGGCGACTCCTGGGCGCGGGGCGCCGCGGCGGCCCTGACCTCGGCGGTCGCGGCCCGGCTCGCGCTCACCCTGGCCGCGCGCACCGGGGTGCCGGCCGCCCGGCCCGAGGGGCTCGGGGCGGCGGTCGCCGGAGTGGTGCCGCTGCCGGGCGCGCTGGCCGTCACGGCCGCCGTCACGATCGCCTCGGCGGCCTGGGGTGCGGTCCTCGGCCCGTACGGCAGCCTGCGCACGGCGGTCGCGGCACTGCTGGCCCCCGCCGCCGCCGAACTCCTCCTGCGCCGCTGCGTGCACCGCTTCGGCGGGGTCACGGGGGACGTGTTCGGAGCGTTGGAGGAAACGGCCGCGACGACGGCGCTGATCGTGCTGTCCCTGGGCCGCTGAGAGCGCCCGAGGGCTAAGCTCGTCGCCCGTACACGGACAGGACAGTTGCACATCGGGGGAGTTCCGTGCTGAAGCTGCGCCGCTTCACGGCTTGGTTCATCGACTTCGCGCTGGTGGTGGGGGCGGCCTCGCTGCTCGCGATATTCACCTTCCACCGGATCACCGCGCTCGTCACCGACGTTCCGGAGCTGGCCACGAAGGGCGGCCTCGGCCTGGTGACCTCGCGCGGTGACGTCATCGGCGTCTCCGAGCACCTCGGGCTGTCGCTGTGGGACAAGGTGGTGCTGGACGTGGAGGAGGCGTTCGGGGCCCTCGTCCTCGTCACGTTCCTCTACCAGTGGGCCTGCCTCGCCCTGCTCGGCCGCACCCTCGGCAAGGGTCTGCTCGGCCTGAGGGTCACCCCGCGGCTGTCCCGGCACGCCCTGCGCCGGGCCGCCGTCACCACCGCCGCCGACGTGGCCGTCTACGCGGTGGCGTGCATGCTGCTGGTCGAGGGCCGGTTCCTGCTGTCGGTGCTGGTGTGGGCGTTCGCGGTGGTGCTGTTCCTGGTGAACGCGATGCCGGTGCTCTTCCCCGGCCGTCGCTCCCTCGCCGACCGGCTGGCCGGCACCGCGGTCGAGGGAGCGTTTCAGCGGGCGGAGGCCAAGCCGTGGGGCAGCGTGCCCCAGGGGTGAGCGCCGGCGCCGGGCACCGCGCAGTGCACGGCGGCGCCCCGTACGTCGACATAGCTGGTGAAGCCGGCGCGGGGCCGGGCGGCGAAGCCGTAACTCTCGTCCACCGAGGACGAGTTGTCCTCGAAGGAGAAGGAGCCGCGCAGACACCCGAAGGGGCCGCTCCGGCCGGCCGTGGTGACGGTGGCGGTGCGCCCGTCGAGCTGCCCGGCGTAGCCGCCCGCGTCCGTGTAGTCGAGGCCGACCTCGGGGTGGGCCCAGGTGTAGGCGTCGAGCTGGGGGATGCCGTACGGCTTCTCGTACGACTCCAGGGCCGTCTGCTCGGCCGAGCCCGCACCGAAGGGGGCCTCGTTCGGCAGGACCACGCCCTGGAACTTCGCCCGGGGCCGGCCCCCGGCCGTGTCGCTCAGGAAGGCGGCGTCGACGGTCGGCCGCGCCGAGTCGCCCAGGTCGATCCGGGTGTACGGGATGCCCTCGCTCTTCAGCTGGGCGGTGATGGCGCCGACCGGGCCCGCGCCGTCGTCGACCACGAGGACCCTGAGGTCGATGCGTGGATCGGTGGCCGCCGACGCGCCCGGCGCGGCGAGACCGAGCGTGAGCATGCCCGCGGCGGTCGCGGTGACGCCGGCTGTTCTCCAGCGGTGCGCACGGTGAGTCATGGAAAGGTTCCTCCCCCCAGAGGATCCTCCGCGCCCGGCCCCGAGGGTCTCGAGGCCCTCTGCGGCGGCCACGGAGGGTCGGTCGGCAACACGCGTTCCGGCGGGCGACGGGCCCGCCGGAACGCGACGACTATGGCTGGTTCCCCGGTGCCCGGGGGACAGAAGTGGCCACGACGCCACGCACAGGTGAACACCCGAAGGAATGAGCGAACGCGTACACGCGCGTAGTCTCGTCCCGGGTGTTCGCCGACACAGTGAAGGCCCCGGTTGCCGTCCGCCTCCAGGCATGGATCTAGGGTCGGCTCCCGGGCCCGGTCGACCCCACCCCGCATCGGCCACAGCAACTTCACATCGGAAGCGAGATTTCACCACCGTGACTGCTCTGACTCTCAGCACCGCCGCGGCGGCCGGCCTGCGCGCCGACGCCATCGTGATCGGTGTCGCCAAGGGTGCCAAGGGCCCCGTCGTCGCGCCGGGCGCCGAGGCCGTCGACAAGGCGTACGACGGCAGGCTCGCCGGCGTCCTGGAGACCCTCGGCGCCTCGGGTGCCGAGGGCGAGTTGACGAAGCTGCCCGCCCCGGCCGGCTTCAAGGCCCCGCTCGTGGTGGCGGTGGGTCTGGGCGCGGAGCCCGAGAAGGACGCCGGGTTCGACGCCGAGCCGCTGCGCCGGGCCGCCGGCGTGGCCGCCCGGGCGCTCGCCGGCTCCCGGAAGGCCGCGTTCGCGCTCCCCGTCGACAGCCCCGGCGCCGTCGAGGCGATCGGCGAGGGCGTGCTGCTCGGCGCGTACTCCTTCGACACCTACAAGGAGAACGCCCGCGACGCCAAGGCCAAGAACGGCAAGGCGCCGCTGGCCGAGGCCGCGCTGCTCGGCGGCAAGCCGCGTGACGCCGCCCACAAGGGTGCCGTCGCCCGGGCCGTCGCGGTCTCCGAGGAGCTGAACCGCGCCCGCGACCTGATCAACACCCCGCCGAACGACCTCACGCCCGCGATCTTCGCCGGCATCGCGCAGACGGCGGCCAAGGAACACGGCATCAAGGTGCAGGTGCTCGACGACAAGGCCCTGGTCAAGGGCGGCTACGGCGGCATCCTCGGCGTCGGCGGCGGCTCGGCCGCGACCCCGCGCCTGGTGAAGCTGTCGTACACGCACCCGAAGGCCGAGAAGCACCTCGCCTTCGTCGGCAAGGGCATCACCTACGACTCGGGCGGCATCTCGCTGAAGCCGGCCGGGCACAACGAGACGATGAAGTGCGACATGAGCGGTGCCGCCGCCGTGTTCGCCGCGGTCGTCGCCGCCGCGCGGCTCGGCCTCGAGGTCAACGTCACCGGCTGGCTGGCGCTGGCCGAGAACATGCCGTCCGGCTCGGCCGTGCGCCCGGGTGACGTGCTGCGCATGTTCAGCGGCAAGACGGTGGAGGTCCTCAACACCGACGCCGAGGGCCGCCTGGTCCTGGCCGACGCGCTGTGGGCGGCCTCGCTGGAGAAGCCGGACGCGATCGTCGACGTGGCCACGCTGACCGGCGCGATGATGCTGGCGCTGGGCAGCCGGACGTTCGCTGTCATGGCCAACGACGACGCGTTCCGCTCCGCGGTGTACGAGGCCGCGGAGGAGGTCGGCGAGCCCGCGTGGCCGATGCCGCTGCCGGAGCACCTGCGCAAGGGCATGGAGTCCCAGGTCGCCGACATCGCGAACATGGGCGAGCGGATGGGCGGCGGCCTGGTCGCCGGTCTGTTCCTGCGCGAGTTCGTGGGCGAGGGCGTCACGTGGGCGCACCTGGACATCGCCGGGCCGGCGTTCAACGAGGGCGGCCCGTTCGGCTACACGCCGAAGGGCGGCACGGGTTCGGCGGTGCGCACGCTGGTGCGGCTGGCCGAGCTGACCGCGGCGGGTGACCTGGGCTGAGCCGCCCGAGAGTGCGGGCCGACCGTAGTACGGCGGCTGCGGGGCGCGGGGGCTGTCCGCACAGCTCTCCGCGCCCCGGCTCGGCAGCCGTTGACCTGCACGACGAGCTCGCGCGCGGGCGTGTTCGCGCCCACGCGGCACAGCCGCACATCGGCACAGCCCCGCGTCCTCACGTGCCCGCACCTTCGTTTTCAGCTGTACGTGGGGTGTCTCACACTCCAGCCCGGCGTCTCGTCCGCCTCGAACAAGTGCAAAGATGGAGCCCGGCAGGACAGGGCCCCCACCGAAGGGCCGAAGCATCAAGCGGCCGGACACCAGCCGCCCGCCGGTCATCGGAGATCGGCGCAAGGCGCACATGCATGGAGGACGTGACGTGGCGAACGACGCCAGCACCGTTTTCGACCTAGTGATCCTCGGCGGTGGTAGCGGTGGTTACGCCGCGGCCCTGCGCGGGGCGCAGCTGGGCCTGGACGTCGCCCTGATCGAGAAGGACAAGGTCGGCGGCACCTGCCTGCACCGGGGTTGCATCCCCACCAAGGCCCTGCTGCACGCGGGCGAGATCGCCGACCAGGCCCGCGAGAGCGAGCAGTTCGGTGTCAAGGCCACCTTCGAGGGCATCGACGTGCCGGCCGTCCACAAGTACAAGGACGGCGTCATTTCCGGCCTGTACAAGGGTCTGCAGGGTCTCATCGCGTCCCGCAAGGTGACGTACATCGAGGGTGAGGGGCGTCTGTCCTCCCCCACCTCCGTCGACGTGAACGGCCGGCGGATCCAGGGCCGCCACGTCCTGCTGGCGACCGGCTCCGTGCCGAAGTCGCTGCCGGGTCTGGAGATCGACGGCAACCGGATCATCTCCTCCGACCACGCCCTCGTCCTGGACCGCGTGCCGAAGTCCGCGATCATCCTGGGCGGCGGTGTCATCGGCGTCGAGTTCGCCTCGGCGTGGAAGTCCTTCGGCGCCGAGGTCACGGTCATCGAGGGCCTGAAGCACCTCGTCCCGGTCGAGGACGAGAACTCTTCGAAGCTTCTTGAGCGCGCGTTCCGCAAGCGCGGCATCAAGTTCAACCTCGGCACCTTCTTCCAGAAGGCCGAGTACACCCAGGACGGCGTGAAGGTCACCCTGGCGGACGGCAAGGAGTTCGAGGCCGAGGTCCTCCTCGTCGCCGTCGGCCGTGGCCCGGTCTCGCAGGGCCTGGGCTACGAGGAGGCCGGGGTCGCCATGGACCGCGGTTACGTCCTCGTCGACGAGTACATGCGGACCAACGTTCCGACCATCTCCGCCGTCGGTGACCTGGTCCCGACGCTCCAGCTCGCGCACGTCGGCTTCGCCGAGGGCATCCTGGTGGCGGAGCGTCTGGCCGGTCTGAAGGTCGTTCCGATCGACTACGACGGTGTCCCGCGGGTGACGTACTGCCACCCGGAGGTCGCCTCCGTGGGCATCACCGAGGCCAAGGCCAAGGAGATCTACGGCGCGGACAAGGTCGTCGCTCTGAAGTACAACCTGGCGGGCAACGGCAAGAGCAAGATCCTGAACACCTCGGGCGAGATCAAGCTCGTCCAGGTCAAGGACGGTGCCGTGGTCGGCGTCCACATGGTCGGCGACCGCATGGGTGAGCAGGTCGGCGAGGCCCAGCTGATCTACAACTGGGAGGCGCTGCCGGCCGAGGTCGCCCAGCTCATCCACGCCCACCCGACGCAGAACGAGGCGATGGGCGAGGCGCACCTGGCGCTCGCCGGCAAGCCGCTGCACTCCCACGACTGAGCCTTCGGTCCACGGGCGCGACGACACAGACTTCCGCAATTCGTTAGGAGCAACCGAAACCATGGCGGTTTCCGTAACCCTTCCGGCGCTCGGTGAGAGCGTCACCGAGGGCACTGTCACCCGCTGGCTGAAGGCCGAGGGCGAGCGCGTCGAGGCCGACGAGCCGCTGCTCGAGGTCTCGACCGACAAGGTCGACACCGAGATCCCCTCGCCCGCCGCCGGCGTGCTGGCCTCCATCAAGGTCGCCGAGGACGAGACCGTAGAGGTCGGCGCCGAGCTGGCCGTCATCGACGACGGCTCGGGCGCCCCCGCGGCCGCCCCGGCCCCCGCCGCCGAGGAGGCTCCGGCCCCGGCCGCCGAGCCCGCCCCGGCCGCCCCCTCCACCGAGCAGGCCGCCCCCGCCCCGGCGCCGACCGCCGAGGCCGCTGCCGGCGCCGGCTCCGCCGAGGGCACGGACGTGGTCCTGCCCGCGCTCGGTGAGTCCGTCACCGAGGGCACCGTCACCCGCTGGCTGAAGTCGGTCGGTGACTCCGTCGAGGCCGACGAGCCGCTGCTCGAGGTCTCCACGGACAAGGTCGACACCGAGATCCCGGCGCCCGCCTCCGGCGTGCTGCTCGAGATCGTGGTGAACGAGGACGAGACCGCCGAGGTCGGCGCCAAGCTCGCCGTCATCGGTGCCCCGGGTGCCGCCCCGGCCGCCGCTGCCCCGGCCGCTCCGGCCGCCCCGGCCCCGGCTCCGGCCCCCGCCGCTCCGGCCGCTCCGGCCGCCCCGGCTCCGGCTCCGGCCCCCGCCGCTCCGGCCGCGCCCGCCGCTGCCGCCCCGGCTCCGGCCCAGCCCGCGGCTCCGGCGCCCGCCCCGGCTCCGGCCCCGGTCACCCCGGCTGCGGCGCCCACCGCGCCGACCGCCACCCAGGCGACCGACGAGGGCGCGTACGTCACCCCGCTGGTGCGCAAGCTCGCCGCCGAGAACGGTGTCGACCTGGCCGGCGTCAAGGGCACCGGCGTCGGCGGCCGCATCCGCAAGCAGGACGTCATCGCCGCCGCCGAGGCCGCGAAGGCCGCCGCCGCTGCCCCGGCTCCGGCCGCTGCCGCTGCCGCCGCCGCGCCCGCCGCGAAGAAGGCCCCCGCCCTGGAGGCCTCCCCGCTGCGCGGCCAGACCGTCAAGATGCCCCGCATCCGCAAGGTCATCGGCGACAACATGGTCAAGGCGCTGCACGAGCAGGCGCAGCTGTCGTCGGTCGTCGAGGTCGACGTCACCCGCCTGATGCGCCTGCGCGCCCAGGCCAAGGACTCCTTCGCCGCGCGCGAGGGCGTCAAGCTCTCCCCGATGCCGTTCTTCGTGAAGGCGGCGGCCCAGGCGCTGAAGGCCCACCCGGTCGTCAACGCCAAGATCAACGAGGCCGAGGGCACGATCACCTACTTCGACTCCGAGAACATCGGTATCGCGGTGGACTCCGAGAAGGGCCTGATGACCCCGGTCATCAAGCGCGCGGGCGACCTCAACATCGCCGGCATCGCCAAGGCCACGGCGGAGCTGGCCGGCAAGGTCCGCGCCAACAAGATCACCCCGGACGAGCTGTCCGGTGCGACCTTCACCATCTCCAACACCGGTTCGCGCGGCGCGCTGTTCGACACGATCATCGTGCCGCCGGGCCAGGTCGCGATCCTCGGCATCGGTGCCACGGTCAAGCGTCCGGCCGTCATCGAGACCGAGGAGGGCACGGTCATCGGCGTCCGCGACATGACCTACCTGACCCTCTCCTACGACCACCGCCTGGTGGACGGCGCCGACGCGGCCCGTTACCTGACGGCGGTCAAGCAGATCCTGGAGGCGGGCGAGTTCGAGGTCGAGCTCGGCCTGTAGTCCCCGGCTCCTGTGCCTGTACGACGCCCCGTCCGGAGCTTTCTCCGGACGGGGCGTTTCGTGTTTGTCGGCACACGGTGCGTGTAAGGCTCGTCTCACCTGCGCAAAAGCGCCCCCGCACGCCGTACCCCCGGAGCGAACCCGCCGTATTGTCTAAACGTCAGCCCTCCCTAAGGAGCCCCCATGACCGCGCCCGTCGTCCACTCGCTGCGCGAGCAGATCCGCGAGCACATCGTGGAAGGAATCGTGAGCGGGCGCTGGCAGCCGGGAGAGCGCATCGTCGAGCGGCGGATCGCCACGGAGCTGGAGGTCAGCCAGACCCCGGTACGCGAGGCCCTGCGCGAGCTGGAGTCGCTGCGCCTGATCGAGTCGGCCCCCAACAAGGGCGTCCGTGTCCGCAATCTGACCGCGGCGGACCTGGAGGAGAGCTACCCGGTCCGGGCCGGCCTGGAGGCCATCGCGGCGGAGCTCGCGGCCGAGCGCCTCGCGGTGGACTGCTCGGCCCTGGAGCCGCACGTGGCGGCGCTCTACGACGCCGACCGGCAGGCCGACGGCACCGCGCAGGTCCGTCACACGGTCGGCTTCCACCGGGAACTGGTCCGCGCGGCGGACAACTCGGTGCTGCTGCACACCTGGGAGGGCCTGGGCATCGAGGTGTTCACCGCGCTGTCCATCCGCTGGCTGGGCACGGTGCAGCAGTCGTACGCCGAGGAGCACGAGGAGCTGGTGCAGGCGTTCAAGCGCCGGGATCCACGGATCGCGGAACTGGTGAAGGCACACGTCCTGGGGTGCGCCCCGCGCCCGTGACCGCACCCGAGCGTCCCCCCGCTCACCTGCGAAAACCCACCCTTTTCGGCGTCACCCGGTGCCATCGGCAAAGGCACCCGGTGCCGACTTTCTCGAAATCGAGAGGTTTTCGCCCTCAACCCTTTGATCGATCATCGATCAGGGAGTTACAGTCGCCGACGGACCTCCACCGAGGTCCGCTGCCCTGTCCTGCCAAAGACACAAGGGCACACCCGAACCCTTACCTGTGAGGGAACCCCCTTCGACTGAGGAAGGCGGCGACATGACCGACCCCAACGCCATCCAGCCGAGCGCGCTCGACCAGCTCCCGGACCGCGACCCGGAGGAGACCGCCGAGTGGCAGGCCGCCCTCGACGCCGTCGCCAGGGAGGCCGGGCCGCACCGCGCCGCGTACCTGATGCGGCGCACGCTGGAGCGCGCCGAGGCGGGCGGCATCGCGCTGCCGAAGCTCCTCGAGACGGACTACGTCAACACCATCCCCACCTCCGCGGAGCCGGGCCTGCCCGGTGACCCGGAGATGGAGGCCCGGATCACCGCGTGGAACCGCTGGAACGCGGCCGCGATGGTGACCCGTGGCGCCAAGCACGGCGTCGGCGGCCACATCGCCACCTTCGCCTCCGCCGCCTGGCTGTACGAGACCGGCTTCAACCACTTCTTCAAGGGCAAGGAGGGCGACGGCTCCGGCGACCAGCTGTACATCCAGGGCCACGCCTCCCCCGGCATCTACGCCCGCGCCTTCCTCGACGGCCGGCTGAACGAGGCGCACCTGGACAACTTCCGCCAGGAGGCCGGCGGCAACGGCCTGCCGTCGTACCCGCACCCGCGCCGGCTGCCCTGGCTGTGGGAGTTCCCGACGGTGTCGATGGGCCTCGGCCCGCTCTCCGCGATCTACCAGGCGCGCTTCAACCGCTACCTCACCAACCGCGGCATCAAGGACGTCTCCGCCTCCCACGTCTGGGCCTTCCTGGGCGACGGCGAGATGGACGAGCCGGAGTCGACGGCGGCCCTCGCGCTCGCCGCCCGTGAGGAGCTGGACAACCTCACCTTCGTCATCAACTGCAACCTGCAGCGCCTCGACGGCCCGGTCCGCGCCAACTTCAAGATCGTGCAGGAGCTGGAGGCCCAGTTCCGCGGCGCCGGCTGGAACGTCATCAAGACGCTGTGGGGCACGGCCTGGGACGAGCTGTTCCAGCTCGACACCACCGGCGCGCTGGTACGCCGGCTGCGCGAGGTACCGGACGCGCAGATCCAGACGTACCAGACCCGCGGCGCCGCCTACATCCGCGAGGACTTCTTCGGCAAGGACCCGGCGCTCGCCGAGTTGGCGAAGCTGCTGAGCGACGACAAGATCCTCGAGTGCTTCCACCTCTCGCGCGGCGGTCACGAGGCCCGCAAGGTCTACGCCGCGTACAAGGCCGCCGTCGAGCACAAGGGCGCGCCGACCGTGATCCTGGCCCAGACGGTCAAGGGCCACACCCTCGGCGAGGGCTTCGCGTCGAAGAACGCCAACCACCAGATGAAGAAGCTGACGGTGGACGAGTTCAAGACGATGCGGGACCTGCTCGGCCTGCCGATCAAGGACAGCGACTTCGTCGACGGCGTGGTCCCTTACGGCCACCCGGGCGCCGACAGCCCCGAGGTCCGCTACCTCCAGGAGCGCCGCGCGGCCCTCGGCGGCCCGGCCCCGGCCCGCCGCACCCACGCCCTGGCCCCGCTGCCGGTCCCGGCCGAGAAGGCGTTCGCCTCCTTCGACAAGGGCTCCGGCTCGCAGAACGTGGCCACCACGATGGCCTTCGTCCGCCTGGTCAAGGACCTGGTCCGCGACAAGGAGACGGGCAAGCGCTGGGTGCCGATCGTCCCCGACGAGGCGCGCACCTTCGGCATGGAGTCGCTGTTCCCGTCGCTCGGGATCTACTCCCCCAAGGGCCAGACGTACGAGCCGGTCGACCGCGACCAGCTGATGTACTACAAGGAGGCCAAGAACGGCCAGATCCTCAACGAGGGGATCACCGAGGCCGGTTCGATGGCCGACTTCATCGCCGCGTCCAGCGCGTACGCGACGCACGGCGAGGCGATGATCCCGTTCTACATCTTCTACTCGATGTTCGGCTGGCAGCGCACCGCCGACCAGATGTGGCAGCTCGGCGACCAGCTCGGCCGCGGCTTCCTCGTCGGCGCGACGGCGGGCCGTACGACCCTCACCGGTGAGGGCCTGCAGCACGCCGACGGCCACTCCCCGGTCATCGCCGCGACCAACCCGGCCGCGCTGACGTACGACCCCGCGTTCGCCTACGAGATCGCGGTGATCGTCCGTGAGGGCCTGCGCCGGATGTACGGCGAGGCCAAGCCGGGCGAGGACCAGAACGTCTTCTACTACCTGACGGTCTACAACGAGCCGCTGCCGCAGCCGGCCAAGCCGGCCGGGCTCGGCATCGACGAGGGCATCGTCAAGGGCCTGTACCGCTTCAACACGGCGGAGTCCGCGGGCGTCACCGCCCCGGCCAACGCCCCGCGCATCCAGCTGCTCGGCTCCGGTACGGCGATCCACTGGGCGCTCGAGGCCCAGAAGCTGCTCGCCGAGGAGTGGGGCGTGGCCGCCGACGTGTGGTCCGCGACCTCCTGGTCCGAGCTGCGCCGCGACGCGCTGGAGGCGGACGCCGCCCTCCTGCGCGGCGAGGAGCGGGTGCCGTTCGTCCGCCAGGCGCTGCAGGGCGCCGAGGGTCCGGTGCTGGCCGTCTCCGACTACATGCGCCAGGTCCCGGACCAGATCGCGCAGTGGGTGGAGCAGGACTGGTCCTCGCTGGGCGCCGACGGCTTCGGTCTGTCGGACACCCGCGAGGCCGCCCGCCGCCACTTCGGCGTCGACGCCCAGTCGATCGTCGTCGCGGCCCTGGCCCAGCTCGCCCGCCGCGGCGAGGTGAAGGCCACGGCCGTGAAGGAGGCCCGGGAGAAGTACGGGCTGTAGTCACCGCTGTGTGACCGAGGTCCTGTGAAGGGGTACGGCCGTGGCCGTACCCCTTCCTTGTCGGTGGCCCCCGGCATCATGGGCGCATGCGTGCCGCCCGCCTCATCAAGATGGTGCTCCTCCTGCAGTCCAGGCCGTCCATGACCGCCGCCGAGCTCGCGCGGGAGCTGGAGGTCTCGGAGCGGACCGTGACGCGGGACGCGCAGGCGCTGTCGGAGGCGGGGGTCCCGGTGTACGCCGACCGGGGGCGGGCCGGCGGGTACCGGCTGGTCGGGGGGTACCGGACGCGGCTGACGGGGCTGGCCCGGAGCGAGGCCGAGGCGCTGTTCCTGAGCGGGGTGCCGGGGGCGCTGCGGGAGATGGGGCTCGAGGACGCCGCCTCGGCCGCGCGACTGAAGGTGACGGCCGCCCTGCTGCCCTCCCTGCGGGACGCCCCGGACAGCGCGGCGCGGCGGTTCCATCTGGACGCGCCCGCCTGGTTCCGGGAGCCGGAGACGCCTCCGCTGCTGCCGGCGGTGGCCGAGGCGGTGTGGGACGACCGGTGTGTCCGCGTCCGCTACCGGCGCGCGGACGGCGAGGTGGAGCGGACGCTGGAGCCGTACGGGCTCGTGCTGAAGGCGGGGGTCTGGTACCTGTGCGCCCGGGTGGCGGGCGGCGGCCCGTTCCGGACGTACCGGATCGACCGGTTCGGCGCGGTGGACGCCCTGGACGAGTGCTTCGACCGGGATCCCGGTTTCGACCTGCCCGGCCACTGGGCCGGACAGGCCGAGCGGTTCGCCCGCTCGATCCTGCGGGCCGAGGTCGTCGTACGGCTGTCCCCGGAGGGCGCGCGCAGGCTGCCGTACGCCGTCGATCCGCTCTCCGCTCGGGAGGCGCTGGCCGGGGCGCGGGAGCCGGACGCCGAGGGGTGGGTGACGGTGACCGTGCCGGTGGAGTCCGAGGAGGTCGCGCACGCCCAGCTGACCGCGCTCGGGCCGGAGGCGGAGGTGGTGGCACCGGCGGCCCTGCGGGAGCGGTTCGCGGGGGACGCGGCCCGGCTCGCCGCTCGGTACGGGCGTCCGGACGCCGGATAACGATCCGCCGTACTCCGCCCTACTCCGCGTGCGCCCCACCGGTGGAGGCCCGATGCTGGAGCCGTGATGGACGAGACGGAGTTCTGGGAGCTGATCGACGCCAGCCGCGAGGCCGCCGAGGGCGACCCCGAGGAGCAGGCCGACCTGCTGGTGGAGCGGCTGCTCCGGATGGACCCCGAACTGGTCCTGGACTTCGCCCGTCACTTCGAGGCCCGCTACAACCGCGCCTACCGCTGGGATCTGTGGGGCGCCGCCTGGGTGCTGCTGGACGGTGCCAGCGACGACGCGTTCGACTTCTTCCGGTGCTGGCTGATCGGCCAGGGGCGGGAGGTGTTCGAGGGGGCACTGCACGACCCGGACTCGCTGGCCGAGCTGCTGGACGACTTCGACGAGGAGGTCGACGGCGACGGCGAGGAGCTGGGGTACGCGGCGGACGAGGCCTACGAGCAGCTGACCGGCACGGTCGCGCCCGAGCTGGGCATCGCCCCGGCGCCCGCCGAGCCGGAGGGCAGGCCGGTCGACTTCGAGGACGAGCGGGCGCTCGCGGAACGGTATCCGCAGCTGTGGGACCGTTTCCGGGAGTAGCCTGCCGCCCCGGTCACCCGGCGGTGCGCCTGCGCACGGTGTCCGCCGGCAGATGCGCCCGGGTCTGCCCGGCCTTCACCGCGTGGTGCAGCGGGGCGGCGTTGGCCTGGTCGAGGGCGGACGCGGTGACCGCGGCCGGGCCGAGGACAACGGTCGCGACCGCGCCGAGAACGGCCCAGGGGCCGCCTCCGGTCCGGGGCCGGCCGGTCCGTTCCGCGGCTGCCGTACGACTGCTGTTCATGGGTCCCCACCTCCGGTCGGCCTGTGCCGTGCCCGACCGTAGGGCGCCGGGATCGGAGCGGGCTGCGTGCGGCCTATCGCCTGCCTGTGGACGCGGGCGGCGCGAACCGGCCCTGCAGCCGGGCGGCCTTCTGCCGGATCTCGGGGAGGCGCGCGACGAGGGCCGCGCCGGGGCAGTCGGTCCGGAAGCCGTCGCTGTGGCCGGCCACGACGGGCAGGGTGGCGGCGGTGCCGGCCTTGTAGCGGCTGAGGCTGTTGCTGGAGACCAGGCGGACGCGGTCGCGCGGGTCGATGTCGGCCAGGCCGAGTTTCCAGGCGACGAGGGCGGCGATCGCGTCGGTCATGGCCTGGGGCACCGGGACGCCGGCGGTGAAGGTGCCGAGGGCGGCGATGCCGGCGGTGCGGTGGTTGAAGCCCTGGGCGTGGGCGCCGGTGACGGGCCGGTCGACGCCTCCGGCACGGCCCTCGTAGATGGTGCCGCAGCGGTCGACGAGGAAGTTGTAGCCGATGTCGTCCCAGTGGCGGGCGCCGGTCTGGCCGGCGTACAGGTGCCGGATGAGGCGGGGCGCGTCCGCGCAGGCGTAGCCGCCCGGCGAGTCGGTGTGGTGCACGAAGACGGCGACCACCTCGTCGTCGTAGCGGGGCGGCGGCCCGCTGGGGCCGGGGGTGGGGCCGAGCCAGGCGGAGCGGGGCACGATGGCCGGCCGGCCGGCGCGGTGCACGGCGGCGGCCCGCGCCTCGGCGGGGTGGTCGAGGCGGACCGGGACGGGACGCTCGCCCCCGCGGGCGCACAGGGCGAGTGCGACGACGGCCAGCAGTCCGGGCAGGCAGCCGAGGAGCACCAGCACGGGGCCGGGTGTCAGGAATCCCGGCTTTCCGGGGACGACGCGCATGACCCCACTCTGTCCTCGCCCCATCCTGCCCGCGATGTGCGTTGTGCCACCTGGTGGAACCATCGTCCTGGTCCGGGACGTTTCTGGTGGTACACACGTAGTGGCCGGTTCGCCGTCCGGTGGCCGCTTGCGTGTGGGTGACTGATCAAGGGGCCCGTCCCGTCCGTACTGAGGGGTCCGAGAGAAAGGCGGCTCCGTGGACCTGCTCGACCTGGTGCTCGTGCTGGTGATGCTCGTCTACGCGGCGTCCGGTTACCGGCGGGGGCTGGTGGCCGGCTGTGTCTCTCTGGCCGGGTTCGTCGGCGGCGCCGTCGTCGGCGTGTGGGCGCTGCCGTGGGTGACGGCCCTGGTGGCGCGGGGTACGCCGACGGCGGCGGTCCTCGCGGTGCTGACGGTGCTGGTCCCGGCGGTGGTGGGGCACGGGCTGGCGGCCCGGCTGGCGCTGCGGCTGCGCGGGGAGCTGGACCGGGGTCCGCTGCGGGTGGCGGACGGCATCGGGGGCGCGGCGGCGAACGCGGTGGCGGTGCTGATCGTGGGCTGGGTGGCGGCGAGCGTGCTGGCCGCGGCCCCGGCGCAGACGCTGACGACGGCGATCCGGAACTCGACGCTGCTGGGCGCGGTGCAGAAGGCGATGCCGGACACGACGCCCGCCTGGTTCTCGCGGGCCACGTCGGCGCTGACGGAGGCGGGCTTCCCGCAGGTCTTCAACCCGTTCGAGAACGAGTCGACGGCCCAGGTGCCCCGGCCCACCGGCGACAGTGTGACGCCCGCCGCGTCGCACGCCGCCAAGGTGAGCACGGTGAAGATCGAGGGGCTCTCGGGCGGCGAGGGCCGGGAGGGCAGCGGCTTCGTCTACGCGGCGCGGCATGTGATGACCAACGCCCATGTGGTGGCGGGCATCGACCACCCGAGCGTGCGGGTGGGCGGCGTCGGGCGGTCGTACGCGGCGCGGGTGGTGCTCTTCGACCCGGATCGGGACGTGGCGGTGCTGTATGTGCCGGCGCTGCGCGCTCCGAAGCTGCGTTTCGACACGAGTGCCGTGCGCGGGGACTCCGCGGTGGTGGCGGGCTATCCGCAGGACGGGAGCCTGAATCTGCAGGCGGCGACGGTCGGGAGCCGGGTGGAGGCGACCGGCCAGAACATCTACAACGACCGCGCGGTCACCCGGGAGATCTACTCGATCCGCTCCACGGTCCGGCCGGGCAACTCCGGCGGCCCGCTGCTCACCGCCGACGGCCGGGTGTTCGGGGTGGTCTTCGCCCGCTCCACCTCGGACGCCGAGACGGGGTACGTGCTGACGGCGGCCGAGGTGGCGGCCGACGCACAGCACGCGGCCACGGCGACGGCGCGGGTGGACACGGGGAACCTGGTCAGCTCCTAGACGTCACGGGCTGCGGCATCACAGGCTGCGGCCCATGCACACGTCGTCCACGTAGCGGCCGTCGAGGAAGAACTCCCCCGGCAGCACGCCCTCGACGGCGAAGCCCTCGGAGGCGTACAGCGTGCGGGCCGGGGTGTTGTGCCCGAGCACGCGCAGGGTGAGGCGGCGCGCCCCGCGCTCGCGCGCCTCCTGTACGGCGGCCCGGATCAGCGCGCGCCCGATGCCCCGCCCACGGGCCTCCTCCGCCACGGTGAAGCCCTGGATCTGCAGCACGTGCGCGTTCGCGGCGAGCGGGGTCGGGCGGCCGAGGCGGACGTAGCCGACGGCGTGCCCGTCGAGTTCGGCGACCAGGTAGTCGCGCGGGACGTGGCGTTCGTCGAAGAACGGCTGGTACGGAGGCTGCGGCGCGGGCTGCACGGCGTGCAGCGTGGACCAGGTGGTCCGGTCGAGGAGGGCCAGCTCCTCGTCGTCGTCGGCCAGGGCGATGCGTATGTGGGGCTCGGGCATGCCGATCACCCTACGGCGGGCAGGAAAGGCCTCTCACCGGGTTTTGTGCCCGCCGGACCGTCATGCTGGGCCCATGGAACGTTCACGCATCGCGGTGGCCGGCGCGTCCGGTCTCATCGGCAGCGCCCTGGTGCGGTCCCTGACCGCGGACGGGCACGAGGTCGTACGACTGGTCCGCCGGGCAGCGGCCGGCCCGGGCGAGGTCTGCTGGGATCCCGAGGGACAGTACGTGGACGCGGCCGGGCTGATCGGCTGTGACGCGGTGGTCAATCTGGCCGGGGCCGGGATCGGCGACCGGCGGTGGACGCCGTCGTACAAGCGGCTGCTCCGGGACAGCCGGGTGCTGGGCACGGCGGCGCTGGCGGAGGCGGTGGCCGCGCTGCCCGAGCCGCCGCGGGTGTTCGTCAGCGGCAGCGCGATCGGCATCTACGGCGACACCGGCGACCGGGCGGTGGACGAGGACGCCCCGCCGGGTGACGGTTTTCTGCCCTCGCTGTGCGTGGAGTGGGAGGAGGCCGCGGCGCCCGCCCAGGAGGCGGGCGTGCGGACGGTGTTCGTGCGCACGGGGCTGGTGGTGGCCCGGGGCGGCGGGGCCTGGGGCCGGCTGTTCCCGCTGTTCCGGGCGGGGCTCGGGGGGCGGCTGGGCGACGGGCGGCAGTACTGGTCGTACATCGCGCTGGCCGACGAGGTCGCGGCGATCCGGCATCTCGTCGACGGCGCCACCCTGTCGGGACCGTTCAACCTGACGGCCCCGCAGCCGCTGACGAACCGTGAGATCACGGCGGCGATGGCCCGTGTGCTGCACCGCCCGGCCCCCTTCGCGGTTCCGGCACAGGTGCTGCGGGCGACGCTGGGCGAGATGGCCGGTGATGTGCTGAGCAGCCAACGGGTGCTGCCCAGGCGGCTGTTGGAGTCGGGATTCCGGTTCGCGTTCCCGGACATCGAGCAGGCCATCCGGGCGGCCTGACGGACACCAGCGGTGCCCTGCGGCCTCCTGCGACCTCTTGTGACCGTATGCGACCTCCATGCGACCGTGCCCTGTCGATGCGCGACTGTTTATGACCGATCACGGCCCTACCCTCGAGCCGAACTCGGGTATCGCTGGAGCCAGTTGGGGGCATGACGTCTCCACCGGCCGTGCAACCACAGGAGGGGCCTCGTGCTTGAGCCCGCGTACCAGGTGGACGTCGTCGTCGTGGGAGCCGGAACCGCCGGACTCTCGGCGGCTCATCGGCTGACCAGCGCAGGAATATCGACCGCGGTCCTGGAGGCCGCCCCCTACGTCGGCGGCCGTATGTCGACCGAGAAGATCGACGGCTTCCGGCTCGACCGCATCGGACAGCTGTTGTCCACGTCCTACCCGGAACTCCGCCTCACCCCCGGCCTGGACTCCCTGGCGCTGCGCCCCTTCGCGCCGGGCGTTTTGCTGCACCGCGACGGCCGCAGGCACCGCGCGGGCGCGCCGGCGGCCGGGGGGAGCACAAGGGGCGCACTCCATGTAGTGCGCGCCCTTGCGAGCGCTCCCCGCGGGGCGGCGGTCAGTCCCGTGCGGACCGGCGCGCCGGTGGGCGGCGCGGTCGACCAGGCCCGGTTGGGTGCCGCCCTGGGCCGGATCGCCTCGACCCCCGTCGACCGCATCCTGGCCCGACCGGAGATGCCCGCGGGCCAGGCCCTAGCCCGACGCGGAGTGCCGGCGCGGACCATCGACGGCTTCCTGCGTCCGCTGCTCGCCGCGCTGCTGTGCGACCCGGAGCTGAGCACGTCCAGTCGGTGCGCCGATCTGGCGCTGCGCGCCTTCGCGAGCGGCCGGCTGTGTGTGCCGGAGGGCGGTGCGGACATGCTTCCGGAGCTGCTGGCCCGGGCCCTGCCACCGGGGACCGTGCACACCGGGGTGCGGGTCACGTCCGTGTGCACGACCTCGGTGACCACCGCGGAGCACGGGGTGGTCCGCTGCCGGGCGGTGCTGCTGGCGACCGACGCGCGCGCCGCTGCGGAGCTGCTGCCGGGCCTGCGGGTGCCCGACTTCCACCCGGTGACCGTGGTCCACCACACCACCGACGACCCCACGGTGGCCTTCTCCACCGGCACCTCGCTGCTGCTGGACGCCGACCGGGGCGGGCCGGTGGCGCACACGGCGGTGCTCAGCAACGTCGACCCGAGCCGGGCGCCGGCCGGGCGGACGCTGATCGCCTCGACGGTGCTCGGCACCCCGCCCGAGGGCGTGGACACCGCCGTCCGCATCCACCTCTCGAGGCTCTACGGCACCTCGACGCGCCGCTGGGAGACGCTGGCCGTGCACCACACGCCGGAGGCGGTCCCGGCGATGCGCCCGCCGCACGACCTGCGCCGACCGGTACGGCTGCTGGCCGGCCTGTACGTGTGCGGCGACCACCGGGACACCAGCACGGTCCAGGGCGCCCTGCACTCGGCCCACCGGGCGGCCTCGGCGATCGTCTCCGACCTGGGCGCGGCGGGCTCGATGCACAGCGCGGACCCGGCGCCGACGCTGCCGCGGGCGGCGTGAGCGCCACGAAGGGGCGTGGGGAACCGCGCGGCCGGCCACGACGGCGGCCCGGAGAGCGGACACCCGCGCCCCTCGACGGCGCGTGGCGGCGCTGAGCTAGCCCAGCGCCGCCACCTTCTCCCGGTACCCCCGCACCGGCGCCGCGTCCTTGTACGGCTCCAGGCGCCGCTCGAAATCCTTCACGTACTCGATCGCGCGAGCGCTCCGCATCTCCGCCGCCTGCCCCGCCGCCTCCGCGGCCAGCGCGCAGGCCTGGTCGAGTTCGCCGAGGCCCAGTCGGGCCGTGGCGAGGACGACCCGGCAGAAGAGACGGCTCCGGGCGTAGGAGGGCGCCCGGAGCTGGAGGGAACGCTCGGCGTGCTGCGCGGCCGCCCGGAACTGCTGCAGGTCCCGGTGGCAGTGCCCGAGCTCGTCGGCGAGCTGGGCCTCGTCGAAGAACTTGGCCCAGTACGGCACCTCCTCCCCGGGCCGGGCCGCCTCCAGGGCGCGCTCGGCCCGGACCAGCGCCGCGGTGCACGCTCGTACCTCGCCGAGCACCCCGTGCGCCCTCGCCTCGGCGGCGTGCAGCAGCGCCTGCACGACCGGCGGCGCGCCGGTGCCGACCCCCTGCTGGGCGACCCGGGCGAGCTGCACGGCCTCCCTGCCGTGCCCGAGGTAGACGGCCTGGCGGCTCATGGTGACCAGGACGAAGGAGCCGTAGGGCCGGTCCCCGGCCGCCTGGGCCAGCCGCAGGGCCTGCACGAAATAGCGCTGGGCGAGCCCGTGGGCGGCGATGTCGTACGACGTCCAGCCCGCGAGCCGGGTCAGGTCCGCCGCCGCGGCGAACAGGCGGCGGCCGGTCTGCTCGTCGTACGCGCCCCGGAGCATCGGCTCGCACTCGTGCTCCAGGTAGCGCACGAGGGCCTGCCGGGCGTGCCCGCCGCCGAACCGGTCGTCGAGGGTGCGGAACAGCTCGCCCACCGAGCGCAGCGCGGCGATGTCCCCGCCGGAGACCCTGTGGCCGGGGGCACGCTCGGCCTGTCCGCGGATCCGGGGCGCCAGGAGGGACTTGACCGCGGCGGGGCGGACCTGCGCGGGTACCCGGGGTGCCGGTTCGCGGGCGACCCGGTCGTCCGGCTTGCCGATCAGCCAGTCCCGGCTGGGCACGACGAGCCCGGCCGGGGTGAAGGCGATCTTGCGCAGCTCGGCGTGGCTGCCGGAGTCCTTGCGCCACAGGCCGCTGACGATGTCGACGGCCTCCTCCGGGGTGGCCGCGAACTCGAGCCCGGCGTACACCGGCGCACAGGCGTCCAGGCCGAGGTCCTGGGCGGTGAGGCGGCGTCCGAGCCGGCGGGTGAAGACCTCGGCGATGAGGGCCGGGGTCGTACCGCGCGGCTGCTGACCGCGCAGCCAGCGGGTGACGGAGGTCTTGTCGTATCTGAGGTCCAGCCCGTGCTCCAGACCGAGCTGGTCGACGCGACGAGCCAGACCTGCGTTGGAGAACCCCGCTTCTGCGATGAGCGCGGCGAGCTGGCGGTTGGGGGTGCGCTGCGCGGGTCGGTCCGTCATCTGCGGTGCGGTCTCCTGCCTTCCGGGCCTCTGAAGTGCCCGGATTGCCTTTGAGCAGCCCTTATGGCCTCACGAACGGCGCGAATGTAGCGGAGAGTGAGCATGCGACCACATCATTCCCTCTGCATTCATCCGATCGTGTGAGAAAAGCCCGCACGGCTGACGTGCGCCGGGCGGACGTACAGTGGCGTGGGCGCGTTACGAGCCTGACATCGCGAGGGAGGCGCTTGCCGTGAGTGAGTTGCGGTTCGTCCGCATGGGTTTCGGTGCGGATGCCGTCGAGTACCAGCAGGCCTGGGACGAGCAGCGCCGGGTGCACACGGCCCGGTTCGCCGACGAGGTCCCGGACACCGTGCTGCTCCTGGAGCACCCGCCGGTGTACACGGCCGGCCGGCGCACCGAGGACAGCGAGCGCCCGCTGGACGGCACCCCGGTCGTCGACGTGGACCGCGGCGGCAAGATCACCTGGCACGGCCCGGGCCAGCTGGTGGGCTATCCGATCCAGAAGCTCCCGCGCCCGGTGGACGTGGTCGCGCATCTGCGCCGCCTCGAGGACGCGATGATCCGGGTGTGCGCCGAGTTCGGCGTCGAGACCTCCCGGGTCGAGGGCCGCGCCGGGGTCTGGGTGCTCGGTGACCCGGTCGAGCAGCGCCCCGCGCTCGGCGGTCTCACCCTCGACTTCGACCCGCGCACCGACGACGAGGAGTTCGACCACCGCCTCGTCGGCCCCGACTACGCCCCCTCGCGGGCGGGGCGCCGCCACGAGGACCGCAAGATCTGCTCCATGGGCATCCGCGTCGCCAAGGGCGTCACCATGCACGGCTTCGCCCTGAACGTGAATCCCGACACCTCGAACTTCGACAAGATCATCCCGTGCGGGATCCGGGACGCGGGCGTCACCTCCCTCTCGCACGAACTCGGCCGCGAGGTCACCATCGACGAGGTGCTGCCGATCGCCGAGAAGCACCTGCTGGACGTCCTCGGCGACGCGGACCTGAAGCCGCGGGTGATCGAGCGGGCGACCGCCTGACCCGCCCGGCCGTCCGGGGAATGCGCCCTGCGACCACGAGGTTGGTCTCACCGGCAGGGCGCAATGAACACGGGCGTACCCTGGTGTGCGCCGAGGAATCAAAGCTTAGGGAGCCGGTCGTGTCCGCAGTCGCACCCGACGGACGCAAGATGCTGCGCCTGGAGGTCCGCAACAGCCAGACCCCCATCGAGCGCAAGCCCGAGTGGATCAAGACCCGGGCGAAAATGGGCCCCGAGTACACGAAGATGCAGAACCTCGTGAAGAGCGAGGGCCTGCACACGGTCTGCCAGGAAGCCGGCTGCCCGAACATCTACGAGTGCTGGGAGGACCGCGAGGCGACCTTCCTCATCGGCGGCGACCAGTGCACCCGGCGTTGCGACTTCTGCCAGATCGACACCGGCAAGCCCGAGGCGCTCGACCGCGACGAGCCGCGCCGCGTCGGCGAGTCGGTGGTCACCATGGACCTGAACTACGCCACCATCACCGGTGTCGCCCGCGACGACCTGGAGGACGGCGGCGCCTGGCTGTACGCCGAGACCGTGCGCCAGATCCACGCGCAGACGGCGGAGCGCGAGGGCGGCCGTACGAAGGTCGAACTGCTGGCCCCCGACTTCAACGCGGTCCCCGAGCAGCTGGCCGAGGTCTTCTCCGCCCGCCCCGAGGTCTTCGCGCACAACGTCGAGACGGTCCCGCGGATCTTCAAGCGGATCCGCCCCGGCTTCCGCTACGAGCGCTCCCTGAAGGTCATCACCGAGGCCCGCGACTTCGGCCTGGTCACCAAGTCCAACCTGATCCTCGGCATGGGCGAGACCCGCGAGGAGGTCGGCGAGGCGCTGAAGCAGCTGCACGAGGCGGGCTGCGAGCTGATCACCATCACCCAGTACCTGCGCCCCTCCGTCCGGCACCACCCCGTCGAGCGCTGGGTGAAGCCGCAGGAGTTCGTGGAGCTGAAGGAGGAGGCCGAGCAGATCGGCTTCTCCGGCGTGATGTCCGGCCCGCTGGTGCGGTCCTCCTACCGTGCCGGGCGCCTGTACCAGATGGCCATCGAGAAGCGTGGCGCCTACATCGCCGTCCAGGCGGTGTGAGCCAAGCGTGTGAATTCACGCACAAGGTATTACCGGCCAGTAATGGCCGAGACGACGCGGTCCTGACCGTCCTCGCTGATGAGGGCACACGTCAGGGCCGCGTCAGCGTTTTACCGCCCCGCATCAAGGTTTCATTGGCGTTTGACCGCTCGGACACGCCCTGGTAACACCAATCAGTGACTCTCGTATCACGCCCCGTACATCGCTCGCTCCAAGGGGGACCTCGATCATGCAGGCCGCGCCCGTACGCGCCACCGCCATCCCGTCCTTCACCGACGCCCTCCGTGCCGTGGAGTCCCTGCTCATGAGCGGCGGTCAGCGCACCGCCCGCCGCAATGCCTGGACCTCCGTGCTGGAGGACCGCCGTCGCGCCAAGGACCGCGTGGAGGCACAGCGCTTCCTGGAGCAGGCCGCCGGCCGCTCCTGACCCGTCCGCCCGGGCACTGCCGTCGTCGGCACTCCACGGGCCACGTAGACTTCGTGACATGGCGAGGAAGGAACCCGCGGCGGACGCCGCGAACGCAGGGCGACTGAAGCAGATCGCTCTCACGTACAAGATGACCCGCAAGGCCGACAAGAAGATCGGTCTTGTACTCGCGGCCGTCGGCATCGGCACCCTCGGTGTCTTCCTCGCGATCGGCTTCTTGATCGGTCACCCGATCTATCTGGGCATCTTCGGCCTGCTGATCGCCCTGCTGGCGATGGCGATCGTGTTCGGCCGCCGGGCCGAGCGGGCCGCCTTCGGCCAGATGGAGGGTCAGCCGGGCGCCGCAGCGGCCGTGCTGGACAACATCGGCCGGGGCTGGACGACGACTCCTGCGGTGGCGATGAACCGCAGCCAGGACGTGGTGCACCGGGCGGTCGGCAAGGCCGGCATCGTGCTGGTCGCCGAGGGCAACCCGAACCGGGTGAAGAGCCTGCTGGCCGCCGAGAAGAAGAAGATGAACCGCATCGTCGCGGACGTGCCGGTGCACGATGTGATCGTGGGCAACGGCGAGGGCCAGGTGGAGCTGAAGAAGCTGCGCACCACCCTGCTGAAGTACCCGCGCGTGCTGACCGGTCCGCAGGTCACCGCCACCAACGACCGGCTGCGGGCGCTGGGCGACCTGATGACCAACATGCCGCTCCCCAAGGGCCCGATGCCCAAGGGGATGCGCATGCCCAAGGGCCGCTAGCGCGCCGGCCCCGGTCCTCCCCTCAGACAGGCCGGAACTGGGGGCCGTAGGTGCCCGGGGCGTTCGGGATCTTCGTCTCCATCAGCTGTACCGCCGGGCCCTCCATGCCGCGCATCGCGTGGACGGCCGCCCCCAGGGCGCTCGGGCCGCCGCCCCGCCAGGCCCTGTCGAGCGCGTCCAGCACCGCGTGGTAGGTGCCGTCGAACTGGGCCAGCAGCCGTCGCACGGGTGCCGGCGGGTGGGGCCGGCCGCCGGCCGGGACCCGGGCCATGGGGCGCGCGTCGGGGAAGGGCACGGCGGCGCCGGTGAAGTGCCAGCCGTGGGCCGTCCTGCGCAGTCGACGCCCGTGGTAGATCTCCGCGAAGGCGTAGTAGTGCGCCGGATGGTCGCCGTGGAAGGCGTCGGCCGGGGAGGCGGCGGTGCCCTCGCCCTGCTCCTTGATGATCTCGATGGAGCGCTCGACGTCGTCGAGGGTGCGCACCGGCCGCAGCACGTCGGAACCGATGCGGTCGGACAGCTGCCCCCGCGGCGAGAGGTGCGGCGCCGTCCTGCGGAACGCCGCCATCAGGTGGCCGTAGAAGTGACCGATGCTGTGCGCCTGCGTCGTCCGGGCGAGCGGGTGCTCCGGGGCCTCGATCGCCATCATCACGTCGTGCACGAAGGCCCTGGTGAGCCCCGAGAGGTACACGTGCACCCCGGGACGCACCCCGCCGGGCAGTGGTCCGGGGTAGTGGGGTGCCGCCTGCCTGATCCGGGGCCGGCCGCCGACGGCCACGAGCAGGTTGCAGACGACGCCCAGGTGGTACATCTCGTCGCCGACGACGCGCCGGATCAGCCGGGCGGCCTCGCCGCGGCGGTCCCTGATCGACCACCAGCCGCACAGGTACGGCGGGATGGTGGCGAGTTCGAGCTCCACGGCGACCTGCAGGGCACTGCGGAGCCAGCCGATCCCCCGGCCGGCCTCGGGCACGGCGAGCAGCCGCGCGACGGATCCGCAGCCGTCCGCACCGGCCGGACCGCCCGTCGGCCGGGCGTCGGCGTGTGCGGGATCGGCGGCCGGGACCGGCGCGGCGGCGGCCAGGGCGGCCGAGGTCAGGAGACTCCTGCGCCTGACCGGCGGGACCGCGGGCCCGTCCGGATGCTCACTCGTGCCCGTCACCGTCGCCTCCGCTCCCGGCGGTGCTCACCGCCGTGCCTTCGCCCCGGAGCACGTCCGGGACGTTTCGACAGCTCGCGAAGCTAGCAGCCGGGACGGCCGTCGCCCGGACACCGGGGCGCCGGTGGATGCGGACTCCCTCCTGACACGCCGCCGAACGGCGTATCCAGCCGGTAATCGGCTCATGCGCTCCTAACCTTCGGAATGTGACAAAACGCCAAATTACGTACCTCGCCTGCAGCGCGGCGCTTCTCGGCGCCGTCCTCACCACCAGCCCCGCGTCGGCCGCCCACCGGATGCATCTGGTGCACCCGGGTGAGTCGATCCAGAAGGCGGTGGACGCCGCGCGGACCGGCGACACGGTGGTCGTGCTGGCAGGCACGTACCACGAGAGCGTCACGGTGAAGACACCGGGAGTGACCCTGCGCGGTGTGGGCCCCGGTACGGTGATCAAGCCGACCGCGAAGCAGCTCGCGGCGGCCGCGGCGAGCACCGCGTCGGCCACGAAGAAGTCCACGCCGGGTGCCCGGAAGGCCTCCGTCAGCTGTGCGGAGGGAGGCAACGGCATCTGTGTGGTCGGGGCGAAGAACACGGCCCTGAAGAACGTCACCGTCTCCGACCTCACGGTGTCCGGCTTCCCACGGATCGGCCTGTGGTCGATGGGGACCGACCGGCTGACCGTGCGGCGGGTGTACGCCGTCGACAACGGGCAGTGGGGCATCGGCCAGGAGCACTCCACCCGGAGTCTCTTCCAGCACAACGTCGCCCGGGGAAGCGGTGACGCCGGCCTGTTCCTCGCCAACAACGTGACGGCCGAGGAGGGCGCCCGGGACACCCTGGGCACGGTGATCGAGGGCAACGACCTGGAGGCCAACCGCATCGGCATCACCGTCCGCCGGCTGCGCGACCTCTCCGTGACCCGCAACTACCTCACCGGCAACTGCGCAGGCGTGTTCGTCATCGGCGACGAGAACAAGCCGAAGGGCGGCGCCCTGACGGTCAGCGAGAACCGCGTCGTGCAGAACAACAAGTACTGCCCGAAGACCGACCGGCTGCCCTTCCTGCAGGGCTCCGGCATCGTGCTGACCGGCGTCGATAACACCCTGGTGACGCGGAACGTGGTCACCGGGCACTCCGGCAAGTCCCCGATGTCCGGCGGCATCGTCCTGTTCAAGAGCTTCGTGGGCGCGACCGGCGAGCGGAACCGGGTCACCGGCAACAGCCTGGCGGGCAACTCCCCCGCGGACCTCGTGAACCAGGAGAACGCCAAGAGCGCCAACGCCTTCGACCACAACGTCTGCCGGGCCTCGAAGCCGGCGGGGCTGTGCTGAGCGGACGCCCGTAACCCTTCCCCGAGCCCCATCCACGCAAGCCCATCCACGCAAGGAAGGAAGGCGGCACATGACCGCATCCCCCGAGCTCTCGGCTCCCGTCGAGCAGGGAGCGCCCCCCTCCCCTCCGCCGTCGATGCGGCTGAGAGAGCTCGTGTTCGGGGCGGCCTGTGCCGCCGCCGTCCGCGCCGCCGCCCGGCTGGGCGTCGCCGACGCCCTCGGGGACGTCCCCATGTCCGCGGAGGAGCTGGCCGCCGCCGTGCGGGCCGAGCCGAAGCCGGTGCGCCGGCTGATGCGCGCCCTGTCCTGCTACGGCGTCTTCACCGAGCGCCCCGACGGCACGTTCGCCCACACCGAGATGTCCCGGCTGCTGCGCGAGGACGACCCGAACAGCCTGCGCAACATCTGCCTGTGGTGCACCGAGCCGTGGACCTGGGACGCCTGGCCCCGGCTGGACCAGGCGGTGCGCAGCGGCCGGAACGTCGTCGAGGACCTCTACGGCAAGGAGTTCTTCGTCTACCTGAACGAGGACGCCCCGGAGTCGGCCGACGTCTTCAACCGCGCGATGACGACGTCCAGCGAGCAGTCGGCCCGCGACGTCGCCGCGCTGCTGGACCTGTCGGGCGCCTCGTCGGTCGCGGACCTCGGGGGCGGGCAGGGGCACGTGGTGGCGTGCCTGCTGGACAAGTACCCGTCGATGCGCGGCTTCCTGCTCGACCTGCCGCGGGTGGTGGAGAACGCCGTGCCGCGGCTGTGCGAGGGCGGCGATCTCGCGGACCGCGCGCGCATCGTGCCCGGCGACATCCGGGAGGCCGTCCCGGTCCAGGCCGACGTCTACATCATCAAGAACATCCTGGAGTGGGACGACGAGTCCACCGCCCGGCTGCTGCGCAACGTCGTCGAGGCCGGCGGCCCCGGCACCCGCGTCGTGGTCATCGAGAACCTGGTCGACGACACCCCGTCGATGCGGTTCAGCACGGCGATGGACCTGCTGCTGCTCCTGAACGTCGGCGGGGCCAAGCACACCACCGACAGCATGGTCCGCCGGCTGACCGGCGCGGGCCTGACCGTCGGTGACATCCGGCCGGTCAACCCCTATCTGCACGCGTTCGACTGCACGGTCTCCGCCTGAGCGCCGCTCCCCCGCAGCGCACCGGTGCCGGGCCCGCGTCGGACGCGGGCCCGGCACCGGTGCGCCGGACGGGGGATCAGACGTCGGCGTCGCGCTCCCAGACGTAGAAGCGCTGCGCCATCGCGTCCTTCGGGGACCGCCAGGTCTCCGGGTCGTACGCGCTGACGTACGCCGAGAGCTGCTCGCTGATCTGCTGGAACTGGGGGTGCGAGCTGACCTTGGCGATGGCCGGTCCCGGATCGCGCCGGGACTCGATGAGGTGCATGTACACATCACCGAACTGGAAGAGGCTGCGCCGGACGACGCCGACGAGGTGGGGCAGCTCTCCCCGGTCGGACTCCGCGAACACCTTGGCGATGTCGGGAGCGGAGCCCGGGGCCATGCGGGCGACGATGAGGGCCTGGTGCACGGTCTTCTCCTCCGTCCGGCTCAGTCGGCCAGGGCCGGGGCGGGACGGTGTCCGGCCGCCGCCTTCTCGATCTTGTCCCGGATGAGGGCCAGCTGGACCTTCGAGTTCTTGTTGATGTTGTCGGTCATCCAGGCGTCGTCGACGGGCGCCTCCGGCTTCATCGCGAAGTCCTGGGTCCAGACCATGCGGGTGCCGGCCGGAACCTCCTCGTACTGCCAGTGGATGTTCATGTGGGCGAAGGGGCCCGTCTCCACCCGGCGGGCCCTGACGCTGAGATGGGCGCGGTCCGTCTCGCGCTCCGAGACCCAGCTCCACACCTTGCCGTTCTCGTCGGGGTGCATGGTGAGCCGGAAGGTGACCTTGTTTCCCTCCTCGGAGAGGATCTCGGCGCTGGCGTACTCGCTGAACAGCTGCGGCCAGTTCGCCACGTCGTTGGTCATGTCCCAGACCAGGTCGACGGGCGCGGCGATGGTGATCTCGTTCTGGGTGTGTCCGGCCATGTCAGGCTCCTGCCATCAGGGTGCTGTTGACGAGGTTGAGGAACTGCCGGGGCGTCTTGCAGCGCTCGGCGTCGACCGGCATCGGGGTGCCGTGCGCGTTCTCCAGTTCGCCGACGATGCCGAGCAGGCCCAGCGAGTCGATGCCGAGGACGTCGAAGCCGGTGTCCGGCTTCTCCTGGAGCTGCTGCGGGGTGACGGTGACCCCGGCGGCCTTCTTCATCAGTGCGGCGAGTTCTTCCACGGTGATCTGGGACATGTGTTCTCCTCCTTTGCTGTGCTCACTCGGCGGCGCCGTGGCGCAGCACGAGCGCGGAGTTCGACCCCATGAGCCCCCGGCTGAGGACCAGCGCCGTGCGCAGCTCGGTGGCGCGGGCCCGTCCGGTGACGAGGTCGAGGTCGTGGCAGATGTCGGCGACGCCCGGGGTGGGCGGGATCAGGCCGTGCTCCATCGCGAGTACGGCGGCCGCGGTGTCCAGCACGGGGGCCGCGCAGTAGCCGCGGCCGATGCCGGTCTTGGGTGCCGTGACGGGGACGCGCCGGCCGTGCCCGCCGAGGGCGTCGGCGAGGGCCAGCGCCTCGGCCCGGTCGGCCTCCGGTACGCCGAGGGCGTCGGCGAAGACCACGTCGATCTCCTCCGGGGCGCAGCCGGCCTCGTCCAGGGCGCCGCGGATGGCGTGCGCGAGCCCGTCGCGGGACTCCGCCCAGCGGGAGGCGCCGGTGAAGGTCGCCGCGTGTCCGGCGAGGGTGGCCCGTACGGGCACCCCGCGCTCGCGCGCCGCGTCCGTCTCCTCCACGACGATCATCGCGCCGCCCTCGGCCGGGACGAACCCGCAGGCGCCGTCGGTGAAGGGCCGGTAGGCGCGGGCCGGGTCGGTCTCGCAGCTCAGCTCGGGGTAGCCGAGCTGGCACACCATCGAGTACGGGGCGAGCGGTGCCTCGGTCGACCCGGCCACGATCACATCGGTGCCACGCCGCACGGCACGGGCCGCGTGGGCGAGGGCGTCCAGTCCGCCGGCCTCGTCGGCGGCGACCACCGAGCAGGGGCCCTTGAAGCCGCGCCGGATGGAGATCTGGCCGGTGCTGGCCGCGTAGAACCAGGCGATGGACTGGTAGGGGCCGACGAACTTGCTGCCCTTGCCCCACAGCTGCTGCAGCTCGCGCTGGCCGAACTCACCGCCGCCGGAGCCGGCCGCGGTGACCACGCCCACGGAGAACGGCTCGCCGTCGGTGTCGGCCCGGCCGAGCCGGGCGTCGTCCAGAGCGAGGTCGGCCGCGGCCATCGCGTAGTGCGTGAAGCGGTCGGTCTGGACCAGGAAGCGCCCCTCGATCGTGGCGGCGGCGTCGAAGCCGCGGACCTCGCCGGCCACCCGCAGCGGCAGGTGCTCACAGCCTTCGCGGGTGATCCGGTCGAGGACGCTGACGCCCTCCTGGACGGACTTCCAGAAGGTCTCGGTACTGGTTCCGTTGGGTGCGACCACGCCGATTCCGGTGACGGCCGCCCGCCGAGGATGTGGTTCGCTCATCGTGTCCTCTCTCTCGGCCGGGTCAGGACCACCGCGGACTGGAAGCCGCCGAAGCCACTGCCGACGGACAGCACGCCGTTCAGCGTCCGCTCGCGGGCGACGCGCGGCACGTAGTCGAGGTCGCACTCGGGGTCGGGAGTCTCGTAGTTCGCCGTGGGCGGTACGACCTGGTTCGCCAGGGCCAGGACGCAGGCCACGATCTCGATCGCGCCGATCGCCCCGAGGGAGTGGCCCACCATGGACTTGATGGAGCTCATGGGGGTGTCGTAGGCGTGCTGCCCCAGGGCCCGCTTCACGGCGGCGGTCTCGTGGCGGTCGTTCTGCCGGGTGCCGGAGCCGTGCGCGTTGACGTAGTCGATCGCGGTGGGGTCGAGGCGGGCGTGGTCCAGGGCGACGTCGATCGCCCGGGCCATCTCCAGGCCCTCACTGGTCAGGCCGGTCATGTGGTAGGCGTTGCCGAAGGTGGCGTAGCCGCCGAGCTCGCAGTACACGTGCGCTCCGCGGGCCCGGGCGTGCTCCAGCTCCTCCAGGACGAGCACCGCGCCGCCCTCGCCCATGACGAACCCGTCACGGTCGTTGTCGAAGGGCCGCGAGGCGTGCGCGGGGTCGTCGTTGTTGGGGGAGGTGGCCTTGATCGCGTCGAAGCACGCCATGGTGATCGGCGATATCGGCGAGTCCGAGGCCCCGGCGATGCATATGTCCGCCCGGCCCTCCTGGACGGTGTGGAAGGCGTAGCCGACGGCGTCCAGGCCCGAGGTGCAGCCGGTGGACACCGTCTGCACCGGACCCTGGGCGCCGAAACGTTCCGCCACCGCGGAGGCGAGGGTGCTCGGCGAGAACGCCCGGTGCAGCTGGGGTTCCGCCCGCCGGTGGTCCACGTCCCAGCGCTCACCGGCGCTGCTGACCAGCACGTAGTCGTGCTCCAGGCGGGTGGTGCCGCCGACGGCGGTGCCCAGGGAGACTCCGACCCGCCAGGGGTCCTCCCGGGCCAGTTCGAGACCCGAGTCACGGACCGCCTCGTCACCTGCGACCAGGGCGAACTGTATGTACCGGTCCGCCCGCTCGACCTGCTCGGCGTCCAGGCCGTACGCGGCCGGGTCGAAGTCGCACTCGGCGGCGATCCTGGACCTGAGGCCGGCGGGGTCGAAGAACGTGATGCCCCGGGTCGCCGTACGGCCTTCGGCGAGCAGGTTCCAGAACGCGGGCGCGCCGATCCCGCCCGGAGCGACGATGCCTATGCCGGTGACCGCCACCCGCCGGGTCATGACAGGACCTGCCCCCGGTCGGCCGGCTCGGCTGCGACGGCGGCGTGCTCCGTCTCCTCCGTGTCGACGTGACCCAGGTTCGGGCGCGGGGCCAGCGGGCCCAGGTGGAAGACGATGCGGGCCTCGGACCTGCCCACGTTGCGGAACCGGTGCCGCATGTTCATGGGGATCATCAGCCCCTGCTCCGGCCGGAGCGGGTGCGGCTCGCCGTCCAGGTCGACCTCGAGCTCGCCGCAGACGACGTACACGAACTCCTCGGAGTACGGGTGGTAGTGCTCACCGATGCGGTCGCCGGGGTTGATGAGGGCCACGCCCATGAAGCCGCTGGTGGAGCCCACCGTGGTCGGGGTGAGCATGGCGCGCAGATCGCCGCCGCGCCGGGTGTTGGGCTCGATCTCGCCGAGGTCCACGATCTTCGGAAGGGGTTTGATCACGACGTTCCTCCGTGGGTGTGCTGCGCCGGCCGGGTTCAGGCGCCCGGCGAGCGGCGGTCGGTGATGAGCTCCATGCGGACCGCGGAGCCCGTCAGCAGGTCGGCCAGTGCGGCCGGCGGGTCGAGGTCCGGACGCTGACCCGCGCGTACGTCGATGAGCCGTACGACGTCGTCGTCACGCTGGTAGATCGTGCTGCGCAGGATCGGGCCGCCCGCGTCCTCCGCCGCCGCCACGTCTCCCTGCGCGAGCAGCTCGGCCAGCCGCATCCCGGAGCCGGGGCGGGCCTGGTAGTGCAGCGCGTGCCGCTCGCCCTCGGCCGCCTCGTCCGCGGTGACGTGGTGCACGGCCGGCAGCGCCGCCCGGGTGAAGAACACCCGTGCGGACTCCTGGTCGTTGAGGTCCCGGTGCTGCTCCAGGTACGGGTTGATGGCCTCCTCGACCGCCCGCACCTCGGGCTGCTGGGCGACGTGCCGCAGCGCCGCGAGCAGGTCGCCGCGCACCTCGATGGCCCGAACCACCCGGTTGCCGTGCATGAAGAGGGAGGTGCGCAGCAGCCGCGTGGTCTCGTCGACCTGCGCCTCGGGCGAGGCGTAGTCCGCGAGGATCCGCGCGACCTCCGGCTCGCTGCCCGGCTTGACCGTGAAGGTGAGCGCGTGCCGGATCACGCCGTCGCCGATCCGCGGGGACACCTGCAGCCGGCGCCCCGCGGAAGGGGCTCCGTTGCCCGTCTCGCGGACGATGTGGAAGCGCAGCGACCGGGTGTCCCGCACGCAGCTGTGCAGCGGCTTCACCATGCGGACGTGCTCCTCGCTGTTCACCCATGCGAGGAACGGCGGAGCGCTCTCCCACTCACTGGTGATGAGCCATTGGGAGGGGTTCTCGATCGACTGGCACAGCTGGTCGCTGATGTGGCCGGGCACCGCCGCGACCTGTTTGCCCAGCTGTTCGTAGGCCTCCAGGAACTGTTGCTGGGCGCCGTCGTGTACGTCCACCAGCAGGACGACCCGGAGGTGGGAGCCGTCGAAGACTGACTGGGAAACCCGTTTCGACACCTGTCGCGTCGACTGTTCCGAAACCTGTTCCGACGTGGTGGTCATGCCGCACATCTCCTTACCGGGGGCAGAGGCCTGCGCCGCCGTCATGACGCGACGTCAGCGCTTTTTGATCCTGTTCCGGTCCTTCGAAGCGCGCGACTCGCGTGAACCAGGCGGGTGATTGAACACGCCAAACCCCTCCCGAGAGGGCATGGAAACTGCAACGCGCCCCACACCCGCACCCCTGCCTCTGGAGCCCCTGATGCAGCAGAAAGCCGATCACCAGGTTCCCGTCCTCGTCGTGGGCGGCTCTCTCGTGGGCCTGTCCCTCTCCCTGTTCCTGGGCCGTCTCGGCGTACCGCACATGCTCGTCGAGCGGCATTCCGGAACCTCCCTCCATCCGCGTGGCCGCGGCAACAACGTGCGGACGATGGAGCTGTTCCGGGTGGCCGGCATCGAGCGGGACATCAAGACGGCGGCCTCGCTCCTCTCGGACAACCACGGGATCCTGCAGACGCCGACGCTGGTCGGCGACGCCGGCGAGTGGCTGTTCCGGGAGATCGACCCCGGCGGCGGGATCGCCCGGTTCAGCCCGACGGCGTGGTGTCTGTGCAGCCAGAACGACCTGGAGCCGGTGCTCCTGAAGGGGGCCCGCGCGCTCGGCGGCGACCTCAGGTACTTCCACGAGCTGGAGTCCTTCTCCCAGGACCCCGAAGGAGTGACGGCGTACGTCCGGGACCGTGACAGCGACGACCTGTACACCGTCCGGGCGGACTACCTGGTCGCCGCCGACGGCCCGCGCAGCCCCGTCCGGAACCGGCTCGCCATCGGGCAGAGCGGCCCCGGCGACATCTTCGCGAACGTGAGCGTCACCTTCCGCTCCAAACTGCTCGCCGACACCGTGGGCGACCGGCGTTTCATCTGCTGCTACCTCACCAGCCCCGAGGCCGACGGCGCCCTGCTCCCCGTCGACAACAAGGAGCACTGGGTCTTCCACGCGCCCTGGCACCCCGAAAACGGCGAAAGGCTCGAGGAGTTCACCGAGGAGCGGCTCCAGCGGCACATCCGCCTGGCCGTCGGCGTGCCCGACCTCGACGTCGAGGTCACCGGCAAGGCGTCCTGGCGCGCCGCCGAACGGGTCGCCGAGCGCTACCGGCACGACCGGGTCTTCCTCGCCGGGGACTCCGCGCACGAGATGTCGCCGACCGGGGCGTTCGGTTCCAACACCGGCATCCAGGACGCGCACAACCTGGCCTGGAAACTGGCCGCCGTCCTCGACGGCTGGGCCGGGCCGGGGCTGCTGGAGACGTACGACGCCGAGCGCCGGCCCGTCGCCCTGGCGACCAGCGCCCGGGCCTCGGCCCGCTCCGTGGAACACAGCCACCCCGGCTTCGCCCCCGCCCCCGGCATCGGCGGCGGCAAGCGCGGCGGCATCCTCAACGTGGTCCTCGGCTACCGCTACCCGCAGGGCGCCGTCGCGGGCGCCGACCCGGACCAGGACGTCGTACCCGACGAGATGCGGCTGACCGGGGAACCGGGCAGCCGGGCCCCGCACCTGTGGCTGCGCCGCTCGGGCGAACGGCTGTCCACGCTCGACCTCTACGAGCGGTCACTGGTGCTGCTGAGCGACGCGGGGTCGGCGGCAGGGGCCGCCTGGCAGGCCGCGGCGCGGCGCATCGCCGGGACGGAGGGGGTACGGCTGGACGCCTACCGGATCGGCGCCGGGGCGCGGGCGGAGCTGCGGTACGACGCGGAGGGCGACGACTGGGCGGCGGCACACGGCACGTCGGTGGACGGGGCGGTGCTGGTGCGGCCGGACGGGTTCGTGGCGTGGCGCGCGGAGGACGCGGCGGCGGATCCGGAGGCGGCGCTGCGGGAGGCGGTCACTGCGGTGCTGCGGAGAGGGTGAGCCGGGGCGTCTCCCCTCCCTCGAGGCACTCGGCGACCGCCCGGGGCGCGGGACCGGACACCCGCACACGGCTCCGCAGTGGGGGCGCGACCGGCCACGACGAAACCGCGTCCCGCAGCCGGGCCGCAGCTCGACGGCGCCGGCTCAGACGCGTACCTCGACCGTCTTCGCCAGCCGGTCGTGCAGCCCCCTGCCGTCGCGGTCCCAGATCAGCGCCGGGATCGCGACGCACAGCAGGACCGTGCGCAGCAGGGCACGCAGCGGGTTGACCGTGCCCGTCTCCAGCGCCACCACCCGGATGCCGAAGATCCGCTTGCCCGGCGTGAAGCCGATCGTGCCGACGGTCAGCACGCTCATGACGAAGAAGACACCCAGCGCCCAGTCACTGGTCGCAGGCACCTTGTAGCCGCCGGTGATCAGGCTGTATGCGATCAGAACGCTCAGACCCCAGTCCACGGCGAGCGCGCCCAGGCGCCGGCCGGGCCGGGCGATCGAGTTGGGCCCCTCTTCGGGCAGCCCGAGCTGTTCGCCCCGGTATCCGAAGTCGGCGCCCGCCTCTTCCATGGCCGCGCGCGGCCCGGAGAGCCACGATCCGATTGCTTGCCTGTTGTCCACGCGACCACGGTACTGCGCCCGAAATGACCGGGGTACGGCGGGGTGTCCCGGGGCTAGGGTGGACTGGTGGCCGGTTAACTTCTGCGAAACAAACGGGTCACGCCCGAGAAATCACCCGTCCCTAGGGTCGAGACCAGCGTGTGCCACCGCACTGGCCGCACGAACGATCTACCACCCCGGCGAGGACGGTCGGGAGTAGGAGGAGCTGGATGTTCCAGAACGCCGACGAGGCCAAGAAGTTCATCGCGGACGAGGAGGTCAAGTTCGTCGACGTCCGCTTCTGCGACCTGCCGGGCGTCATGCAGCACTTCACGGTGCCCGTTGAGGCGTTCGACCCGGACGAGGAGCTGGCCTTCGACGGATCGTCGATCCGTGGCTTCCAGGCCATCCACGAGTCCGACATGGCTCTGCGTGCCGACCTGTCCACGGCCCGTGTCGACCCGTTCCGCCGGGACAAGACCCTCAACATCAACTTCTTCATCCACGACCCGATCACCGGTGAGCAGTACTCCCGTGACCCGCGCAACGTGGCGAAGAAGGCCGAGGCCTACCTCGCGTCGACCGGTATCGCGGACACCGCGTACTTCGGTCCCGAGGCCGAGTTCTACGTCTTCGACTCCGTCCGCTTCGCGACCAGCGCAAACGAGTCCTTCTACCACATCGACTCCGAGGCGGGCGCCTGGAACACCGGCGCCCTGGAGAACAACCGCGGGTACAAGGTCCGCTACAAGGGCGGCTACTTCCCGGTCGCGCCGGTCGACCACTTCGCCGACCTGCGCGCCGAGATCTCCCTCGAGCTGGAGCGGTCGGGCCTGAAGGTCGAGCGCCAGCACCACGAGGTGGGCACCGCCGGCCAGGCGGAGATCAACTACAAGTTCAACACCCTGCTGGCCGCCGCCGACGACCTGCAGCTCTTCAAGTACATCGTGAAGAACGTGGCCTGGCGCAACGGCAAGACCGCGACCTTCATGCCGAAGCCGATCTTCGGTGACAACGGCTCGGGCATGCACGTGCACCAGTCGCTGTGGAGCAACGGCGACCCGCTGTTCTACGACGAGGCCGGTTACGCGGGCCTGTCGGACACCGCCCGCTACTACATCGGCGGCATCCTCAAGCACGCCCCGGCCCTGCTGGCCTTCACCAACCCGACGGTGAACTCGTACCACCGTCTGGTGCCGGGCTTCGAGGCGCCGATCAACCTGGTGTACTCGCAGCGCAACCGCTCCGCGGCCATGCGTATCCCGATCACCGGTTCGAACCCGAAGGCCAAGCGCGTCGAGTTCCGCGCGCCCGACTCCTCCGGCAACCCGTACCTCGCCTTCTCGGCCCTGCTCCTCGCGGGCCTGGACGGCGTCAAGAACAAGATCGAGCCGGCCGAGCCGATCGACAAGGACCTGTACGAGCTGGCTCCCGAGGAGCACGCGAACGTCGCCCAGGTCCCGACCTCGCTGAACGCCGTCCTCGACGCCCTCGAGGCCGACCACGAGTTCCTCCTCCAGGGCGACGTGTTCACGTCCGACCTGATCGAGACGTGGGTCGACTTCAAGCGCACCAACGAGATCGCGCCGCTGCAGCTGCGTCCGCACCCCCACGAGTTCGAGCTGTACTTCGACGTGTGATGTCGCCCCAGGTCAGAGCGGGTAACCGCTCCCCTGGGCCGTCTGTGGGCCGTCGGCCGGCTCTCCCAGCACGGGAGAGCCGGCCGACGGCTTTTCGCTCCGCTCCGATGACTTCGGCGAGGCCGTCGCCCTGCGGGTGGCCCGCCAGCTGGTCATGTACCTGAAGCGGCCGAGCGGGCAGAGCCGGTTCAGCGTGCCCATCGAGCCGGTCTCGACCACCCGGCGCATGACCGGGCTGCGCCACTTCGTCGCCGAGCACATCGCCGAGCCCCTGACCATCGGCGACCTCGCGCGCCACGCCCACCTCAGCGAACGCCAGCTCACCCGGATCTTCAAGACCGAACTCGGCACGACACCGGCCGCCTATGTCGAGGCGGCACGGGTCGAAGCGGCACGGAACCGGCTCGAGACCACCGACGAGACCCTGGAACGCGTCGCGGGCACGTGCGGCTTCGGTACGACCGACACCTTCATCCGGGCGTTCCGGCGCAGACTGGACACGACCCCGACCGAGTACCGCAACCGCTTCCGCCGCTCCGGCTGACCGGCTCGCACACCGCGTGCAACCTTTCCCGCTTCCCAGGCTTCCTACTTTCGGGGGATCATCCCTCTGACCGTGGCGGAACGAGAGAGGTTGAACGGGGATGCCGGAACAGGACGACTGGGAGCGGGAGTTCGACCACAGATGGGCGAACTCCGCCGAGCACAAGGAGCCCTCGGCCCGTGCCCGGATGCTCGCCGCCCGCTGGAAGGAGAACCCGCCGGACCCGGCGCCGTTCCGCGCCGACCCCGACCCGGCGGCACCGCGCCGGTCGTCCTGGGTGTCGACGACGATCGTGCTGGGCTGTGTGGCCGTGGTGATCGTGCTGCTCGGGTACGCGCAGATGCGCTCCCCTTATTAGGAGTGTGCGTGCGGGAGCGGAGCGGGGCGGCGCAGCGGCTCGCCGAGGGCGCGGCGCTGCGGGACGTGCTCGACACCGGTGACCCGGCGGCCTGGCTGGAGCTGGACGAGGGCACGCGGGCCGAGGAGTGGTACTGGCCGCCGGACGCCGGCGCCGGGTGGGAGCGAACGCACGACGGCCGCTCGCTGCTCGCCGCCCTGGCCGCCGGCGCCCCGCTCACCGACGGCCGGCTGGCACTCGCCCTGTGCCACCGCGACGGCCGGGTCCGGCACCGGGCGCTGGGCCGGGCCGCCGGCCGTCCGGAGCTGCTCCCGCTGGTGGCCGTACGGTGCACCGACTGGGCGGAACCGGTCCGCGCGCGGGCCCGGAAGCGGCTCGCTCAGGCCTTGGACGCGGAGACGGCCGCGCGGCTCGCCCCGCTGATCCGGCGCCTCGGCGACCGGTACCGGGGCGACTTCGGGCTCGGACTGCTCGGCGACGTGCTGCGCCGGGCGCCCCGGGAGCGGCTGGATCCGCTCCTCGCCTCCACCGACCGCGCCGTACGCCGGTTCGCCCACGGTCTGGCCGTCGAGACGGGTTCCCTCTCCCCCGTCGAACTGGCCCGCACCGCCGCCCGGGACGACGACGCCGTCATCCAGACGCTGTGCGCGGAGGCCGCGCTCGCCGCCGTCACGGTGGAGAACGCGGCCGAGGTGCTGGACCCGTTGCTCGCGGCGCGCAGTCCACGGGCCCGGTCCGCCGGGGTCACCGCGCTGCGCCGGCTCGGCCGGCCGGAACGGGCCACCGGCTTCCTCGGCGACCGGTCGGCGCTGGTGCGGGCCTGTGCACGGTACGTCCTACGGCAGCACGGGATCGATCCGCTGCCCTGGTACAGGGAGCGCTGCGCCGACCCGGCCGGTCCGGCGCTGCCGCCCGGCGCCGCGATCGGGCTCGGGGAGTGCGGGGAGCGTGCGGACGCCGCACTGCTGTGGCCGCTGCTCGACCACCCGGTGCCGGGGGTGCGGGCGCGGGCGGTGGCCGGGCTGCGGACACTGGACGTGACGGACGTGTCGCGGATGCGGCCGATGCTGGACGATCCGTCGCCCGGGGTGGTCGGCGAGGCCACGCTCGCCCTGCTGCCCTCGGCCGGCTCGCTGCCGGCGCAGTGGCTCCTGCGGCGGCTGGACCCGGCGCGGCCCCGGTGGGAGCGGGTGTCGGCGTGGCGGCTGCTGGACGCCCACGGCGAGGCCGTACGACTGCGGGCGGCCGTGGCGCTGCTGGAGGATCCGGACGTACGGCTGCGCGCGCGGGCGGCGCCGGTCGTGCGGCGGGCCCTGGTGTGGGGGGTGGCGAGCCGGTCGGAGCCGGGGGTCACCGAGCTGCTGGACCGCGGCCGCGCCGTGCTGGAGGGGTCCGCGGCCGCCCCCCGGTGACGCACGGGGAGCCTTTGCTGCTCCTAGGGCCGTTCGGAACCATCCCATGGGAATCGGCGGGTGCACACTGGACAGCGGGACGAGTGCCTGACTGCGGGGTGATGCAAGATGCAGAGCCGCTTCCGGAGTGATCGGCGACTGACCGTGCGCATGGGTCTCACGCTGTTCCTGCTCGGGTTGCTGTACGTGGGGTTCGTCGCCGCGTTGATCGTGCTGCTGAAGTCCTGGCTGCTGGTCGTCGTCCTGGTCGGGGCGATGTTCGTGGCGCAGTTCTGGTTCTCCGACAAGATCGCCATGTTCGCGATGCGCGGGCGGGTGGTGGAGCGGGAGGAGTATCCCGAGCTGCACGCGGTGGTCGACCGGCTGTGCGCGATCGCCGACATGCCCAAACCGGTGGTCGCCGTGTCCGAGATGGACATGCCGAACGCGTTCGCGACCGGGCGCAACCCCGATCACGCCGTGGTCTGCGTGACCACCGGGCTGCTGCGGCGGCTGGAGCCGGCGGAGCTGGAGGGCGTGCTGGCGCACGAGCTGTCGCACGTGGCGCACAAGGACGTGGCCGTGATCACGATCGCGTCCTTCCTCGGGGTGATCGCGGGCCTGATCGTGCGGTTCGCGTTCTACTCACAGGTCCTCGGCGGCGGCCGCAGGGACCAGAACACCGCCGCCGTGTTCGCCGCCGTGATCGGCGTCTCCGCGGCCGTGTACGCGATCAGCTTCCTGCTGATCCGGGCGCTGTCCCGCTACCGGGAGCTGGCGGCCGACCGGGCGGCGGCGCATCTGACCGGGCGGCCCTCGGCGCTGGCGTCGGCACTCACGAAGGTCTCCGGGGACATCGCCCGGATCCCGACCAAGGACCTGCGCACCGCCCAGGCCTTCAACGCCTTCTACTTCACCCCCGCGACCGGCAAGGAGCCGGGCATCGAGCGGTTCTTCTCGACGCACCCGACCCTGGAGCAGCGCCTCCAGCAGCTGGGCCGGATCTCCGCGGAGCTGGGCGAGGCCGCCACCCCCGGGAAGGCGGGCTGAGCGTGGGGCTGCTGGACATTCTGCTGGGCCGTACCAAACCGGTCGCACCCGATCTCGACCAGCTCTTCGCGCTGCCGTCGGCGGCCGTGACCCTGCAGGTCGCAGCCGGTTTCACCGCGACCGGGGGCGGAGCGGTGTGCTTCGCCACGGTGGAGGGAGCCGCCTTCGAGCAGACCCACCGGGAGGTGCAGGCGCTGCTCGACGCGGACACCGACCGCACCGGCCCGCCGGTGGAGCTGCGGCGGGACGACTACGGCTACTCCTGGCTGGTCTCGCAGCGGACCCCCGACCAGCTGCCACAACTGGTCAACGATCTGCACGCGGTGAACAGCTCGATGGAGATCAACGGCTTCGGCCCGCAGCTGCTGTGCTCGCTGGCGGCCTTCGCGGACGACACGGGCCGCAGGCTGGCGCTGGTCTACCTCTACAAGCGCGGCACCTTCTACCCGTTCTGTCCGCTGCCCGGCGCCGCCCAGCACCGGGACAGCGCGCTGGAGCTGCAGGTGAAGGCGGCGCTCGGGAACGACCTGCGGATCGAGCCGGAGCTCAGCCGCTGGTTCCCGGTGTGGGGCGCCCCCGGTCTGTGACCGGGGACGCGCTTGCTCAGCCGCTCTTCTCGCGCTGCTGCCGGCGTGACTCGAAGGGGCGCTCCCGGCGGTAGCGGCGCTCCCACTTGGCCTGCCGGTCCCTGCGGTCCCGGTAGGCCCGGTAGCTGTCCGGCAGGCCGGCCGGGCCGGCGGGCGGTGGCGTGCCGGGCGAACCGCGTCCGTGCGTCGCGTACAGGTACAGCAGGACGACGGCGGCGAGCCACCAGAGGTGGTTTCCGATTCCCAGGATCACCAGGACCAAGGTCCCGGTCACGACGATGCCACGCATGACGGACCTCCGTGAGGTGAGTGCGGTGGGGGTGGAGTGTGTCGGCTTCGTGCCGTTTGTTCAGCGTAGGGAGGCCCGGACCGCCGCTGCATCCCGTTTTCCGGGCCGGGGCCGGCCGTGAGTGAATGGCCGGCATGGGTGAACTCTCCGATTTCGTACACGACTTCGACGGCGAACGGCTCAGCGGGGTGCGCGCCGGGACACCGGGAGTGGCCACTGCGGTGCTGCTGCACGGCGCGGGGAACGGCAGCAAGGAACGGCTGCTGCCGGTGCTCGCCGAGTTCACCGCACAGGGCTGTCACACCCTGGCGTTCGACTTCTCGGGGCACGGCGGGAGCACCGGCACGCTCGGGGAGCTGAGCCTGCGGCGCAGATACGAGCAGGCGGTGGCGGTGCTCGACGCGCACGCCCCGGCGGACGATCCGCTGGTGCTGGTGGGCTTCAGCATGAGCGGCCAGACGGTCGCGGATCTCGTACGGCACTACGGGCGCCGGGTGGCGGCCGTCGGGCTGTGCTCGCCCGCCGTCTACTCCCCCGAGGCCTGGGAGGTGCCGTTCGGGGACGGCCGGGGGCGGTTCAGCGAGATCATCCGTACGCCGGACAGCTGGCGGAACTCGCCCGCGCTGGAGGCGTACCGGACGTACCGGGGCCGGGCGGTGCTGGCGGTCCCGGGCACGGACGCGGTGATCCCGCCGGCTGTGACGGAGGCCGTCCAGGACGCGCTGTCGGTGCGGGCCCGGTACGCGCGCTTCGACCTCCCCGGCGCACAGCACCGGTTGGGGCTGTGGTTCCGGGAGCATCCGGCGGATCTGCGGGAGTTCGTGGCCACCCTGCTGGCGGGGTCGGCCGAGCGGGAGCCGTATACGGTCGGGTCGGCGTAGGCCGCGGCCCGCGCACGGCCGGGCGAACGGCACCCCCGCCCCGGCGCCCGAACGCCGGCCGCCCGGCTCTGTGCGCAGTTCGCGGCGGCCACGGCGGGCAGGGGCTGCGCGGCCCGCTGCGGCACGCCGGGCACCTGCGGCACGCGCGCGCCGGCGCCGGACGTGTCGCCCGCGCCGGGCCTCTGCCGCGGAACGCCGGCCCCGGCCCGGCCTCGACCCCGGCGGGCGACGGCTGGGCTGCGGCGGGCGCCACGGGTGTTCACGGCGGACGTGCGCCGGGCGCCCCGTGCAGCGTGGGATGCCCGGCGCCGGGCGTCAGCGGCTGTAGCGCATGAACGCGCGCACCATGTGGCAGGTGATGTCGGACGGCGGACGCATGCCGATCTCCTCCGCCGTGCTGCGGATGGTGTCGTCGCGGGCCTGGGCCGGCGCGTAGATCCCGGAGTCGAGCAGGGCTATGGCGAGGCGCATGGCCTTCAGGCGGCGGTTGTGCGTGACGTACCACTCGCGCGGCCGGCCGGCCGGCAGGGGCCGCTTCGTCACGGGCTCGTAGGGCGAGTCGAACAGCACGGAACGCTGGGCGGTGGACTGGGTCGGCAACGGCTTCGACTTCAGGGCGGCAGCGGGCACGGGCATCCTCCTGTCGCGGTCAGGCAGCCCTCCGGGGTTCCGGCGACTGTCTCGAACACTGCTTCCAGTCTACCGGCGGCCACTGACAATCGGGGGTTCGCGACGACTGGCAAATGCGCAGGTGGAACGGGAATTTGATGCCCTGTGACAGTCGGTCAGGATGGGGCTGCGGAGGCGCCAGAAATTCGAACAGAGCCGGGGCCGAGTACCGTGTGCCGCATGGAAATCTGGATCAATCCGGCCTGCTCCAAGTGCCGGAGCGCCATCAGCCTGCTCGACGCCGAGGGGGCCGAGTACACCGTCCGCCGGTATCTGGAGGACGTGCCGAGCGAGGACGAGATCAGGGCCGTGCTCGACCGGCTGAACCTCGAGCCGTGGGACATCACCCGCACCCAGGAGGAGGCCGCCAAGGAGCTGGGGCTCAAGGGGTGGGCACGGGACGACGGCACGCGGGACCGGTGGATCACCGCGCTCGCCGAGCACCCCAAGCTCATCCAGCGCCCGATCATCACCGCCGACGACGGAACGGCGCTGGTGGCCCGCTCCGAGGACGCCGTCCGGGAGGCCCTGGCCCACAACAAGAGCTGAGCGACGCTCAACTCCCTTGTGACGCAGGTTACTTCATGGACCTCGAGAACCGCTGAGTAACCTCGTTCGGCATCTCGTACATAGCGGCGTACGCTCCCCTACCTCTTTCAGGAGGCGCGCATGTCGCGTAGGCGAACACTCGGCACGAAGAAGAAGGTCGCGCTGCTCGTCACCGCCGCCGCGGTGGCGGGCGGCGGGGCCTTCGCACTGGCCACCACGTCCAATGCCGCCCAGTCGGCGCACGACGCGAAGACGCTGTCGGCCGGGAACTCGACGGTCTGCCAGGGGCTGGCCACGGCCCACGGCAACAACGACAAGTTCATCGCGGACCAGAAGGCGCACCCGGACGCCCAGTCGGCGGCCCGGATCGCCAACCGCGAGGCGGTCATCAAGCAGATCGAGGTCCAGCAGAAGGCGGCCGGCTGCACGGTTGGGGAGTCGGCTCAGGACTCCCAGGCGGCGCAGGGCGGCGACAACGGCGGTCAGCAGGCCGGTGGCAACGGTGGCCAGCAGGCCGGCGGCGCTCAGGCGGGCGCTGCCCCCTCGCAGTCCGCCCCCGCGGCGGGCGACAACTCCGGTGGCGCGGCCGCGGGCTCCGGCCAGCAGGTCTGCAAGGGCTCCACGGTGACCCTGTCCGGCGAGGCCGGTGCCCCGGCCGCGTCCAGCAACCAGTTCCCGGCGGGGACGACCCTGAAGGTCACCAACCTGGACAACAACAAGTCCACGACGGTGAAGGTCACCTCGGTCTCCGGCAGCTGTGTCCTGCTCAACAACGCGGCCTTCGAACAGGTGCGGGAGCCCGGCAAGTTCCTCATCCGCCGAGCGGTGATCGAGAAGGTGGGGTGAGGCTCAGGGACCGGACAGGAAATCCATGAGATGGCGGTTGAGGGCGCTCGGGCCCGTCTGCGGCAGCGCGTGGTGCGACACGTCCGGCAGGACGGCGGTCTCCACGCGCGGCAGGAGTCCGGCCGCCCGGGCCGCCACCTCACGAGGGTCATGGGTCCTGCTGTTCGCGGCCACGAGCAGCAGGACCGGCACGTCCAGGCCGCGCAGCGCGTCCGGGGCCGGGCGCGGCCCGGTCACCGGCCGCGCGGCCGGGAAACCCGCGGCCGCCTCCTGAAGGGCGAGCCAGTCCGGGTCCGCAGCACTCCCCCCGCTCTCCCAGTCCAGGAAGGCGCGGACCCGGCGGGGCGTGGGCCGCAGCAGCATCGGCAGGGCGTGGAGCAGGTACGCCGCCTTGAACCCGGCGAAGCACCTGGTCGGGTCCAGGAGGAACAGGCGGCGCACCCGGGCCGGGGCGCGCAGGGCGTGGTGCAGGGCGATCCAGCCGCCGTAGGAGTGCGCGCCCACGTCGGCCGCGACGGCGCCCAGCCCGTCGAGCACGGCGTCCAGCCAGTCGGCCAGGTCGGCGACCGTACGGGGGTGGCGGTCGCCGGCCGGGGCGCTCAGGCCCGCGGCGCCGGGCAGGTCGGGGGCGTACACGCGGCGGACGCCGGAGAGGTCCGCCGCCTGCGCGTACCAGGAGGCCGAGGTGGCCCCGCCGCCGCCCGGGAGCAGGAGCAGCGGGGGCGCGTCGCGCGGGCCGCAGGCGTTGACCCGGGTGTCACCGAAGGGCGTGGCGACCGTCAGCGCCTCGCGGTCCCCGGGCCATTTCGCCAGAACCTTGTCGTACGCGGCACGGAAGGCCTCGTCGTCGTGTCCCGCCACGGGATCGCCCCCTTATTATCTCGCTGAACGAGATACTCGCTCAGCGAGATAATAGCGCCGGAGGCCCCGCTTGCAGCCCGAAATGGAGATCGTCCATCTGCTGCGTGCCGTAGCCGTCGAACTCGGCCTGCACAGCGCCCGGTTCGCGGACCGCAACGGCATGCACCCCACGGACGTACGCGCCCTGATCGCGCTCATGGACGCGCGGCGGGCGGGCGAGGAGATGACCGCCGGGCGGCTCGGAGTCGCGCTCGGGCTCAACTCCGCGGGCACGACCGCGCTCGTCGACCGGCTGGAGCGGGCCGGTCATGTGCGGCGGGTGCGCGCGGAGCGGGACCGGCGACGCGTGCTGATCGAGGTGGAGGAGCGCGCCGTCGAACTGGGGTGGGCGTCCTTCGGGCCGCTGATCGAGCGGTCCGTGGAGCTGCTGCGCGGCTACGACGACCAACAGCGCGCCGTGATCCGGGAGTTCCTCGACGGGGTGCGCAACGCCGCGGCGGAGAGCGGCCCTACTCGACCCGAGGACGCCTCACAAGGTGATCCGCACCACAAAACCCCCAGGTAACACGGGGTTCACATTCGAGCAATGACCGGGAAACCGCCTGTTGACAGGCTGCGGGACAGATCGAACACGGCGCCCCGATGCCGCAGCGCCGCAGCACCAGCACCGAGTGCGCCCGCCCCACCCCCGAAGGATGTGCCCCCGTGACCTTCAAGGCTGAATACATCTGGATCGACGGCACCGCGCCGACGGCGAAGCTGCGTTCCAAGACGAAGATCATCGCGGGCGCCTTCGCCGGTCTCGAGACCCTGCCGATCTGGGGCTTCGACGGCTCCTCCACCAACCAGGCCGAGGGCCACTCCTCGGACCGCGTGCTCAAGCCGGTCTTCACCTGCCCGGACCCGATCCGCGGCGGCGACGACATCCTGGTGCTGTGCGAGGTCCTCGACATCGACATGACCCCGCACCGGTCCAACACGCGGGCCGCGCTGGCCGAGGTCGCCGAGCGGTTCGCCGCGCAGGAGCCGGTCTTCGGCATCGAGCAGGAGTACACCTTCTTCGACGGCTCCCGTCCGCTGGGCTTCCCCGAGAACGGCTTCCCGGCCCCGCAGGGCGGCTACTACTGCGGCGTCGGCGCCGACGAGATCTTCGGCCGTGACGTCGTCGAGGCCCACCTGGACAACTGCCTGAAGGCCGGTCTCTCGATCTCCGGCATCAACGCCGAGGTCATGCCCGGCCAGTGGGAGTTCCAGGTCGGCCCGGTCTCCCCGCTGGAGGTCTCCGACCAGCTGTGGGTGGCCCGCTGGCTGCTGTACCGCACCGCCGAGGACTTCGGCATCTCCGCGACCCTGGACCCGAAGCCGGTCAAGGGTGACTGGAACGGCGCGGGCGCGCACACCAACTTCTCCACCAAGGCCATGCGCGAGGGCTACGACGCGATCATCACCGCGTGCGAGTCGCTCGGCGAGGGCTCCAAGCCGCTGGACCACGTCAAGAACTACGGCGCCGGCATCGACGAGCGCCTGACGGGCCTGCACGAGACCGCCCCGTGGGACGAGTACTCCTACGGCGTCTCGGACCGCGGCGCCTCGGTCCGTATCCCGTGGCAGGTCGAGAAGGACGGCAAGGGCTACATCGAGGACCGCCGCCCGAACGCCAACGTCGACCCGTACGTGGTGACCCGCCTGCTGGTGGACACCTGCTGCTCCGCGCTGGAGAAGGCCGGCCAGGTCTGATCCCTCCCCGCCTTCCGCCAGGGGCGCCCACCGTGACGGTGGGCGCCCCTGCTGCGTGTCGTGCGGCCCGTGGAGACGGTGCGCCCCCTCGCCCGGCGGCTGGTCGCCGCGGCTTCCGGCGACCGCGAAGCTGTTCGACCGCCCCTCCTGTCCGCATGCCGAGACGGCGTTCCGGTACGTCCGTCGGCGGCAAGCCGCTGATCAGGGCCGTAGGCCCGCCCCGGAGGCTCACATGTCGTCAACTTCACGCCATGGAAGCGTCCAAGCAGTGAGAGAGGACTCCTGTCCGGCGCCCGGGTCTGCTTCAATGGGCGCATGGCAGGCTTCCAGAACCACACCGCGACGGGTCGCCATGACCTCGAGCCGTTCTGGCCTTCCCGTCAGCACCACGACTTCGACCGTGTGTGTTGCCGCGCGATGAACGCGCGGGCCCTCTAAAGCCGTAACCCCCCGGCCTTCGGCCAGCGCGAAACGACGAACGTCCCTCCGGCGCGCCCGACCACGAATCGCGGCCGTCGCACCTCCCGACGAACTCCTCGCGCGAAAGAGCTGACCTCTCATGGCGACCACTCGTTCTCTCTCCACCACCCTGGCCTCCCCCGCCCCGAACGGCACCCGGCACCGGCTCCGGGCCGTCGACCGGGACGAGGTGGTCGACGTCGCGGACTTCCTGCCGCCCGGCGCCACCTGGCTGCCCGCGCCGCAGCACACCCTCCCCGCCCTGCCCGGCCGGCCCCCGATGGTCGGCTACCTGGTGCTCGTCCCGGCCGACCAGCGGCCGCCGTTCCTGCCGGTCGCGGTCCCGGACCAGCCGGAGGCTGCCCCCGGCACGGACACCGACCCGCTGGTGCGGATCGACCCCGTGCAGCGCACCGCCAGCGTCGACGGCCGCGAACTCGACCTCACCTACCTGGAGTTCGAGCTGCTCACGCACCTGGTGGCGCACCCGCACCGGGTGCACACCCGCGACCAGCTGGTCACCACCGTGTGGGGTTACGGCCACGTCGGCGACGGCCGCACCGTCGACGTGCACATCGCCCGGCTGCGCCGCAAGCTCGGCGCCGAGCACCGCCGCACGATCCAGACGGTGCGCCGCGTGGGCTACAAGTACACCCCGCCGACCGGCCGCTGACTCCCCGCTCTGCCCTCGGCAGAGGGCCGTACCGCCGCGCGCCCGGGGCGGGCATGCTCAGCCGCATGAGACTTCTGGTGCTGGGCGGTACGGAGTTCGTGGGGCGGGCCGTCGTGGAGGCCGCGCTGGGCCGCGGCTGGGAGGTGACCGTCTTCCACCGGGGACGGCACCGGCCCCCGCCCGGCGTGCGGTCGTTGCACGGCGACCGCACCGCCCCGGACGGGCCGGCCGCCCTCGCCGCGGACACCGGCGGCTGGGACGCCGTGGTCGACACCTGGTCGGCCGAGCCCCGCGCCGTGCTCGCCGCGGCACGGCTGCTGCGGGGCCGTGCCGGGCGGTACGTGTACGTCTCCAGCCGCTCCGTGTACGCCTGGCCGTGGCCCTCGGCGGGCGGTGCCGCCGAGCGCGGGCCGCTGGTCGAGGGCGCCTTCGCCGACGCGGAGCGGACCGACTACCCCCGGGACAAGCGGGGCGGCGAGCTGGCCGCCCAGGAGGCCTTCGGCGACGAGGACGCGCTGCTGGTGCGGGCCGGGCTGATCCTCGGCCCGTACGAGAACGTGGGCCGGCTGCCCTGGTGGCTGACCCGGATCGCCCGCGGCGGCCCGGTCCTGGCCCCCGGTCCGCGCGATCTGCCCCTGCAGTACATCGACGCACGCGACCTCGCCGAGTGGATCCTGGGCGCGGTGGAGCAGCGGCTGAGCGGGCCGTACGACCTGGTCGGCCCGTCCGGGCACACCACCATGGGCGAGTTCCTCCAGGAGTGCGTCCGGGCCACCGGCGCGGACGCCGAACTGCGCTGGACCGACCCGGAGGTGATCCTGGCGGCCGGCATCGCGCCGTGGACCCAGCTGCCGGTGTGGGTACCGCCGGGCGGCGAGTGGGACGGCGTCCACCACGGCGACGTCTCGCGCGCCCTGGCCACGGGCCTGGTGTGCCGGCCGGTGGGCGAGACCGTCGCGGACACCTGGCGGTGGCTGTCCCGGCTCGGCGGGCCCGCGCCGCTGCGCCCGGACCGTACGGCCAAGGGCCTGGACCCGGAGACGGAGGCGAAGGTGCTGGCCGGGGCAGGCGCGGGGGGTGTACCTGGCACCACCCCCGAGGAGGGGGCCTCGGGCGAGTGACCCCCGTGCGGGTGTCGGCGAGACTGGCGCCATGAACACCGACAGCAAGAGCGACGACCGACGTACCCGCGCCCGTCGGACGACACTGGCCGGCGTGCGGGGGCTGGTGCTGGCCGTCTCCGTACTGCCGTTCAGCGTGGTGTTCCTCGTCCTGACCCTCGTGTCGCTCGCGCTGGTCCCGCTCGGCATCGGGCTGGTCACGACCCCGATGGTGCTGAGCGGCGTACGGGCTCTGGCGGACACCCGCAAGCGACTCGCGGCCGAGTGGTGCGGGGTGCGGATCGGGTCGGCGTACCGGCCGGTCCCGCCCGGTGCCTGGCCGTGGACCCGTACCTCCGTCATGCTCCGCGACCCGCAGACCTGGCGGGACGTGCGCTGGCTGCCGGTGGACATGACGGCGGGCTTCGTCACGGCACTGCTGCCGGCCCTGCTGCTGTTCTATCCCCTCGAGGGGTTCGCGGTGGCGGCCGGGCTGTGGCGGGTGGAGGACGGGCCGTACTGGTATCTCTTCGTGCCGGTCCAGGGCACCCTGACCGCGCTGGCCGCCGCCGCGCTGGCCGCCGTGCTGCTGGTCGTCGCCCTGCGGTACACCCCCCGCCTGCTGACCGTCCACTTCCGGCTCACCCGGGCCGTCCTCGGCACCGACATCGGCGAACTCACCGAGCGTGTGCGGGTGTTGACGGAGACCCGGCAGGACGCCGTGGACACCTCCGCCGCCGAGCTGCGGCGCATCGAGCGGGACCTGCACGACGGCGCGCAGGCCCGGCTCGTCGCCATGGGCATGGACCTCGGAACCGTGGAGATGCTGATCGAACGGGACCCGGCCCAGGCGAAGCGGCTGCTCGCGCAGGCCCGCCGGAACTCGGCCGAGGCCCTGGAGGAGCTGCGTGACCTGGTGCGCGGCATCCATCCGCCGGTCCTCGCCGAACGCGGACTCGGTGACGCCGTACGGGCGCTGGCGCTGCGGCTGCCGCTGCCCACGGAGGTCACCGTGGAGCTGCCCGGCCGCCCGGACGCCCCCGTGGAGTCGGCGGCGTACTTCGCGGTCAGCGAGGTCCTCACCAACGCCGTCAAGCACTCGGGTACCGACCGGATCCGGGTCGACCTGCACCACGCGGACGGCATGCTGCGGATCACCGTGACCGACCACGGCAAGGGCGGCGCGACGGTCGGGGCCGGGTCGGGGCTCGCCGGGGTCGAACGCCGGCTCGGTACATTCGACGGCGTCCTTGCCGTCAGCAGCCCCGCCGGCGGACCCACCCTGGTGACCATGGAGATGCCGTGCGCGTTGTCCTAGCCGAAGACCTCTTCCTGCTGCGCGACGGGCTGGTGCGAATGCTGGAGGCCTTCGGCTTCGAGATCGCCGCCGCCGTCGAGTCCGGCCCGGAGCTGTCCAAGGCGCTGGCCGAGCTGGACCCTGACGTCGCCGTGGTCGACGTACGGCTGCCGCCCACGCACACCGACGAGGGCCTGCAGTGCGCGCTCGCGGCCCGGCGGGCGCGGCCCGGGTTTCCGGTGCTGGTCCTCTCCCAGCACGTGGAGCAGCTGTACGCCCGCGAGCTGCTCGCCGACGGCACCGGCGGGGTCGGCTATCTGCTGAAGGACCGGGTGTTCGACGCGGAGCAGTTCGTGGACGCCGTACGCCGGGTGGCGGCCGGCGGTACGGCGATGGATCCGCAGGTGATCCAGCAATTGCTGTCCCGGCGGGCCGACGACCGGCCGCTCGCCCGGCTCACCCCGCGTGAGCTGGAGGTGCTGCAGCTGATGGCGCAGGGCCGGTCGAACGCGGGCATCGCGGCGCAGCTCGTGGTGACGGAGCGGGCCGTCGCCAAGCACACCTCCAACATCTTCACCAAGCTGGGCCTGGAGGTGTCGGACGACGACAACCGGCGCGTGCTGGCCGTGCTCGCCCATCTCGACCGGGACCGCTGACCTGCCAACTCCGCTGTTTCTGCGAGGAATTTGTGAGACCGGTGAACACCTCTGGGGCGGCGTCCGTATGGAAGGGCGCCGCTTCACTCCTGTCGGGCGCCTCGATGCTGCCCCGCCAAGGAAGTCAGAGGAGTTCCATGGGACGCAACACACGAAAACGCCGTACGCCGCTGGCCACCAAGGCCATTGCCGCATCGGCGGCCCTAGCGCTCGGTGGGGGCGGGCTGATCTGGGCGAACTTCTACGCCTCGGCGCACGAGCCGAGCCACCAGTCGTGGGGAGGCAACCAGACGAAGGCCGCGACGGCGCAGGTCGCGACGATCTCCTGCCCCGACGTCCAGCAGAAGCTGACCAACGTGCCGAACGCGGCGCGCTACGGCGTGGCGCGGGAGCTGGCGAACCTCGACCGGCAGATCACCGAGGCCTACAACCGGCTCGCCTCCACGCGGGACGCGCAGGCCAAGGACGCGAGCTTCGTGCAGAACTCGATCGTCGGCCCCCTGAAGGAGAAGCGGTCGGCGACCATCGACCGGATCAGGATCGACATCCAGCGGGTCGGCGGCTCCTTCGACAACTCGCTCAAGCAGCTCGCCGCCTGTACGACGCAGTCCGCCAACCAGACCACCGCTGGGGGGAACACCGGTGGTCAGCAGCAGAACACCGGTGGTCAGCAGCAGAACACCGGCGGCCAGCAGCAAGGCGGCCAGCAGCAGGGTGGCCAGCAGCAGGGTGGCCAGCAGCAGGGTGGTGCCGGGCAGAACATCGGCGGGCAGGCCGGCAACGGCCCGGTCGCGGCCGACTTCGTCGACATCACCAAGGTCGCGCCGAACGTCCAGGGCAAGCCGCGACAGCTGCAGAACGCCTCGACCGGCACCTTCACCACGCGCTGCGGTGTCAACGCCAACAAGAACCACAACACCGACAACGTGATCGTGGCGCCCGGCGTGACCAACGGCGCGCACCACCTGCACGACTACGTCGGCAACCAGAAGGTCAACGCGTTCTCCAGCAACCAGACGTTCCTGCAGGGCGGCACCAGCTGCCAGAACAGGAACGACCTGTCGTCGTACTACTGGCCGGTGGTCCGCGTCCAGGACGGCTCGCAGGACTTCGACCAGAACGCGGACGGCGGTGGCAAGGAAGGCAACGTCGGCAAGATCCTGACCCCGGTGCAGGCCCAGATCAAGTACGTGGGCAGCCCGGCGAGCAAGGTCGTCGCGATGCCGCAGTTCCTGCGCATCATCACCGGTGACGCCAAGACGACCACCAACGGTCTGGCCAACGCCAACGCGCACTGGAGCTGCACCGGCTTCGAGAACAAGGTGCAGCTCACGCAGCAGTACCCGATCTGCCCGCAGGGCAGCAAGGTGGTGCGGACGTTCGCCTTCCAGAACTGCTGGGACGGGCAGAACATCGACAGCGCCAACCACCGCACGCACGTGGCCTTCGCCGACCCGGCGAGCGGCGTCTGCGGGAACGGCTTCAAGGCGATCCCGCAGCTGACGATGCGCCTGGTGTACGACATCACCCCGCCGACGATCCAGAACGGCCAGGTGAAGAACGCCTACGCCGTGGACGGGTTCCCGGAACAGCTGCACAAGCCGGCGACCGACCACGACGACTTCATCAGCGTCACGACCGGTGGCCTGGCCAACCGGATCGCCAACTGCGTCAACCGCGGCCAGAACTGCGCCTGACCGACTGACGCGGGCCACGAACGAGGCCGGTGACGGACCCCCCTCCCGTCACCGGCCTTCCCGCGTGTGCGGGACCGGCTCAGCCCGCGTGGGAGTGCGCGTGGTGGTCGGTGCCGATCTCCACGTCCCCGCCGAGCGTGCCGCGCAGCGCCTTGACCACGCCGTCGTCGCCGACGGCGACCCATTTGCGGCCGACGAGGTAGTAACCGCCGTAGTCCTTGGCGTCGTTGATCCACTCGCGCTGGCCGCGGTCGGTGGCGAAGGTGGCGAGAATGAACTTCCCGTCCCTGTTGTCGCAGATGGCCTGGCGGATCTCGTCGGCGTCGGTCTGCATGTTCGGCTTGCACTTCACCTCGGCGGCCAGGCGCTCCAGACTGCCGGTCGCGGTCGGCGGGACCGCCTCGGTGTCCCCGCCCGAGCCGCAGCCCGCCAGCGCCAGGACGGCCGCGGCGGCCGGCAGCAGTCGTGTCACCCTCATCTGTTCCTCCGGTCCTGTGGGCCCAGCATGCCTCAGCTCCTTCGGATACGGCCGGCGGCGGCCGTCCGCTCAATTCCGGTGCCGGTGGCGCACGGGTGTGCGAGGGTGATCCGGTGAACCAGAACTGGGAAGACCGTGTGGCCGCTGCCTGGGCGACCTTCGACGACTATCCGGAGGAGCGCGCGCAAGAGTTCCGCGCACTGATCGACGGGCTCGTCGCCGAGCTGCCGGACGACAGCCCGCTGGGCCCCTTCGAGCAGGCCTGCGCCTGGGACTCGACCGGGCACTCGGACAAGGCGGTGCCGCTGTACCGGGAGGCGCTGGCCCGCGGGCTCAGCGGCTACAAGGGCCGCCGGGCCAGGATCCAGCTGTCCAGTTCGCTGCGGAACGTCGGCCAGGCGGACGAGGGCGTCAAGCTGCTCACCCCCGAACTGGACGCGCCGTCGGACGAGTTGGACGACGCGGTACGGGCCTGTCTCGCACTGTGCCTGTCCAGCCTCGGCCGCGACCGCGAGGGCCTGTCCCTCGTGCTCGGCGCACTGGCCCCTCATCTGCCGCGCTACCAGCGGTCGATGGCCAACTACGCACGGGCACTGGTCGAGCCGGAGGACTGAGCCACCCGCTCGGCGGTGACCAACGACCGGCTCGCTCGTTTTCCCGGACGTGCAGTCACAGGATGTAGCCCCGCGTCACGCGCCCGCCTCCGGACCGGTCGACGTCGAGCAGGCCGAGGCCGCGCTCGTCGAGCACTATCCACGACTGGTCCGGATCGCCTACCTGGTGCTGCCGTCCGGCCTCGGCCGCGGCCGCCGGGTCCTGACCGCACACTCGCTCGTCCAGCGGGCCCTGCCCCGGGGCCGCAAGCAGACGTCCCTGATCCCGGCACAGGCCTCGGGCCGGGAGGGCGACCCGGGATACGCCTGGCTCCGTGAGCGCGTGCTGCGGACGGCGCTGGCGGCGGCCCGCCCCCGCACAGGCCTGCCCCGGCTCGCCCAGCTCCCGCCGCTGCTGCCCCAGGTGTGGGGCCTCAAGCTGTTCCCGCGCTCGGGCGGTGCCGACGAACTCGCCCTGGACCAGCGGCTGTCCGCCCTGTCCGGACCGGCCCGCGCCGCGTATGTGCTGCGCGGCCTGGAGAGGCTGCCCGACGACGACATCCGCGCGCTCCTCGAGGCCGCCGGGGTCGACGACCCGGGCGGCGCGCTGGCCGCGGCGAACGGCGTGCCCACGCAGCCCGCGCTGCTGTCCTCCCCCGAGTTCGACCCCTGCTCGCTGCAGGCGCGGCCCACCGACCTGATGCGCCGCCGCCAGCACACCAAGGCCGCCCTCGCCGCCGCTGCCGCGCTCGCGGTGTGCGGGGCGCTGGTCGCCCTGCCGGGCGGCGGCTGGGGTCCGGACGGCGCCGCCGCGCCCGTCTACGCGGAGAACCCGTCCGCCGAGGCCGCCCTCGACCCGGCCGGACTGACCCGCGTCCCCCCCACCGCCTGGGAGACGTCGGCGCGCACCGACTTCTCCGTGTGGCCCGCGCGCGGCCCGCTCACCGGAGACCGGGATCTGCTGCGCCGCGCCCTCGCCGTCTGGGCCCGCCCCGGCCGGCAGGTCCGGGTCTCGGCCACGCCCGGCACCCAGACCGGCGGCCCGGCGGGCCCGCCCCAGCTGCTGTACGCGGGACAGGTCGACAGCGTCCGGGTGGTGATGCTGTACGACGGCCTGCGCATCGCCCGCTACGCCGAGCCGACGGACGGCACGCAGGGCGCGGCGCTCGACCTCGCCCGGGTCGACGGCGCGACCGGCGCCGAGGCGAGCGCGCTGGTGCTGGGCCGCTCGGACGGCAACGTCCGCTATCTGACGGCGCCGTGGGTGAAGAAGGCGGCCTCGCGGGACCTGACCAAGCCGGACTCCGCCGCGACCGCGCTGACCGTGTCCGGCGGGGTCACCGCCCCGCTGACCAGCCCCGTACTGCAGCCGGGCAGCTGCAGCTCGTGGACCGTGCTGCAGCTGACCGACGCCTTTGGCACCCGGCTCTCCACCGACCTCGGCGAGCTGGTCCCCGCCCATCTGACGGCCGGCCGCCCGGGCTCGGCCGGCGAGGCCGCGGGCGTGGCGGGGCTGCGGGACTGGGCGCCCTTCGCCTGCTCCCTGTCGGCCGAGCGCTCGGCGGGCATCCGCAGCGTCAACGCCTGGGCGTACGCCGACCAGCCGCTCCCCGACGGCAGTGGGGCGGCCGGATGGGTGTGCACCAGGGCCGAGACCTGGCGGGGTGACGGGACGGCGGCGCTGGCCCAGTTCCGGACGCCGGGCGGCCCCGTCGGGGCGGTCGTCGCCAAGGGCACCGATGTGCGGGCCTGCGGGCCGCGTGATCCGCATGTGCTGGCCGGGGTGCTGTGGAAGTCCCGGGCCGGGCACTGGTATCTGCTGGCGGCGGGCGACAGGGACACGGCGTCGATCCGTGCGAAGGGCGGGGTGACCGCAGCCGGTCAGGGGCCGCTGCTGGTGGCCCGGGCCGAGCAGGGGGCTCGGGCCGACCTGGGTGGGACGCTGACGGACGGGCGGTCGATCACCGGGCTCCGCTAGCTGACATTCACGTCAACAAGGTGGTCCGGAGGGGTTCTCACACCGCCTACCCGCCAGTACATTGACGCCATGTCTAACACGCAGGCCCGGCCGGTGGAGTCCGAGCGCATCCCGCTCAAGGCCCGCAACGTGTCCTTCTCGTGGGAGGACACGCCGCTGCACTGGGTGCCCGGCGACCCGTTCACCACGCACACCATCAACGTGCTGCATCTGCTGCTGCCCGCCGGTGAGCGGTGGTTCGTGCACGTCTACAAGCAGGCGCTGCCGCTGATCCGGGACGACCGGCTCCGCGAGGACGTCGTCGGGTTCATCGGGCAGGAGGCCATGCACTCCCAGGCTCACGACGAGGTCCTGCCGCACCTGCGCGAGCTGGGCCTCGACCCGACGCCGTACACCGCCCAGGTCGACTGGTTCTTCGAGAAGCTGCTCGGCGACCGCACCCTGCCGCCGGGCAGGGCCCGCCGCTGGTGGCTGCTGGAGCGGGTGGCGCTGATCGCGGCCATCGAGCACTACACCGCCTTCCTCGGCGACTGGGTGCTGGGCGCGGCGGAGCTGGACCGGCGGGGCGCCGACCCGACCATGCTGGACCTGCTGCGCTGGCACGGCGCCGAGGAGGTCGAGCACCGCTCGGTCGCCTTCGACCTCTTCCTGCACGTCGACGGCAGTTACCGGCGCCGGGTGCGCACCTGGGCCCTGGCCTTCTCGGCCCTGGTGTTCCTGTGGCAGCGCGGGACCCGCTTCTTCATGGAGAACGACCCGACCCTCGTCGACGCCAAGGCCTCCGTCAAGGACTTCTATGTGCGCGGCCGGCAGGGCACCCTGCCCGCCACCGGCGACATGCTGCGGTCCATACCCCGCTACCTCAGCCGCGGCTACCACCCCTCCCACGAGTGCTCCACGGCCCAGGCCGTGGCCTACCTCGCGTCCTCCCCCGCCGCGCTCGCCGCAGAGAAGCGGGAGGCCGTCTGATGCCGAAGCTGCGCACCGTCGCGTTCGTCGCCGGCGCCGCCCTGCTGACCCGGCGGGCGCTGCGCCGCCGGGTCCAGGCCTCGCCGCTGTGGCCGCTGCCCGCCCTGGACCCGCCCCTGTCCGGCCGGCCGCGCTCCCGGGCCCTGCGGCTGCTGCTGACCTCCCACGAGACGATCGCCGACGGGGTCGTACAACTGCGCCTGGAGGGCCGCGACCTGCCCCGCTGGGCGCCCGGGGCCCATCTGGACCTGGTGCTGCCCTCGGGGCTCGTGCGCCAGTACTCGCTGTGCGGGGACCCCGAGGACCGCTCCTCCTACACGGTCGCCACGCGGCTCGTGGCGGACGGCCGGGGCGGCTCCCGGGAGGTGCACGAGCAGCTCACCGAGGGCATGGAGCTGGAGGTGCGCGGCCCCCGGAACCGTTTCCCGCTCGTCGAGGCAGCCGCGTACGTCTTCGTCGTCGGCGGTATCGGCATCACCCCGGTCCTGCCCATGCTGCGGGCTCTGCCGGAGGGGGCCGAGTGGCGGCTGCTGTACGGCGGACGGACCCGGGTCTCGATGCCGTTCCTGGAGGAGGTCCAGAAGCTCGCCGGGGACCGGCTCACGGTCGTAGCCGAGGACACGGACGGGCGCCCCGACCTGGACGCGCTGTTCGCGGACACGGCCGAGGGGACCGCGGTCTACGTCTGCGGTCCGGCGGGCCTGACGGAGGCGGTCGAGGCCCGGCTGCCCGCGGGGGCCACGCTGCATCTGGAGCGGTTCGCCCCGCGTGCGTCCGCCGACGGCACCACCGAGTTCGAGCTCGAGCTCCGCCGCAGCGGACGGACGCTGACCGTCCCCGCCGACTCCACCGTGCTGGCCGCCGTACGCCGTGAGCTGCCGGACACCGCCTACTCCTGTGAGCAAGGCTTCTGCGGGACCTGCCAACAGCGGGTGCTGGAGGGCGAGGTGGATCACCGGGACGAGCTGCTGACGGACGCCGAACGGGGCGACTCGATGCTGATCTGCGTGTCCCGGGCCCGGGGCGATCGCCTGGTGCTCGACATGTGAACGCCGGCGGCCGGAACCGATCGGTAAAGTGTTCGCATGAGTACCGGGGTTCGCCGCAGGATGGGCGTCGAGGAGCGGCGGCAGCAGCTGATCGGCGTCGCCCTCGACCTGTTCAGCCGACGCTCGCCCGACGAGGTCTCCATCGACGAGATAGCGTCGGCGGCGGGCATCTCACGCCCGCTCGTCTACCACTATTTCCCCGGCAAACTCAGCCTGTACGAGGCCGCGTTGAAGCGTGCCGCGCAGGATCTGGCGGACCGGTTCGCCGAGCCGCACGAGGGTCCGCTCGGCACCCGGCTGCTGCGGGTGATGGGCCGCTACTTCGACTTCGTGGACGAGCACGGCCCCGGCTTCTCGGCGCTGATGCGCGGTGGTCCCGCCGTCGGTTCCTCGACGACGAACGCGCTCATCGACTCCGTGCGGCAGGCCGCCTATGACCAGATGCTGTCGCATCTGGGCGTCACGGAGGCGTCCCCGCGCCTGGAACTGGTCGTCCGCTCCTGGATCTCGCTCGCCGAGTCCACCGCTCTGCTCTGGCTGGACGGCCGCCGGGTCCCGCGCGCCGAGCTGCAGCTGCAGCTCGTGCACGACTTCGCCGCGCTGGCCGCGGTCAGCGCCGCCTACGACACGGACATGGCCGACCTGCTGCGCACCATGGTCAAGGACGAGCCGGCCGACGGCCCCTTCGCGGAGCTCGTCGGCCGGCTGGTCACCCTGGGGTCCTGACCCCCGTCCTTCCTAGCCCTCGTACTTGCGGTAGGAGGGGTCGAGGTCGCGGACCTCGGCGGAGGCGTGCAGGGTGACGCCGTCCTCCGGCGGCACGTACGTGCGCAGCAGTTCGAGCGCCGTCTCCGTCAGTCTCGCCTTCGTCTCGTCGGTGCGTCCGGCGAGGAGCCCGAAGGTCACGTGGAAGATCGCGTGCTTCTCCGGGTCCTCGTATCCGAACGCGCGCCAGTCGCTGTACCGGAACAGCGTCTTGCACGCCTCGGGCCTCGCCCCGGCGATCTCGACGGTCGCCTCGTGCAGCGCCCGCGCGAAGCCGTCCAGGTCGAAGCGGTCCTCGGCCGGGGACGAGTAGTCGACGGTGATCTGCGGCATGGGCACTCCTGTTCTACGACGACGCCCAGACCCTACTTCCCCGCCCGGGTGAACACCGCCACCGTCCGCGCCGGGACGGTGAAGGTGCCCGATCCGGCCGCGTAGGAGGAGGTCTTCACCACCGCGTCGGCGCCGGAGGCCTGCACCGGGTGCAGCCGGTAGTGCGCGCCGGCCAGGTCGGCGATCTTCTGCTCCTGCCGCTGCGGGGTGGCGTTGAAGACGACGACCAGATCGCCCAGCTTCATCGTGATCACCCCGGGCGTCTCGTCCTTGCCCGACAGCGGGAAGGACAGCCGGTCCTGCACCTGCGCGGCCGTGCCGAGCGAGAACGCCTGCTCGGTCGTACGGATCTTCAGCAGGTCCTGGTAGGCGGCCGAGGCGCCGGTGATCTGCGTGCACCCCACCTTGACCGAGGTCAGCAGCGGCTCGGCGTACTCCCACTTGGACCGGTTGTCGGCGGCCATGGGCAGCCCGCGCCCGAAGCCGTTGCCGTCGGCGCAGTTCCAGTGGATGGCGTTGAACCAGTCCCCGCTGTCGAAGGAGTTGCGGTCCAGGGACTTCGAGCGCAGCAGGTCGGTGCCCGCCTGGGAGAGGGCCGGCCCCTGCGAGAGGGCCGCCGTGGCCATCGCCAGGACCTGCATCCGGGCCCGGTCGGCGGCCGGGGTGTCCTTCGGCAGCTTGTAGGCCAGCGCGTCGAAGAGGGACTCGTTGTCGTGCGCGTCCACGTAGGCGAGGGCGTCGCCGGGTGCGTCCGCGTAGCCGGCGGGCGAGCCGTTGTAGTCGATCTCGGCGCCGGTGACCTCCTTGCCGTCGGCGTCGGTGAAGCGGTACTTGGCGAGGTTGCCGCTCAGACCGACCTTGATCAGGTCCTGGTAGTGCAGCAGCCGCGCCTTCTGCTCCTCCTTCGAGCCGTTGGCGGTGGAGGAGTTGGGGTCGGTGTAGAGGCCGGACGCGAAGCCCTGGACGCCGGGGTCGGAGTCGAAGGGGCTGCCGCCGCGCACCGCGTCACGGGCGCGGTCGGAGAAGGTGGCGATGCCGGTACCGGCCATGTTCGCCTGGGTGGCCTGCACGAACCGGGCGTCGTTCGCGACCTCCCCGAAGTTCCAGCCCTCCCCGTACAGGATGATCTTCTTGCCGTCGACGCCGTCCTTCTCGGGGGTCAGCGCGTCGAGGGCCTTGCGGACCGCGAGGATGTTGGCCTTCGGGTGGTGCCCCATGAGGTCGAAGCGGAACCCGTCGACCTTGTACTCCTTGGCCCAGGTGACGATCGAGTCGACGACCAGCTTGCCCATCATCGCGTTCTCGGTGGCGGTGTTGGAACAGCAGGTGCTGTCGGCCACCGAGCCGTCGGCCAGCAGCCGCTGGTAGTAGCCGGGCACGATTCTGTCGAGCACGGAGGTGTCCGCCTGGCCACTGGCCGCCGTGTGGTTGTAGACGACGTCCATGACGACCCGCAGACCGTCCTGGTTGAGCGCCTGGACCATCTTGCGGAACTGCACCGTACGCGCGGTGCCGTCCGGGTCGGTGGCGTACGAGCCCTCGGGAACGGTGTAATGGTAGGGGTCGTAGCCCCAGTTGAAGGCGTCCTTCGCGGCGGTCTTCGCCACGCACTCCTGCTGCTTGTCGGAGTCGGCCGCGTAGGAGGCGAGGTCGCAGTCGGGGCTCGCCTGGTCGGCCTTCTTCTCCGGCACGGTGGCGAAGTCGAAGGCGGGCAGGAGGTGGACGTAGGACGTGCCGGACTTCGCCAGTTGCCGCAGGTGGGCCGAGCCGTCGCTGTTCTTGTCGGTGAAGGCCAGGTAGGTGCCCCGGTCCTTCGCCGGGGCGGTCGTGTCGGCCACCGAGAAGTCCCGGACGTGGAGTTCCTGGATCTGCGCGTCCTTCAGCGGTACGGCCTTGGGCTTGCGCAGCCCCGCCCAGCCGCTCGGCGCCAGGGACCTGTCGTCCAGGTCGACGACGAGGCTGCGCGCGGAGTCCGCGGTGAGGGCGACCGAGTAGGGGTCGGTGACCTTGTTGGTGACCGTCCTGCGGACGCTGGGCGCCCACACCTTCACGACGTACCGGTAGGGCTTGCCCTTCCAGGAGGCGGGTCCGGTGACGGACCAGACGCCGGTCGCGGGGTCGCGGTGCATGGCCTTGAGCGAGCCGTCCAGCTCCAGGGAGACACTCTGCGCGGTCGGCGCCCAGACGGAGAGCGTGGGCTTCCCGTCGTGGAAGACGGGACCGAGCTTCGCCCTGGTCGCGCCCGGGTACAGGTCGTCCAGCGCGCCCGCGATCTGCACGCCGGTCGCGGCCAGCACGGCTCCGTTCGCGGCCCGCTGCGAGGCCACGAGCTGACCCTTCAGCGCCTCGCGCACCCGGTCCCGGTCGCGCGGGTCCACCGACCAGGCGGTGTAGTCCTTCAGGTGCGGGAACTTCGTCTTCTGGGCGTCGGTCAGCGTGGTCTTCTCCAGCCGCAGCCAGCGCTCGTCGTCGCTGGTGAGTGCCCCGTCCTCGGCGGCGATGGAGCCGTCGTGGCTGTACAGCAGCTGGGTGGAGGCGGCACCGTCGGCGCCGTTCCAGGCGACGGTGTCCCGGTCGATCCAGATCGCCTTGGAGGTCGTCAGGTCGACCGCGGCGGCGTTGCCCGCGGGCTGCGGCAGCAGGTACTTCTCCTGGCCGTTCAACAGCCACACCTCGTAGCCGTCGGCCTTGAGGTCCAGGGACTGGTCGGCGGCGAGGTCCTTCTCGTCGCCCTTGTGGATGATGTAGCTGAGGCTGCCGGCACCCTCGGTGAGCGGCACCTCGAAGACCGCGCCATAGGCATCAGTCTTCACCGGCTTCAGCGGGTTCGACCAGTCGGTGGGGTTCGCGGCACCCGTCCAGACGTGCAGGCCCCAGCCGTCGTAGTTCCCGTCGGCACGGTGGTAGTGGATGACCGCCTTGGCCTTGTCCTGCGCCGGATAGCCGGGCTTCTGCGTCAGGACGTCCGTCTTCCCCTGCTCGATCCAGACCTCACCCGACTTGGTGACGTCGATCGTCCGGTCGGCGGAGACGTCCTTGTTCCCGTCCTTGTCGATGACCAGGAAGCCCACGTTCGAGGCGCCGGGCTTGAGCTTGACGTAGGCGAAGGCGCCGTAGGCGTCCCGGCCGGCGAACGGGTGGCTGGCCGGCCAGTTCGTGGCCTCGCCGTCGGCGATGTCGCCCCAGGCGTACAGGCCCCAGTCGGCGTAGTCGCCGTCCGTGCGCTTGTAGTGGACGACCGCGTAGTCCCGGGAGGAGGCCGTGGGCGGCTCGGGCGCGGGCGGGGTGCCGGTGGTGCTGCTCGCGGTGGCGCTCGCGGTGTGCCCGGCCGTGTCGACGACGACGGCCTTGTAGCGCAGGGCGGTGCCGGCGGGCACGTCCTTGCCGATGGTCTGGGTGACCTTGTACGGGGCGTGGTCGGCGGAGCCGAGGACCCGCCACTTGGCGTTCCCGACCTGCGCGGCGAAGACGACCCGGTTCAGCTGTCCGCCGTCGACCCCGGCGGTGATGTCCACGGTCCCGGTGGCTCCGGCGGCCGGGGCGGTCAGGGTGACGGCCGGCGCGCCGGCGGGCCGGGCGAGGGTGCCGGCGGCCTTGTAGACGACGGCGGAGCCGGCCGGGACGGTGACGGTGAGCTTGCGGTCGGAGCCGGACTTCAGGGAGTCCTCGGCGCCGTGGATCCCCCGGTACGACATGCCGGCCGAGCCGGTCGTGAAGGTGGCCGTCTTCGCGTCGCCCGCGTTGTTGAGGGCGACCACGTACTCCTGGCCGGTCGCCGCGTCGGTACGGGTGAAGGCGTAGATCCCGGCGCCGTCGGCCGCGTACCGCTCGGTCTGGACGCCGTCGGTCAGAGCCGGGTTGGCCCTGCGGAGCTCGGCGAGCGCGGCGATCTGCCGGTAGAGCGGGCCGCTCGTGTCGTAGGAGTCGCTCGCGTGGGTGCGGTCGGTGCCGATCTCGTCGTCGTCCAGGTAGTCGGCGACCTTGGAGGAGAACATGGTCTGGCGGGCGTCCTTGTCGCCGCCGGAGCCGGTGAAGCCCTGCTCGTCGCCGTAGTAGACGACCGGGTTGCCGCGGCTGAGGAACATCAGCTCGTTGGCCAGTTCGTCCTTCTTCAGGATCTCGGCGTCGGTCGCCTTCGGGTTGTCCTGCTTCAGGAAGTACCCGATGCGGCCCATGTCGTGGTTGCCGAGGAAGGTGACCTGCTCGTACGCGTTGGCCTTGTCGGTCGTGTACTTCCAGTCGTCACCGAAGACGCTCGCCAGCTTCTGTGCGCTGCCGCCCTGGGAGGCGTAGGAGCGGGCCGCGTCCTGGAAGGGGAAGTCGAGGGTGGCGTCGAGGCGGCCCTGGGTGACGTACGGCGAGGTGACGGAGGTGTCGGCGGAGTAGACCTCGCCGAACATGAAGAAGTTCTTCCGGCCGCGCGCCGCCGCGTACTTGTCCAGGGCCGTGGCCCACTGGGTCCAGAACGGCATGTCGACGTGCTTGACGGTGTCGATCCTGAAGCCGTCGACGGCGAAGTCCTTCACCCACCGCTGGTAGATCTTCTCCATGCCGTGCACGACCTCGGGACGCTCGGTCCACAGGTCGTCCAGGCCGGAGAAGTCGCCGTACGTGGCGGACTCGCCGGCGAAGGTGGAGTCGCCCCGGTTGTGGTACATCGTCGGGTCGTCGAGCCACGCCGGGACCTTGCTGTCGCTCGTGACCCGGGGGGTGTACGGGAAGGAGGAGCCGGAGACGGCCGGGAACTTCCTGCCGCCGTCCGCGTAGTCGGCGTCGTCGAAGGGCCTGCCGTCCTCGGTCAGGTAGGGGAAGGCACCCTTGGAGAGGTAGTCGGAGGACTTCTCCTTGTGGTCCACGACGTCCGCGGTGTGGTTGGTGATGACGTCGAAGAAGACCTTCATGCCCTTGGCGTGCGCCTTGGAGATGAGGTTCTTCAGGTCCTGGTTGGTGCCGAAGTGCGGGTCGACCTGGGTGAAGTCGGTGATCCAGTAGCCGTGGTAGCCGGCGGAGGCGTTGGTGCCCGTGCCCTGCACCGGGCGGTTCTTGAAGATCGGCGCCATCCAGATGGCGGTCGTGCCGAGTCCCTTGATGTAGTTCAGCCGCTTCGTCAGGCCCTTGAGGTCGCCGCCCTGGTAGAAGCCCTTGTCGGTGGGGTCGTAGCCGGTGCTGAGCCGGGATCCGGTCAGGCCGCCCTCGTCGTTGGACGTGTCCCCGTTGGCGAAACGATCCGGCATGACGAAGTAGAACTGCTCGCGGGTGTCGTCGCGCCGGGCGGGCTGGGCGGCGAGCGCCGCGTCCGAGGGGGGCGCGGGCGGGGCGGCCGCGTGGGCGGCCAGTGGCTGGATCAGTGCGGCGGCGAGGGCTGTGGCGGTGACGGCCGCGGCCCGTCTCGCTCTCGGTATCACAGGCGGTAACTCCTAGCGCATGCGGCTCTCTTGGGTCCGACCCCGCGCGACCGTACCGTCGTCGAAAGGGTTGCAGCAAGAGTCCTGAAACCATCGGTAAGGATTTACAACCGGTTCGGCCCGCACCGCCGTGGGGCAGCGGTGCGGGCCGGCGGCCGGTTCAGCAGGCCGGCTTGCCGGCGTAGATCGCCAGCGCGGTGTTCGAGCCGAGCGTGGCGGTGAACTGCCCACCGGAGTTCACCGTCACCGTCGTGCTGTTCTGCACGTTGCAGTACGTCCCGGCGGGCAGGGACGTCTGGTAGGTGCGGGTCAGGCTGCCGCTCTCGTGGTTGATCGCCACGTACCCCTTGCCGCCCCGGCCGAAGGCGATCGCGTTGTTGCCGTCGTCCCACCAGTCGGTGACCGACTGGCCGCGGGTGGCGTTGCGGAAGGCGACCATCGACTTGATCTCCGGCCAGGCGTGCTGGCACTTCCAGCCGTCCTGCCAGCAGGCGTCGACCGTGCCGCCGTCAGGCGGGCCGGCGTCCGCGTCGGACCACTCGTAGCCGGAGTTGATGTCGGGGGCGCCGTAGGGCCAGGCGAGCATGAAGACGTTGGCCAGCGTGTAGTTGGCGCCGTCCTTGTAGTTGAGGGTGGAGCCGTTGCGCTCGGTGTCGTGGTTGTCGACGAACACACCGGCCACGGAGCTGCTCAGATAGCCCCAGCCCTCGCCGAAGTTGTTCAGGTAGGCCAGCTTCTCGTTGTTGAAGACCCGCTTGAGGTCGTAGGCGTAGCGGAACTCCTGGACGTCCCCGTTGCCGGTGTACTCGGAGGGCTGCACGGCCTCGTTCGCGCCGTAGATGACCTCCTGCTTCCAGTAGACGGACGGGTTGGACAGGCGGGACTTGATGTTCGCCAGATCCTCGGCGGGGATGTGCTTGGCCGCGTCGATGCGGAAGCCGTCGGCGCCGAGGGACAGCAGGTCGTTCATGTAGCCGGCGACGGTCCTGCGGACGTACTCCTCGCCGGTGTCCAGGTCGGCCAGGCCGACGAGTTCGCAGTGCTGGACGTTCCAGCGGTCCTGGTAGTTGGTGACCTGGGAGGTGCAGTCGTCGAAGTCGTAGACCGAGTACAGGCCCGGGTAGTCGTACTTCGTGTACGACGAGCCGCCCGTGCCGGTGCCGCTGCCCGCCGACATGTGGTTGACGACGGTGTCGACCACGACCTTCAGGCCGGCCGCGTGACAGGTGTCGATCATGTTCTTGAAGGCGGTGCGGTCGCCGAGCCGGCCCGCGATCTTGTACGACACCGGCTGGTACGACGTCCACCACTGCGAGCCCTGTATGTGCTCGGCCGGCGGGGAGACCTGCACGTAGCCGTAGCCGGCGGGGCCCAGGGTGGTGGTGCACTCCTTGGCCACCGAGGCGTACTTCCACTCGAAGAGGACGGCGGTGACGTCCTTGGTGCCGGGCGGGGAGGCCTCGGCCGCAGTCGGGTACATGCCAACCGAGAGGGCGGCGGCGAGGGCGCACACCGCGGGGAGGAATCTGCGTGCCATGTGGGGGTTCCTTCGTCCTTGAAGGCGCTTGCTGAAATGTTTCAGCAAACTTGCGGTGACGCAGATGTTAAAGGCCCGCTGTCCGAAAGACAGCGGGCCGTTGTGAAGTTGATGCAAGAACTTGTCGACGGTTCGTCAGACGGTGGCGAACCAGACCGTCGTGTCGGCGGGCACCTTGGCCTCACCGTCGGCCTCGGTCACCTCATCGCTGGCGAGCAGCACCCGGCCGTACGCCGGGGACGTCACCGACTCCCCCGTGGTGTTCGCGACGCACACGAACTCCCCGCGCCGGAAGGCCAGCACGCCCTCGGGGGCGCGCAGCCACTCCACCGCGTCGCCCGCGCCCAGGTCGGGCTGCGACCGGCGCAGGCGCAGCGCGGCCCGGTACAGCTCCAGCGTCGAGCCCGGCACACCGGTCTGCGCCTCCACGCTCAGCTCGGCCCAGGTCGGAGGCTGGGGCAGCCAGCTGCCGCCGCTGCCGAAGCCGTACGACGGCCCCGTACGGGCCCAGGGGATCGGGACCCGGCAGCCGTCGCGGAAGCCGTCCTGGCCTGCGCCGCGGAAGTACGCCGGGTCCTGGCGCACCTCGTCGGGGAGGTCCACGACGTCCGGCAGGCCCAGCTCCTCGCCCTGGTAGATGTAGGCCGAGCCGGGCAGCGCGAGCATGAGGAGGGTGGCCGCGCGGGCGCGGCGAAGGCCCAGGTCGCGGTCGCCGGCCGTGCGGATCTGGGTGCCGAGGCCGGGCGGGTTGGCGAAGCGGGTGGCGTGCCGGGTGACGTCGTGGTTGGACAGGACCCAGGTGGCGGGGGCGCCGACCGGGCGCATGGCCTCCAGCGTGCGGTCGATGACCGTGCGCAGCTCCTCCGCGTCCCACTCGGTGCCGAGATACTGGAAGTTGAAGGCCTGGTGCAGTTCGTCGGGGCGGACGTAGTTGGCGGTGCGCTCGACGGTCGGGGTCCAGGCCTCGGCGACGAAGATGCGCTCGCCGGAGTACTCGTCGAGGATCAGCCGCCACTGGCGGTAGATCTCGTGCACGCCGTCCTGGTCGAAGAACGGCATGACATCGTTGCCCAGCAGTTTGAGCTGGTCGTGGGCGCCGAGGTCCGGCAGGCCCGCCGCCTTGACCAGGCCGTGGGCGACGTCGATGCGGAAGCCGTCGACGCCCATGTCCAGCCAGAAGCGCAGGATGGAGCGGAACTCGTCGCCGACCGCCGGGTGCTCCCAGTTGAAGTCGGGCTGCTCGGGGGCGAAGAGGTGCAGGTACCACTCGCCGGGGGTGCCGTCCGGCTCGGTCACCCGGGTCCAGGCCGGGCCGCCGAAGATGGACTCCCAGTCGTTGGGCGGGAGTTCGCCGTTCTTCCCCTTGCCGGGGCGGAAGTGGTAGCGCTCCCGCAGCGGGGAGCCGGGGCCCTCGGCGAGGGCGCGCTTGAACCACTCGTGCTGGTCGGAGGAGTGGTTGGGGACCAGGTCCACGATGATGCGCAGGCCCTGGGCGTGGGCGTCGCGGATCAGGGCGTCGGCGTCGAGCAGGTTGCCGAACATCGGGTCGACGGCGCGGTAGTCGGCGACGTCGTAGCCGGCGTCGGCCTGCGGGGAGGCGTAGAAGGGGCTGAGCCACACGGCGTCGACCCCGAGGTCGCGCAGGTGGGGCAGGCGGGAACGTACCCCCTCCAGGTCGCCCATGCCGTCGCCGTTGCTGTCGGCGAAGCTGCGCGGATAGACCTGGTAGATGACCGCGTCCCGCCACCAGTCGCGGCGGCGGTCGGCGGTGGCGACGGCAGTGGGGTGGGCCGGTGCGGCAGGGTGCTGCTGGCTCATGGCGTCCTTGATGCGTTGCGTAACAGGGTCATGGTGGGCGTGGGTCGGCGGCGGGCCGGGGAGTGCGAGGCGGCCGCGGTGACAGCGGGGTCGGATGGGCACCGCGGCCGCCTACCCGCGCGGACAGGCGCGCGGGAGCCTCTCTTCGGCGGAGGGCGTCAGCCCTTCGTGCCGCCGGCGGTGAGGCCGGTGACGAGGTTCTTCTGCACGAGGTAGAAGAACACCGACACGGGTATCGCGATCAGCACCGCGGTGGCGGCCATGTAGTTCCACTGTGCGTCGTGCTCGCTGACGAAGGTCTGCAGACCGACGGCGAAGGTGTACTTCGAGTCGTCCAGCATGAAGGTCGTCGCGAAGGCGACCTCGCCGACGGCGGTGATGAAGTTGTAGAAGGCGGCCACGGCCAGGCCCGGGCGGGCCAGCGGCAGGATCAGCCGGAAGAAGGTGCCGAAGGGGCTGAGCCCGTCCACGCGCCCGGCCTCGTCGATCTCGAAGGGGATGGTGTCGAAGTACCCCTTGAGCAGCCAGGCGCTGTACGGCACGGCCGTGGTGCAGTTGATGATGATCAGCGACCAGTAGGTGTCGATGAGATCCAGCTGGCTGAAGATCTCGTACATCGGCACGATCAGGATGGCGATCGGGAAGGCCTGGGTGAGCAGCAGGACCCACATCAGCTGCTTGTAGCCGGGAAAGCGCATGCGGGAGACGGCGTAACCGGTGGTGGCGGCGACGAAGACCCCGATCAGCGTGGTGCCGCCGGCCACGATCATCGTCGACTTGAACCAGTCGAAGAAGGCCGTGTGCTGCAGCACGAAGCTGTAGTTCGAGAAGGTGGCCTTGCCCAGGATCTTGCCCGGGTGCAGGTAGTCGTCCTTCTCGGGGCCGAGCGAGAGGAAGACCAGCCAGGCCACCGGGGCGAGCGCGATGAGGCTCGCGACGGTGAGGCCGCCGTGCAGCAGGGCGGCGCCGAGCGGGCCGCGCTCGCCGCGCCGGCGGGTCCGGCGCGCGGGCCGCGCGAGGGGGGCGGGCCCGGCCTCGGTCTTTTCGAGGGTCGTGGTGCTCATGGCGGCGGCTCCTGCGGCGTCAGACGGCGAGCTGGTCATTGCGCTTCAGCCAGCGGAAGTAGAAGGAGGTGAAGACGGTGAGGACCGACAGCAGCAGCACGCCGTACGCGGCGGACTGCGCGAAGTCCCGCGGCTGCTGTCCGAAGCCCAGGAAGTAGGCCCAGGTGACGAGGATCTGCGCGTCGGGGGCGCCGGTCGGGCCGAACAGCAGGAAGATGATGGCGAACTGGTTGAAGGTCCAGATGATGCCGAGCAGGACGACGGTGGAGCTGACCGAGCGCAGACCCGGCAGCGTGACGTGCCGGAACCGCTGCCAGGCGCTGGCGCCGTCCATCTCGGCCGCCTCGTAGAGCGAGGAGTCGATGGACTGCAGTCCGCCGAGCAGCGAGAGCATCATGAACGGCACACCGCACCAGGTGTTGACCATGATCGCGGCGAACCGCTGCCAGAAGGTGTCCTCCAGCCACTGCGGCTGCGGCAGGTGCACCGCGTGCAGGACCTGGTTCAGCACACCGGAGTCGGCGAGCATGATCCGCCAGGAGAAGACCGTGACGAAGGTGGGCACGGCCCAGGGCACGACCAGCAGGAGCCGGTAGAAGGTGCGTCCGCGCAGCTTCTCGTTGAGCATGAGCGCGAGGCCCAGGCCGAAGACGTAGTGCAGGACCACACAGCCGGCCGTCCAGACCACGGTCCACAGGAAGTGCGACCAGAACCGGTCGTACGACAGCGGGCCGAACAGGATGTCCTTGTAGTTGCCGAACCCGATGAACTTGTAGGTGGCCGGGATGTGGTTGACGCCGATCGTGCGCGCCGAGTTGAGGCTGTTGGCGTCGGTGAAGGTCAGGTAGACACCGCGGACCAGCGGGTAGCCCACGATGACGGCGAGGACGAGGACCACCGGGGCGATCATCGCGTAGGCGTACCAGTACCTCTGGTAGCCGTTCTTCAGACGCTGCCCCAGCCCGGGCCGAGGCGCGCGGTCACCGCGGCGCTTGCCGGTCGCGCGGTCGATGGCGACTGTCATGGTTCGACACCTTCGAAGAGATCAGGAGTTGGGCTGGGCACAGGGCGGTGGCCGCCGGATCCTTCCCCCCTCTTGTACAGGGACTTCGCGTACAGGGAGGATCCGACGGCCACGCGGGCTCACTTGCTGAAGTCGGGCACCAGCTTGGCGATGGCCACCTCGGCGTTGCTCAGGCCCTTGTCCAGCGACTCCTTGCCGCCCGCGATCTTGGGCAGCTCGGTGTCGAGCGGACCCCACAGCGAGCTGTACTCGGGCAGGGCCGGGCGGGGCTGGGCGGCGTTCAGGACGCCCTGGTAGCCGGCGATGCCGGGGTCGGCCTTGACCTTGTCGGTGTAGGCGTCGGAGCGGGTGGGCAGGGTGGAGTTCTTCAGGGCGATGGTCTCCTGGGAGGTCGCCGAGGTCATGAACTTGACGAACTTCAGCGCCGCGTCCTGGTGGGCCTTGTCGGAGCCGGCGTAGACCGAGAGGTTGTGGCCGCCGGTCGGGGCGCCCGCCTTGCCGGTGGAGCCGGCCGGGACGGTGGCGATGCCGAGGTTGGACTTGTCCTTGAAGGCGCTGCCCTTGTAGAAGTTCGTGATCTCCCAGGGTCCCTGGATGATCGAGGCGACCTTGCCGTTGACGAACGCGTCCTGGATGTGGGCGTAGGCGTCGGCGGTGGTGTCGGCCTTGTGCAGGCCCTGTCCGGAGAACGTGCTCTGCCAGGTGCCGTAGGCCTTCTTGGCGGCGGCCGAGTCGACGGTGATCTTCTTGGCGCCGGCGTCGACGGTGTCGGTGCCCTCGCCGTAGAGGAAGGTCTGGGCGTAGTAGGCCTGGGTGGAGCCCCAGTAGCCGTACACCTTGTCCTTGGAGTCGATCTTGGCGGCGTCGGCCTTCAGCTCGTCCCACGTCTTGGGGGCCTCGGTGATGCCGGCCTTCTTGAACAGGGCCTTGTTGTACACCAGGGCGAGGGTGTCGGTGACCAGCGGCACGCCGTAGGTCTTGCCCTGGTACTGGGCCTGCTTGATCAGGTTCGGCTGGAACTTGGCCTGGTCGGCCAGGGCCTCGGTGCCGTCCAGCGGCAGGAAGTAGCCCTTCTTGGCGAAGGCCGGGGTCCAGCCGACCTCGGAGCGCAGGATGTCCGGGGCGCCCTTGGAGCCGGCGGCGGTGTCGAACTTGTTCTGCGCCTGGTCGAAGGGGACGTTGACGTACTTGACCTTGATGTTCTTGTTGGCGGCCTCGAACTGCTGGACCAGGGCCTTGTACGTCGGCGCCTCATTCGTGGCGTTGGAGGTGTCCCACCAGGTCAGGGTGACCGGGCCGTCCGCCTTACCGCTGTCGCTGTCGCTCCCGCCGCACGCCGTCGCCGTGAGGGCGAGGGACGCCACGAGCGCGGAGGCCGCTATGCCACGCCGCATGAGTTCTCCTTGAGGGTTGAGCCCGCTGTGCAGGGGCGGTCCCGTCCGCCGTCCCTGCGGTCTTGCCGACAGCGCCGTTGCGGCGGCCGGGCGACCAGGAACGTAACAGCGATGTAAGCGTTGCGAAAGACCTTGCAGAAAAAAAGTGCAAGGGAACACGATGGTTACCCTGTCGTTACCGCTCAACGCACCGACGACACTTGTGCAAGACTCTGCAAGCTCTTGCCGCCACCAATTCGAGGGAGCCCGATGAGGCAGCAACCCAGGGCGGGCCGTCCGGCCGCTCGTGCACGGCGTCCCATCGGTGTGCAAGGCGACATACGACCGGTACAGTCCAGTGCCGTGACCACACGGCTTGCGGACATCGCTGCGCAGGCGGGGGTGAGCGAAGCGACCGTCAGCCGGGTCCTCAACGGGAAGCCGGGCGTCGCCGCCACCACCCGCCAGTCCGTGCTCGCCGCGCTCGACGTGCTCGGCTACGAGCGCCCGGTACGGCTGCGGCAGCGCAGCGAGGGCCTGGTGGGCCTGATCACGCCGGAGCTGGAGAACCCGATATTCCCGGCCCTGGCCCAGGTCATCGGCCAGGCGCTGACCCGCCAGGGCTACACGCCGGTGCTCGCCACCCAGACGCCGGGCGGGTCGACCGAGGACGAGCTGACCGAGATGCTGGTGGACCGCGGGGTCGCCGGGATCATCTACGTCTCCGGGCTGCACGCGGACACCACCGCCGACATGCAGCGCTACGAGCGGCTGCAGGCGCAGGGTGTGCCGTTCGTACTGGTGGACGGCTTCTCGCCGAAGGTGCAGGCGCCGTTCATCTCCCCCGACGACCGGGCCGCGACGACGCTCGCGGTGACCCACCTGGTGTCGCTGGGCCACACCCGGATCGGGCTGGCGCTCGGGCCGAAGCGGTTCGTGCCGGTCCAGCGCAAGATCGAGGGCTTCGTGCGGGCGATGCAGGACCAGCTGGGGCTGAGCGCCGAGACGGTCGAGACGGAGCTGGTCCAGCACTCGCTGTACACGCTGGAGGGCGGTCAGGCGGCGGCCACGGCGCTGATCGACCGGGACTGCACGGCGGTCGTGTGCGCCAGCGACATGATGGCCCTGGGTGCGATACGGGCCGCCCGGCAGCGCGGTCTGGAGGTGCCCCGGGACGTCTCGGTGGTCGGCTTCGACGACTCTCCGCTGATCGCCTTCACCGATCCGCCGCTGACCACGGTCCGCAAGCCGGTGCCGGCGATGGGCCAGGCCGCGGTGCGCACGCTGCTGGAGGAGATCGGCGGGACACCCGCGCCGCACAGCGAGTTCGTGTTCATGCCGGAACTGGTGGTGCGTGGATCGACCGCTTCGGCGCCGAATGTCCTCCGTGCGTCGTAGCGGGTGCGGCTCGGACCCAACCTTGGGATGATCGGTCGAGCAAGCCTTTTCTGGCAGACTGCGTGCCTATGAGTGACTCGACCGTGACAGAGCCGGAAGGTCGCGAGGAGGTGGCCGTTCCGCAGGCCGTCACGGGCGAGAACAGAGGGGGTCTGCCGGGCCGGCTGCGGCGCCCGCGCCGGCCCCGGCTCTGGTTCGAGATCCTTCTGATCGCGGTGAGTTACTGGACGTACTCACTGATCCGCAACGCCGTCCCGGAACAGAAGGGCAAGGCGCTGCGCAACGCGGACTGGATCTGGACCCTCGAGCACCGGATGGGCATCGCCGTCGAACAGTCGGTCAACCACACGGTGAACTCGGCGAATTGGCTGATCATCGGGATGAACTACTACTACGCCACACTGCACTTCATCATCACGATCGGCGTTCTGGTGTGGCTCTACCGGTGGCATCCCGGACGCTACGCGGCGGCCCGGCTGGTGCTGTTCGCGACCACCGGTGTAGCCCTGCTCGGTTACTATCTGTTTCCACTCGCGCCCCCTCGGTTGATGCGCGGGGGCCAGTTCGTGGACACGGTGACGGTGCACCACACGTGGGGCTCGATGGCCTCCGGCGATCTGAAGCACATGTCGAACCAGTACGCGGCGATGCCGTCGATGCACATCGGCTGGTCGCTGTGGTGCGGGCTGACGATCTTCGCGCTGGCGTCGGTGCCGTGGGTGCGCGTGCTCGGTCTGCTCTATCCGGCGACGACCCTCCTGGTGATCGTTGCCACGGCCAACCACTTCTGGCTGGACGCCGCGGGCGGCATGCTCTGCCTGGGCTTCGGCTTCTCGCTGGCCCGGCTCTGGTACGGCGCGCTGCCGTACGCGCTGCCGAGGCTGGTGCCGGCGCGGCTGCCCGCGCCGGCTCACGCCCCGTCGCCGTAGAACTGCTCCTCCACCACCGTGCGCGCCCTGCGGGCGGTCCGGCGGTACGCGTCCAGCATGTCCCCGGCGTGCCCGGAGCCGTAGCCGAGGTAGCGGCCGACGGCGGCCAGCTCGCGGGGCTCGGTCGGGAAGGTGTCCCCGGCCCGGCCGCGGACCAGCATGACCGCGTTGCGCACCCGGGTCGCGAGCACCCAGGCCTCGTCCAGGGTCTCGGTGTCCTCCGCCGACAGCAGGCCCGCCTCGCGGGCGGCGGCCAGGGCCTCGCGGGTCCGGGTGGTGCGCAGGCCGGGGTGGTGCCGGCCGTGGCGCAGCTGGAGCAGCTGGACCGTCCACTCCACGTCGGACAGGCCGCCGGGCCCGAGCTTGGTGTGCAGCTTGGGGTCGGCGCCCCGTGGGAGCCGCTCGGACTCCATGCGGGCCTTCAGCCGGCGGATCTCGCGGACGGCGTCCTCGGTGAGGCCCTTGTGCGGGTAGCGCAGGGGCTCGACGAGGTCGATGAAGCGGCGCGCGATGTCCTCGTCCCCGGCGACCGGCTCCGCCCGCAGCAGCGCCTGCGACTCCCAGACCAGCGACCAGCGGCGGTAGTAGGCCTCGTACGACTTCAGGGTGCGCACCAGCGGGCCCGACTTGCCCTCCGGGCGCAGGTCGGCGTCGATCAGCAGGGGCGGGTCCGCGCTGGGCAGCTGCAGCAGGCGGCGCATCTCGGCGACGACCTTGTTGGCGGCGGCGGCGGCCTCGTGCTCGTCCACGCCGTCCTGCGGTTCGTGCACGAAGAGGACGTCCGCGTCCGAGCCGTAGCCCAGTTCGTGGCCGCCGAACCGGCCCATCCCTATGATCGCGAACCGGGTCGGCAGGGTGTCGCCCCAGCCGTCGCGGACGACCGCGCGCAGGGTGCCGGCGAGGGTGGCGGCGGTCAGGTCCGAGACGGCCGCGCCGACCCGGTCCACCAGCGCGCCCTGGTCGGCCTCGGCCGCGCTGGTCTCGGTGCCGTAGGAGCCGACGATGTCCGCGGCGGCGGTGCGGAACAGCTCGCGGCGGCGCACGCCGCGGGCCGCGGTGACACCCTGCTCGGCGTTCTCGGCGCGGCCCACGGCGGCCAGGATCTCCTGCTCGAGGGGGGCGCGCTCGCGGGGCTCGAGACCGCCGCCGTCGCCGTCGCCCAGCAGGGCCACCGCCTCGGGGGCGCGCATGAGGAGGTCCGGGGCGAGTCGGCCCGCCGACAGGACGCGGGCCAGGTTCTCGGCCGCCGCGCCCTCGTCCCGCAGCAGCCTGAGGTACCAGGGGGTCTTGCCGAGCGCGTCGGAGACCTTGCGGAAGTTCAGCAGGCCCGCGTCGGGGTCCGCGGAGTCGGCGAACCAGCCGAGCAGGACGGGCAGCAGGGTGCGCTGGATCGCCGCCTTGCGGGTCACACCGGAGGCGAGGGCCTCCAGGTGGCGCAGGGCCGACGCCGGGTCGGCGTAGCCGAGGGCGACCAGGCGCTCGCGGGCCGCCTCGGCGCTGAGGCGGGCCTCGCCGGGGGCGAGCTGTGCCACGGCGTCGAGCAGCGGGCGGTAGAAGATCTTCTCGTGCAGCCTGCGGACGACGCCGGTGTGCCGTTTCCACTCGCGGTGCAGTCCGGCCTCCGGATCCGTGCGCAGGCCGAGGGAGCGGCCCAGGCGGCGCAGGTCCGCCTCCGCCTCGGGGACGAGGTGGGTGCGGCGCAGCCGGTAGAGCTGGATGCGGTGCTCCATGGAGCGCAGGAAGCGGTACGCCTCGTCCAGGCGGGCGGCGTCCTCACGGCCCACGTAGCCGCCGGCGGCCAGGGCCTGCAGGGCCTTCAGGGTGGTGCCGCTGCGGAGGGACCGGTCGGCGCGGCCGTGCACCAACTGCAGGAGCTGGACGGCGAATTCGACGTCACGCAGGCCGCCGGGGCCGAGTTTCAGCTCTCTTTCGATCTCGGCCGCGGGGATGTTCTCGACGACGCGGCGGCGCATCTTCTGGACGTCGGCCACGAAGTTCTCACGTTCGGCCGCCTTCCAGACCATGGGGTCGAGCGCGTCGACGTACGCCTGGCCGAGGTCCGCGTCGCCGGCCACCGGGCGGGCCTTGAGCAGGGCCTGGAACTCCCAGGTCTTCGCCCAGCGTTGGTAGTAGGCGAGGTGGGAGGAGAGGGTGCGGACCAGGGGGCCGTTGCGGCCCTCGGGGCGGAGGTTGGCGTCCACCGGCCAGATGGAGCCCTCGACCGTGGTCTCGGAACAGATCCGCATGAGATGCGAGGCGAGCCTGGCGGCGGCGGCGAGGGCCTTGGGCTCGGTGGTGCCCTCGGCCGCCTCCGCCACGAAGATCACGTCCACGTCCGAGACGTAGTTCAGCTCGTGGCCCCCGCACTTGCCCATCCCGATCACGGCGAGGCGGCAGGCCGCCGCGTCGTCCGGGGCGGCGGCCTGCGCCAGGGCGAGGGCCGCGCGGAGCGTGGCCGTGGCGAGGTCGGCCAGCTCGGCGGCGGTGTCGGCGACGTCCGTGGTGCCGCAGACGTCACGGGCGGCGATGGACAGCAGACAGCGGCGGTAGGCCACACGCAGGGAGACGGGGTCGGTGGCCTCGGCCAGGCCCCGCTCGAACTCCTCCAGCCCGGGGTGGAGGTCCCGGGGCTCGTAGGTGACCAGGGCCTGCCAGTCGCTGGGGTGGCGGGCGAGGTGGTCGGCCAGGGCGGAGGAGGCGCCCAGGACGCCGAGGAGGCGGTCACGGAGGGGTTTGGCCGCGATGAGGGTGTCCAGCAGCTCGCGGTGGGCGGTGGGGGCGGGCTGCGCCTCCAGGAGGCGGACCAGGCCGTGCAGGGCGAGATCGGGGTCGGCGGTGGCGCCGAGGGCCTCCAGGAGGACGGGGTCGTCGCGGACGGGCGCCAACTCGGGGCCGTCCAGGAGGCGCTCGGCGGCGGAGGGGTCCGTGAAGCCGTGCCGAAGCAGACGGGTGAAGGTGCTGCTTCTGCGGCCCGGCGTCATCCGTGGTCTCCCCTCGGATCAAGGTTGTCCTGGCCAGAGCCTATCCGGACTGGGGCCGCAGGAGCCGCCGCAGGCCTGGCCCACGCACCCGCACGTGCCGCCGCAGGCCCGGACCGGTCACCCGCCCCCACCACCCCCGACCCGATCCCCGCAGCCGCACCCGCCACCACGAACCCCGTCCCCACACCCGCAGCCGCCGCCACAGGCCTCGTCCGTGCACCCACCGCCGCAGGCCTCGTCCGTGCACCCGCCGCCAAAGGCCCGGACCCGGTCACCCGCCCCCACCACCCCCGACCCGATCCCCGCAGCCGCACCCGCACCCGCCACCACGAACCCCGTCCCCACACCCGCACCCGCCGCCACAGGCCTCGTCCGTGCACCCACCGCCACAGGCCCGGACCGGTCACCCGCCCCCACCACCCCCGACCCGATCCCCGCAGCCGCACCCGCCACCACGAACCCCGTCCCCACACCCGCACCCGCCGCCACAGGCCCGGTCCGTGCACCCGCACGGACCGTCGCAGGCGCACCGTCCCCCACCCGCCGTGCGCGGCCGCGGCAGCGTCGCGGTCAGGAGGTCCCGCATCGTCTGCGCCGCCCTGGGCGCCGCGTCGCCGCAGCAGTTGTTGAACAGGACGTGGACCTCGTCCGTGGCCGCCGCGAGGGCGCGGACGCGTGGGAGCCATTCGGACAGTTCCGCGGTGGTGTACGTGTGGCGGAAGCGGTCCTCCTTGGTGCCCGTGCCCCAGTGGGGGCTGCGGCCGTGGAAGCGGATCAGGGAGAGATGGGGAGTGGTGACGGGTGTGGTGGGAGGCAGGGAGGTCGGTAAGCCCTGGGGGGTGTCGACGGCCACGGCCGTGGCGGCCAGGTCGGTGAGGAGGGCGGTCGTACGGGCGGCCCGGTCGGGGTGCCACCAGGCGGGGTTGCGGAACTCCACGGCGAACGGCCAGTCGCGGGCGCGTTCCCGTGCCGTGCGGAGGAAGGCCTCGGCTGTGGGGCCGGGTGCCAGGGACGGCGGGAACTGGAAGAGGAGGGTGCCGAGTCGGCCGGAGGTGCGCAGGGGGGTGAGGGCGCGGGCGTAGCGGGTCCAGACCTCCTGGCGGAGCGTCTCGTCGCGGGGGTGTGCGCGCAGGTCCGGCGGGAGCGCGGCGGGGCGGGTGGGGTGGCCGGTGAGCAGGGAGAAGGCCTTGATGTCGAAGCGGAAGCCGACGGGGGTGCGCCGGGTCCAGAGGTCGACGGTGCGCTCGCCGGGCAGGGCGTAGTACGGGGAGTCGGCCTCCACCAGGGGGAAGCGGGTCGCGTAGTGACGCAGGCGGGCTTCGGGGGTGCGGTGGCCGGGTGGGTACCAGTCGCCCCGGTCGGTCCAGCCGCAGGTGCCCACAAGGATCTTCGCCATGGGGGCGGGAGTACCCGTCGTTCATCGGGTCTTCACCCGCGAGGTTGGCCGGCGTGGGCCGGCGGAATGTTGGCGTGAGCATGCTCTGTCCGCACCGCCAGCCCCGTCCCGCCCCCACTCGGAGGTTGATGTGTCCGGCAGTTCCGTGTTCCGCCGTGCCCGTACCGTCGTGGCGTCCACCGCGGCGTTCGCCGCCGCCGCGGTCGGGCTGTGGACCGGTTTCGGCAGCGAGTCCGCGCATGCCGCGGGCGCCGTGCCGAGCCCGGACCACGTGGTCGTCGTGGTCTTCGAGAACCATGCCTACAGCCAGGTCATCGGCTCCTCCAGCGCGCCGTACATCAACTCCCTGAAGTCGGGAGGCGCCAACCTGACCCAGTCGTACGCCGAGACCCACCCGAGCCAGCCGAACTACTACGCGATGTTCTCCGGCTCCACCCAGGGCATCACGGACGACAGCTGTGTGACGCCGGGCTTCTCCTCCGCCGCGAACCTGGCGTCCGAGGTCATCGCCGCGGGCCGCAGCTGGGCCAGCTACAACGAGTCGCTGCCCAGCCAGGGCTCGACGACCTGCAGCAGCGGCAAGTACGCGCAGAAGCACAACCCGTGGTTCGGCTTCAGCAACGTGCCGACCTCGAGCGCGAAGACCTTCGCGCAGTTCCCGACGGACTACTCGACGCTGCCCCAGATGTCGTACGTGGTCCCCAACTTGTGCAGCGACATGCACGACTGCTCGGTGTCCACCGGTGACACCTGGCTGAAGAACAACCTGGGGGCGTACGCCACCTGGGCCAAGACCCACAACAGCCTGCTCGTCGTCACCTTCGACGAGGACAACCGGCTGAGCGGCAACCGGATCCCGACCGTGCTCTACGGGCAGCCCGTGACCGCCGGGTCCAGCTCGTCGACCACGTACAACCACTACGACCTGCTGCGCACCCTGGAGGACACCCAGGGCCTGGGCACGCACGCGGGCAACGCGGCCTCCGCGCACGACATCACCGGCATCTGGACGTCCTGACGTGTACGTAGCGGACAGCCGCGCGAGTTCCCCCACGCGCGACGGCGCTCGCACGGAGGGACCCCCGTCGGCGTCCGCGGACGGTGCCGTCCGGCCAGTGGCCGGGCGGCGCCGTGCCGCGATCGCCCCGACCGTGCTCGCTCTGGGGACGGTCAGCCTGGTGACGGACGTGTCCTCCGAGATGGTCACGGCCGTGCTGCCGTTGTACCTGGTCACCGGGCTCGGTCTGTCCCCGCTCGGCTTCGGGCTGCTGGACGGCGTCTACAACGGTTTCTCGGCGCTCGTACGACTGGTCGGCGGGCACTTCGCCGACCGTGGCGGCGGGCGGCACAAGTGGGTCGCCGGATTCGGCTACGCGGTCTCGGCCGTGTGCAAGCCGCTGCTGCTGGTGGCGCACTCGCTGACGCCGATCGGTCTCGTGCTCGCCGCCGACCGGACCGGCAAGGGGCTCAGAACGGCTCCCCGGGACGCGCTGATCTCCCTGTCGAGCACACCGGAGAACCGCGGCAGGGCCTTCGGGGTGCACCGGGCGATGGACACGGCCGGGGCGCTGTTCGGGCCGCTGGTGGCGTTCCTGGTCCTGCGGGCCACCGTGGACGGCTACGACGCCGTGTTCACCGTGAGCTTCTGTGTCGCCGTGCTGGGTGTGCTGGTGCTGGTGCTGTTCGTGCCGGGAGGCAGGGGCGGCGCGGTACCGGCCGAGCGGCCGAGCCTGCGCGGTGCGGTCGGCCTGCTGCGGGGCCGCGAGCTGCGCCGGGTGAGTGTGTGTGCCCTGCTCCTGGGGCTGGCGACGGTGAGTGATTCGTTCGTGTATCTGCTGCTCCAGCGGCGCCTCGGGGTGCCCGACCGGTGGTTCGCGCTGCTGCCGCTCGGCACCGCCGCCGCCTTCCTGCTGCTGGCGGTGCCGCTCGGCCGGCTCGCGGACAGGGTGGGACGGTGGACGGTCTTCCTGGGCGGGCACGCGGCACTGCTGCTGGCGTACGCGCTGCTGCTCTCCTCGTGGCACGGGACCGGGCTGCCGTTCGTCGTGCTCGCCCTGCACGGCGCCTTCTACGCGGCCACCGACGGGGTGCTGATGGCCGCCGCCTCGGACGGGGTGCCCGAGGCGCTGCGCTCGTCGGGGCTGGCCCTCGTGCAGACCGGGCAGGCGCTGGCCCGGTTCGCCTGCTCGCTGCTGTTCGGTGCGGCCTGGACCGTGTGGGGCGACCGGGCGGCGCTCGCCGGGGCGACGGTGGCGCTGGCCGCGTGCGCCGCGTTCTCTGTAACCCTGCGCCCGAAGGGGACGGTGCCCGCATGACCGTACGCTCCCGCGTCCTGATCCTGGTGGCGGCCGTCGCCGTGCTGGCGGCGGTCGGACTGGCGTCCGTGCTGCACGCCTCGGCGCGGGCCGCCCGCCGTGACCACACGCAGGCGGGCGGCCCTCGGGTCACGCCGGGCGCGGTGACCCTGACCGGGCACGGGCGCATGGTGTTCCGGAACATGGCCTGGGGTCCGCACCGGGACGAGCTGACGGCCGTACCGGAGGACGATCCGTCCGGTCCGCGTACCGCGTCCGGGGTGAAGTGCCTGCGGTTCCACGCCGCTTCGGGCACCGGGGTGTGCCTGCAGGCCGTGCACGGCCCGGTCTCGGACAGCTACCGCGCGCTGATCCTGGACGCGCGTCTGCACACCCTGCACCGCTACGACGTCCCCGGCATCCCCTCTCGCGCGCGGGTCTCCCCCACCGGGCACTTCGCCGCCTGGACGGCGTTCGTGGGCGGTGACTCGTACGCCGGGACGAACTTCTCCACGCGCGCGGCGATCGTGGACACCCGCAGCGGTGCGCTGATCCCGTCCCTGGAGTCCTTCGGGATCGTCGAGGACGGGCGTCCGTACCGGGCGGCGGACGTGAACTTCTGGGGCGTGACGTTCGCGACCGACGACCGCACCTTCTACGCCACCATGGCGACGAAGGGCCACACCTACCTGGTCCGGGGAGACCTGCGGGCCCGTACGGTCACCACCGTGCACGAGAACGTCGAGTGCCCCTCGCTGTCCCCCGACGGCACCCGGATCGCCTACAAGAAGCGGGTCGCGGGGCTGCCGAAGGACGCTCCCTGGCATCTGTACGTGCTCGACCTGCGGACGCGGCGGGAGACCCCGCTCGCCGAGTCGCGCAGCGTGGACGACCAGGTGGTGTGGCGGGACGCCCACACGCTCGTGTACGCGCTGCCGGGCGACTACGGCGCCGACCTGTACCAGCTCCCGGCCGACGGCTCGGGCCGGGCACGGCGGATCAGCACGGCCGCGGTGTCGCCGGCGTACCTCGGGTAGCCGCGGTTCAGCCCGGCACGTGCGCCCTGGCCGGCACGCACCGCCAGGCCAGGGCCGCCGCGGTCAGGTAGGCGAGGGCGCCGACTGCCATGCCGGTGCGCAGGCCGGCGCCGTAGTCGGCTCCGGTGGCCAGCAGGCTGCCGCCGAGGGCCACGCCGGTGGCGCTGCCGATCTGGCGGGTGGTGTTGAACAGGGCCGAGGCGGCACCCGCGTACGCCGGGGGCGCGGCGCCCATCACGGTGGCGGTCGAGCCGGTGAGGGCGAAGGACGTACCGAATCCGGTGGCCATCATCGGGGCCACCAGCAGCGGGTAGGCGGGCTCGGTGCCCGCCGCGGCCCAGCCGGCCAGCCCGAGGGCGCCCAGGAGCATCCCGGAGACCACCAGCGGACGGTCACCGGTACGGCGGGACAGCCGCCCGGACAGGACGGAGGCGAACATGGTCATCGCCACCGCCGGGAACAGGGCCAGCCCGGTCCTGAGGGCGCTGTAGCCCCGCTGGTGCTGGAAGTACAGGCTGGCGGTGAACACCATGCCGTAGAAGGCGAAGTTGAACAGCAGGCCGACGGCCGCCGCGCCGCTCATCGCGGGTGAGCGCAGCAGCCGCAGCGGGAGGACGGGGGCCCGGGCGAGCCGCTCGCGCACCAGGAACGCCACCACGGCCAGTGCTGCCAGACCCAGCCCGGCGAGCACGGCGGAATCGGTCCAGCCCCGCCGTCCGGCCTCGTTCAGCGCGGCGGTCAGCAGGGCCACGGCCACGATCACGGCGCACTGCGCCGACGCGTCCAGGGCCCGGTCCGCCTGGCGCGGCGAGGGCGCGACGTAGCGCTGCGTCAGCGCCAGGCAGACCGCGCCGACGGGCAGGTTGACGAGGAAGACCCAGCGCCAGCCCACCGTGGACACCAGCAGCCCGCCCAGCAGCGGCCCGGCGGAGGCCGCGATGCCCGCCATCGACCCCCAGAGCCCGAAGGCGCGCGAGCGTGCCGCGGGCGCCGGGTAGGCCTCCTGCAGCAGGGCGAGGGAGCCGGGGACGATCAGCGCGGCACCGAGCCCCTCCACCAGCCGGGCCACGACGAGGAAACCGGCGGTCGGTGCGAAGGCGCAGGCGGCCGAGGACACCGTGAACACCACGACACCGGCACAGAACACGCGCCGGTTGCCCAGCCGGTCGCCCAGCGCCCCGCCGGTCATCAGGAACCCGGCGAAGACCAGGGTGTACCCGTCCGTGATCCACTGGATGCCGGTGAGCGAGGCCGACAGCTCCCGGCCCACGACGGGCACGGCGACATTGATGACCGTGACGTCCAGGATGACCATGAAGTACCCGGCGCACACGGCGAGCAGGGGTGCGGAGGCTTGCATGCTGTTCGCACTCTCCCCGGAGGAGAAGGTGGCATTTCCAGGTGGAGAGGCCATCTTCACGGCATGCGCCGCTTCATCGGTGGATGTGCGGGCCCGCCCTTCGCCGGGCGTGTTCCGGCCACTACGGACCGTCTGGCGTCCGCCGCCGTCGGCCCGCACGGCGTGGAGGGGCCGACGGTCCGTGACCGTCGGCCCCAAGGGATCGTTTCGGCGGCGACCCGCCCGGCCTGCGTCTACAGCACCGGCAGGTTCTTCCGCAGCTCGAACGCCGTGACCTCCGAGCGGTACTCCTCCCACTCCGACTTCTTGTTGCGCAGGAAGAGACGAGGCCCCAAAGCCACCTCGCGCGTTGGACGTCGATGCAGCGCAGCCGGATACCCGAAGGGTCGTCCTTGGCCATCGTCAGTCACCTGAGGCCGCCCTTCGACGGCCCACAGACGGCCCCGCTTCGGCGCCAATAGGGCTGATCGGATGGCCAGACCTACGAGCCGGCAGATTTACAGCGGGCCGCCTCCGGCGCCCGCCACCTGCAGGTTTGCACCTGGATGTCTCCGCTGGGGGACACCTGGGGGAAGCAGCCTCTTGTTCAAACCACCTCAGCGGCCCAGAAGTCAGGATCTACGGCTCTCCCTCGCCTCGCCCTCCCCCAAGCCACTGAGCCGTAGCCACTACCGCGGCCACGACACCGGTGGCTGTTCCAATCGGAACAGCCAGCGAAGGCAGAAGGCGAACCAGCACCAAGACGGCGCCCCCCACCCCGGAGAGCCTGGCAAGCACAAGCCACCGCCGTCTTTTCCAGCGCCTCTGAGGCGTTCCCTCGGCTACTGAGGGCCCCGCATCGTCCCCGCCTGGCGCTAACTCCTGCGGCTCTGTCGGTAGTGTCACCACTGACCTTTCTCTTCACCTGATGAGGTCAGGGCGGCTCCCGTGCACCCGGGGGCCGTCTTTCGTTGGCCACACCGCCCCGATGCCTGCCCAGAGTGAGGCAAACACCAGCGGCTGCGCATCCCAGCCAAACTTTGCTACTTCACGAAAGCATCGAACAGGCACGCATCTATGGCTGCGTTAGGGTGGGGTTTGAGCTGCACGTTTTATCTACCCTGCCAATGCATGGCTCAGTAATGCAAAGAGGCGGTACGGTGGAGGATCCTGCAGGTAGCGGCAGCGGCAGCACCTGGGCCACAGGCGCCCACCCGGCATGGGCGACCGGCACATCCAGGCCCTCCCACGCCGGGACCTTGAGTCGGGTGCAAGGCAGCTCTCGGAAGGCATTGCCATCGCGTCTCGTTCGCCACCAAGGACCCGTTACGCAATCGTTACATCCAGCGTTGCCGCACCCTGGGGGTCTGCGCAAGCACCAGTGCGTAGGTGTGGGCGCGCATGCGCCTCTAACGCAGTGCTAATCCCCTACGGCAGTCCGTAGTTAGCGGTGGACGCGGCTTGCGACGGCAGGAGGCGTCATCGACGGAGCCCTCAGGTCTCCGGCGACGCGGTGAACTGCATAGCCGTACCGGACAGCGGTGCACCGTCGTACTAGCCGTGCAGATGCACCCGGCCACGCTGTTTGCATCGGTCCGCATAGCCGACAGGGCAGCTGGGCAAGGTTTCACCCTGCAGCAGTGACCGTTCCGTGACTGAAGGTGGAGTTCGCAAGCATCACTCTGGTACCTAACCTAGGGTCATGGGGGAGGTGGATTGCGTGTCTGTTCGTGTTCAAGTTGAGCCTGCGCTCCTGCGCTGGGCAGTGGAGCGGGCCGGCTGGTCGGATGATCAGGTCGCGAAGCGGGCCCCAAAGCTCAATGCGTGGCTCGCTGGTGACGCCCGTCCGACACTGAAACAGCTGGAGCAATTTGCCCAGGCGACACACGCCCCGATCGGCCTACTGTTCCTACCCACTCCTCCGGACGAGCCTGTACCGATCCCCGACATGCGGACTATCGGCAATAGATCCATTAGCCGCCCATCCGTGGACCTCCTCGACACCATCTATTCCTGCCAGTCGCGGCAAGATTGGTATCGGGACTATGCCAATATGCATGGCTACCCGCATGTCGAATTCGTTGGGTCCGCTCGCCTATCAGACAATCCTTTAACCGTGGCCGGTCACGTTAGGCAATTGTTGCGGTTTGAGATCGAGGACCGAGTCTCTTTCCCGTCATGGAAAGAGGCTTTGCGCGGCCTGATTGACCGTATCGAAAACGCTGGCGTGCTTGTCATGGTGAACGGCATCGTGGGAGTCGACACGCACCGTAAGCTGGACCCCAGAGAGTTTCGGGGGTTCGCCTTGTCCGATCCAGTTGCGCCACTCATTTTCGTTAATGGAGCGGACACCAAAGCAGCTCAAATTTTCACCATGGTGCACGAGCTGGCTCACGTATACCTGGGCCAAAGTGCTCTATCGGATGCTGCCCTCGCGAAGCAAACCGACAACGACGCAGAAAAATGGTGCAATCTTGTAGCTGCGGAAGTACTCGTCCCAATGATGGATCTTCGCGGGGCCTATCGAGGCGATCCAACCGTAGCCGAATTGACCCGTCTCGCTCGCAGATACCGTGTCAGCACCCTAGTAGTACTTAAACGCCTCTTTGACGGCAAGTTCTTGCAGTGGGACGACTATCAGAGTCGCTACGCCGATGAGCTTAGCCGAGTCATGGCGCTCCTCAAGGCTGGAGAGGGCAGCGGTGGCGGGGACTTCTATAATGTTCACCCTCTTAGGCTTAGCCGCCAGTTCGCACGAGCAGTCATCACCGACACTCTCGAAGGGGGAACGCAGTTCAGAGACGCCTATAGCCTGCTGGGCACAAAGAAGCATCAAACGTTTCAGAATCTCGTTGAGAAAATCGGGGCCGCTTGATGTTCCTAGTTGACTCCAATGTGCTGATTGAAGCGAAGAATCGCTACTACGCCTTCGACATAGCACCTGGATTCTGGGCATGGCTGGATTATGCGCACGCAAGTCACATTGCCTGCAGTATCGAGCCGGTACGGGATGAGCTTTTCGAAAGAGAGGACGAGCTAGCACGATGGGCCAGAAGCCACGCAGATTTCTTTCGCCCAATTGACGAAGTTGCCACCTCGCACTTCGCTCCTCTAACTTCCTGGGCTCAGTCAAGGATGTACACGGCAGCAGCACTCACTGAATTCTTGACTAACGCTGCGGACTTTTTCTTGGTTGCCTACGCGACTGCGCACAAACACACATTGGTGACGCATGAGCAACCACGGCCAGAGGCCAGAAAGCGAGTCCTCATCCCTGACGCTTGCCGGGCCATGGGAGTCACCTACATGAACACCTTCATGATGCTCCGAAACACCCAGGCCCGACTCGATTTCCAACTGCCAGCCGCTTCCTAAAGAAGCTGGCATCCGGCACCATGCATCGCATCTCTACCGCCTCGATCCTGCCCAATCCGGGTTGCCCTTCTCGTCCCAACCGCTGTGCCGGCCAGGACCCCACCGAAGCGCCTGATTCTCCTGGTACAGCCGCAGGCACCGCTGTTGCCGCCGTCACCCACTGCCGTCAGCGGTTCGACCTGGGGCCGTGAACGCCCACGTATAGCCCCTGCGCCAGCCGACGCTCATCGGCATGATTCGCGACGGGCGCTAATGGAGACAATCTCAGGTACAGGTTCCACCGTGGGGGGTCGACATGCCTAATCCCAGCTCTCGCTTCTCAACGATTGCGCGCAGCGCCATCTACAGCCTCGATTTGTACGTCACTTTGGCCGCTGCGGTCATATTCGGAGTTCTAGGACTGACCGGGAAAGCCTCACAGGAGATAGTCACCTCCGGGATCTTGGCAGTACTGGCGCTGGTAGGCTTTTCACTTCTCAGAATTCGCTCACAGAGTGAAAAAATAAACAAGTCACTCACCGCGATCGGAACCCGGTCGAGCGCAGACAACTTCTTCACCCCTGTAGACGATGGCGAAGAAATCAAAGAGATGATTTCGTCATCACGAGAGGTGTGGATCCATGGTTGGACTCTTGAACTGCATCTAGTTTCCTACGCAAGCGAAATAAGAAAGGCCGTCACGAAGGGGCTTCATGTCAAGATCCTCGTGATCGAGCCCGGCAGCACAGCCATGACCATCGCAGCGAGCGAAGCAGACAACCGTAGCGCCAGCGAGCTTAGCGCCAATCTGGAAGCTAACTTGAGGCGACTGGAGGCACCTTTTTCCGGCCCAGTTTCCGGCAAGCTTGAGATCAGGACCCTCACACACGTTCCTCATTGCACGGTGATTGCGTCTGATCCAGCAGCCGATCACGGCAAAATCGTGATGCGCATCGCCACATTCCAGGCCGAGCACTGGCAGCGCCCGACATTTTCCGTCACTCGACAGAACGACGGCACATGGTACGAGTTCTTTAAAGAGCAATTTGACAAGAAGTGGGAATCCGCCACTCCCTACGCTTCCCTGCCATAAGCCCTGTGACTGCCGCCCTATCTCTGCTGTTCAGATCAGTCGGCTAGTGAACCCGCCTCTGCACAGACGCTCGAATGCCTTGATTACGTCGTCAGGAATATGCTGCTCGATCATGAATCCCTGCTGAGGATAGACCATGATTCGCTGCTGAGCCCCAACAAGCATGTCGATTACCAGCCGCGCGTCCTGAATCGACTCGACATATTCAGGAAACGTCAGCGGAGTGGACGCACTTACCCACTCGACCTCCGGCCACAGCTTCCGTGCAGTGGCGTATGCCCTTCGTTCCTCATACGGCTTACTGACGAGAAGCACGGACGCCACCGTTGCCCCGCGCTCCTCAAGCAGAGCGCGGGACAAGGAAATGTTCTGGCCGGTGTTGCGAGCGTGCGGCTCTACGAGAATGACGTCCGCCGGCACACCCAGCTCCAGAGCACGGTCCCGGTAATGCTCAGCCTCACCGCGCGGCATGCGGTCCTGCGTGGTTCGGCTGGTGGCGCCAGTGAAGACGATCAACGGCATCATGCCCCGGCGGTACAGATCGACGGTGGTGTCGGCGACGCCAAGGTCGTGACTACCGAGACCGATAGCGACCGAGCATGGGCGGGGCTCGTGATGCATCTGCTGGTAGTCCCACAAGAGCTGTGCGTCTTGCCGGTCCTGCTCGGAGATCACGCTGAATCCTCCGCACCGTTGTGGTAGGCAGAGTCGGGAACCTTGAACTCGTACTCCCACGCGAAGCGGGATGCCGAGTGGATGCCGACGGCGAACTCGACGACCGTACCGTCTGCCGTGTACGTCGTCCGGTGCAGTTCGACCACAGGTTCGCCGGCAGGCAACTGCAGCATCTGCGCTTCTTCAGCCGTTGGAACGCGGGCGAACAAAGCCTCTTTCATGTGATCGATCTCGTATCCAGCGTCGTAGAGGACGCGATACCCGCCACCCCTGCCGGCCGGCCCAGGGGTGGGGTCGACGATGCGCGTTCCTTCGACATGTTCGGGCCTGTAGTAGCTGGTCAGCGTGTGCGTCGGCTGAGTCCCCTCCTTCACCAGACGGGCGCGCGCGTAGACGTCGGAGCCGACGGGCACTCCTAGGCCTTCCGCAACGAAGCTGCTCGCCCTCTCGCGACTAACCGTCTGCGTCTGTTCGTCGCGCTTGTACCCGCGGCCAGACGCGACGCGGTCGGCAATGAACGCGACTTCGTCCCCGTCCCGCCACTTGGCCTTGTCGTAGCGGGTGATACCGAGTCGCTTGAGGGGAGTGCGCGGCCGTACGACGGTCCCGTGGCCACGCGTAGAGGTCACGAGGCCCTCAGCCTCCAGGGCCTTGTATGCCTGATGAACCGTGGCCTTCGATCCTTCTCCCGCTTCGACCAGCTCCCTGATCTGCGGCAACTGAGCGCCCGGTGCGTACTGACCGTTCCTGATCTGCTTCGCGAGCCTGTCCGCCAGGTCGCGCCACTTCGGTGCCACGTCGAACTCCTCTCGATGCAAACCAGTGAAACACAGTCCTAGGACTGTTGACAGTCCTAGGACTACGTGCCACTGTCTCCTCAGGTCGCCCGCAGTCCTAGGACAGCGGCGCGGAACGGCCCTTCTTTGGGCTGCCCATAGACCTCTGGTTCGGGATAGCTCACCCCCCGCGAGGGAGAAAGCCCCCTGCCGGCCGTTGCTTGAGAACTCAACAGAGTGCCTGAGGTAGATCACCCCGCCTCCGCAAGCAAGTGGGTGACGTACGCGGGTTCTGCCCCAGCGTGCGAGTACAGCGCGACCCAATCTCCGCAGCACCGCTGCGGCCGGTTGCCTCCGCTGCTCGTCTCGTACGAGCAGCGCCGAGGGGAGCCGGATGTTCCGACTTCAACGGCGCGCGCCCCCGGTGCGGGAACACCGGGGGCGCTGTTCGGGCCGTTCCTACGTGAGAGGAACACGACCCAATGGAGCACATCGTCACTGTTCAGGACGCTGTTACCGCGTTCGCCGACTGGCGGGAGCCGACCGCCGCTGAACTGCACGCGGTTGAACAGGAGATGCCGCTGACTCTGGCGGAGGTCGATCTACTGGATGCGCAGATCATCACACTCGACCGCACGCCGAGCGAGCTGGACGCCCGTCGGATCCGGCGGGCCCGCCGCCGGGTGCTCGCCGCGCGGGCGGCGCTGGCCAACCACACCACCGGCATGAGCCTGCCGGGCGGTGCGGCATGACCCGCGTCCGCCGCGCCCTGCGGCGCCTGATCGACCGCCTCTTCCCCTCACCGGAGTGCCCGCCGCTGGTGCTGGTGCCGGACTGCGACGACGAATGGATGGGCGAGCGGTACGTCTGGGAGCCGGGCGACTGGGAGGAGTACGACGGGGAGGCCAGCCGATGAACCGCAAGACTGTGCTGCCCGCCGTCGCGATGACGGCGGTGTCGATGGTCCTGACCCTGGCCGTGGTCGTGATGTGGCTGGGTGCGGCGGTGCCGTGGCCGGTCGCGCTGGTCGTCGGTCTCGGGATCGACGGCGGCTGGCTGGCCACCCTCGCCTACGAACGCCGCCTCGCCGCGCAGGGCGACCACAGCAACGCCGTGACCGCGGTCGGATGGGGCTTCGGCCTGATCGCGGCCGGCGTCCTCATCGCACACGCGCTCACCGCCGACGACTCCGCCGCCTGGCTGGCTGTCGCCTGGCTGCCCATCGCGGCCAAGGCCTTGTGGCTGGTGCACGGGCTGTGGGAGCGCACCGCACTCACGCCGGCCGCCCTGGACGCGATCCGAGGGATTCAGCAGGAGGCCCGCGACGAAGCAGCCGTGGCCCGCGCCCGGCTGCGCGCCGAAGCGGCCACCGAGGAGACCCGGCTGACCGCCGTGACGGGTGCCGGGGCACGCGTCGCACGCGTCCAGGCCAAGACCGCCCAGACGCTCTCTAGGGCGTGGGCGACGCTGGAGACGGCCCGCTCAGGTGAGGACACCGGCCGTGCGCTGACCAGCGTGACGGCCCGCGTCACGCCCGGTGTCACGCCCCGCTGGGACCTGCCCGTATGGGGCCCGATGGAGCCGGTTGCCCCGGCGCTGGAAGGGCCCGCGCTCACCGATGACGCACTCGATGCCGTGGTGGACGAGATCCGGCACAGCGAGGACCCGGCCCTGTCCTACCGGGAGATGGCCTCCCGCTTCCGTGCGGCCGGCCACTCCGCCTCCGAGGTCCGCCTCCGGGCCGCGTGGAAGCGGGTCGTGTGATGGGGGCGCTGCCGGTGTTCCGGTGGCGCCTGGCCCCGGACGGCTACGCCACCTACCGCCAACTCCGCGCCCACGGCCTGCGCCCCGGGGGCCAGCCGGTGGCCGCGCAGCTCGAACGCCCGCGCCGCCGGCGCGGCCCGCTCATCGCCTACCTCTACCGCATCGACCTCGCCAAGCCGGTCCGGCCGATGACCGAGGCCCGGTGGGCGGCCCTGGCCAAGGCCAACCGCGCCCGCCGCACCTGCCCGACCTGCCGCCGGGATGCGGGCTACGTCATCCCGCCCTCGCTCGGCATGTGCGTGTCCTGCGCGTTCCCCGACCCCTCCCGAGCTGTGAGGAGTGCCTGACATGGGCAAGCCCGACACCCGCCGCCTGGACAAGGCGATCCTGCAGACCACCCGCAAGCTGGAAGCGGTCCAGAACCGCGAGATGTGGCCGCTGAACAGCCGCGAGCGCCGCGCCGTGCTCGGAGCGATCGGATCCGGCGCCTACAGCCTGCACCGGGGCAACGGCACCGCCCGAGCGGACCGCAAGCTCGACACCGCCTGGCAGTCGGCCGAGACACGACTGACCGCCGAAATCACCGCGCTGCGGATGGAGCGGCAGCGGATCGTGACCGAGGCCGCCAAGACCAACGCCGCGAAGAAGTTCTCCGGGTGGTGGTGACCATGTCCCGCACCGACCGTGCCCTGCCCGTCCTGGACTCGCACTTCCACTGCCCCGACTGCGGGCCGCTGGTCTTCGGCGTCACCCGGGCCGTCTGCGGCCAGGTCATCCCCGCCCCGGTCGTCGGTGACGGCCCCAGCCGCAAGTGCCCGCCGTGCAAGGCGGCCCTGCGCGCCCACGAGGCCGGCCACCGGCGCCGCTGATCCCGTGCCCGCCCCCGCTCGCGCCGTGCCGAGCAGGGGCCCACATCCTCAGGCTTCCCGCCCCACACGGGGCAGACAGGAGTAGTTCCGTCATGAGCGGCAACGTCGTTCACCTGCACAAGGACACCGATCCCGACCCGGCTGCCGTGACCACCCTGACCGTGGTCCCCGACCCGTCGGCCGCGCCCCTGGTCCCGTTCTGGGTCCGTTCCGGGCGCGCCATCAAGACCGCCGTCAGCCACGAGCGGACGAAGACCACCGCCCGTACGATCGCCCGGCACTCCCTCTACCTCGCTGGTGGCGCGCGGATCGTCGGGCGTCGGGCGTGGGACGGCCGGACCGCCGCCCGCTATGAGCGCTACATGCGCACGGCGGAAGCCGCGGGGAACTTCGAAGCTGCAGCGGAGTGGGAGGAGCGCGGGCAGCGCTTCCGTGAGGCACGGCACCGCCGCCGCATGGACCTGCTGCATTCCCCGCTGGACGCGGCCAAGGGCGCGGCGGTCAGTGCCGGCATGGGCATCGGTGGCCTGGTCCTGCTCGGCATCGCGATGGCCGTCGCCACCAAGGACGCCTCCGAGGTCGTCACACCGCTGATGGCCGTCATCAAGTTCATCAACCTGATGGTCACCATCGTGCGGGTGGTCTGGGGCCCGGCGATCACGGTCGGCCCTCTGCTCGCGCTGCTGGCGCTGTGGTCGGTGGGCGCCCACCAGCAGGCCGCACCCCAGTGGGCGCTCCCGCCCAACGTCCGCAACGGGGAGGGGGAGCCGATCACGCCGTCGATCGTGGTCAAGGCCCTGCGCGACCTCGGAATCCCTGCCCTGCGCAAGGCCATCACCGAGATGGGCGACGCAGGAGCGTCGATGCTGTCCCCGATCGTCATCGCCGGATGCGGCGTGGAAGTCGACGTGACCCTTCCCTCGGGGGTGTCCACGAACGAGGTGCAGGGCAAGCGGCGCAAGCTCGCCGAGAACCTGTCCCGGCACGAGCACGAGGTGTTCATCACCATCCCCACCGCCGCCCGCACGGTGCGGCTGTGGATCGCCGATTCCGGGGCGCTGGACGAGCCGATCGGCCCGTCCCCGCTGGTCACCGACGAGACCGTGACCGCCAACTACAAGACCGGCAAGGCCCCCTGGGGACAGGACCTGCGCGGCGACGCGGCGGCGCTGAGCCTGTATCAGCGGCACCTGCTCATCACCGGTCTGTCCAACCAGGGCAAGACCGCCTCCCTGCGCGCGCTCGCCCTGTGGGCCGTCCTGGACCGCACGGTCGAGGTGCGCATCGCCGACCTCAAGGGCGGTGACTGGGCCATGTTCGACGGCATCGCCACCGTGCTCATCCAGGGCCCGGCCGACGAACAGGTCATCCAGGCCACCGAGATGGTCGAGGGCCTGGTCGAGGAGATGAACCACCGCATCGAGACCCGCCGGACCAACCCGGACGCGGTGTTCCCGCCGCTGATCGGCATCGTGGACGAAGCACAGGTGGCGTTCATGTGCCCGGTCAAGGACGAAGACGGCCGCCCCTACGGCGGCTCCAAGGCCACCTCCCGCTACTTCATGGCCGTCCGCAAGGTCCACAATCAGGGCCGCGTCGTGAACGTGCTGATGTGGGAGGGCACCCAGGACCCCACCGACCAGAACCTGCCCAAGCTCGTGCGAGAGGGAGCCCACACCCGCGCCGCCCTCGCCCTGGGCACCGAATCCCAGTCCCGCATGGCGCTCGGCGACAAGGCCGTCGACGGCGGCGCCGCCCCGCACCTGCTGCGCCAGGGCTTGGACAAGGGAACTCTGGTCGTCGCCTCCGACGGCATCGACACCCCGGCCGGCCAGTCGTCCATCACCGTGCGCACGCACTACATCAGCGACGACGAAGCCAAGGCCATCGCCGCCCGCGCCCGCGCACTGCGCGACGGCATCACCACCTTGCACACCATCGAACGCGACGAGGAGCGGGACCCGCTCGCCGACATCGCGGCCGTCGTCGGCACCGACACCCGCGTGCGCACCCAGGAGGTCATCACCCGGCTCGCCGGCGTGAACCCGGACGCCTACGGCAGCTGGTCGTTCATCGACCTCAAGCGCGTCCTGGACGGCACCGGAGCCGAGCCGTACAAGTCCGACGGCGTCATGGTCATCAGCCGCGACCGCCTCACCCGCGCCCTCACCGACCGCGACGAGACGGGTTCCGCTTCCGCCTCCTGACGGCAGGGAGGCGACCCCGCCCGGGCCAGGGAGGCAGGGAGAACTCCCTGAACCCCTCCCCGACCCGCCTCCCTGGCGCTGACCAGCCCAAATGATCCATCAGGGAAGCAGGGAGGCCGCAGCTCAGAGCCTCTGAAACCCCCTCCACACGTCATCCCCGTGGGAGTGCCGTGCCCTCCCTAACCCAGCATTGGAAGGGATTCCGCATGTCCCCCGAACCGACCCGCAACGCACCCAACGGCCGAGCCGTCGAGGTCCACACGCCCACCCCGATCACCCTCGCACCCGTGGTGCCGGTGCAACTGGACAACGTGCCGACGGTCGCGAGCGTCGTCCTGCCGGACGGCCGAGTGGTCACCGGCTACGCCGTCGAGCCCGCCAAGACCGAACCGGTCGCGGCCAAGCCGGCCGTCTCCCGCGCGGCGGTGAACGTCGCCCTCGGGGGCATCGGGTTCCTCGCGGTGTGCGGCGGGCTGCTGCTGCTCACCACCTTCATCACCGCACTGACCGCGCTGATCACCCAGCTCATCACCCTCACCGCCGTCATCTTCGGCGGCTGGATCGCCGTCCAGGTCTTCAGCGCGAGCGGCCGCCGTGAAGGGACCACGGTCAACATCCGCAAGGCCGTCTTCAAGCGCAGCCACTTCCACCGCTGAGCACAGCTAGCGGCTAACGAACAGGGGAGCCTCTCCCCGGAAGAACTGGCCGTAGTCGTCCGTCTCCATCAGATCGGCAGGGTACGGCCCGAGAGCGGAGAGACTGGTGATGTCGTACATGACGCGGTCACTCCGCCGGATCTGGCCGGGAACGTACCTGGACATCGCATGCTCGGCCGCCGACTCAGTCTCCAGCCAGTCGACCTCCAGTTTCGCCACACCGACCCGAAGCGGGCTGTTCTGCGTACCAGCGGCACGCGCCCGTGCACCCGCAGAGAACCCCTTGGGCGAGTACAGAACGGCGCTTTGGGCTGCCACGTCGAGAGCCTTGCCGACAAGCTCATCAACCTTGCCGATCTGAACCGTTCCTCCGTAGCACTTGGCTTCGAAGACGACCGTCATCGGGCAGCCGGCCACCTCGCCTCTGGCGAGGACATCGATCTGGCGGGGACGTCCGCTGAGCACTCCCGGGACGGTCACATCGCGCTGTACGTCGGCATTGCCCAGCCCGGCTACGGCGCGCTCGACCTCCTCCTCGAACTTGCGCCAGAACTGCTTGCCCGGTGACTTGTCCCGCCGCCTCACTGTCCTCACCGGCCACATTCTGCCCGCGCCGATCACCCGGCGTCCGCAGTTCTGCCCCACCCATGAAAGCGGGCGGCCCGCTCTCGCCAAAGCCCGGGCCGCCCTTACCAACCAGCCCCTACAGACCCGTTGGAGGTCTCCCAGCATGACCCAACCCACCGACATCCGGCGAGTACGCGGACGGCGTCCGCGCTTACTGGACCTGTACTGCTGCCAGGGCGGCGCCGCCAAGGGCTACAACGACGCCGGCTTCGACGTGACCGGCGTCGACAAGAACCCGCAGCCCCGCTACCCCTTCCGGTTCATCCAGGCCGACGCCACCACCTTCGCCCTGGAACACGGCGCAGGGTTCGACTTCATCCACGCCTCACCGCCGTGCCAGCACGACAGCGACTGCCAGCGCATCCAGAACAACGCCCACCCCGACCTGATCGCCCCCACCCGCACCGCGCTGGAAACCACCGGGCGGCCGTGGGTGATGGAGAACGTGGGCGGCGCCTCACCCAAGCTCCGCAACCCCGTGATGCTCTGCGGGCCCATGTTCGGCCTGGAGACCTACCGGCACCGGTTCTTCGAAACCGGCGGAGGCTTCCACCTCACCCAGCCCGAGCACCCGGCCCACACCGTGCCGCAAGCGAAGATGGGCCGCCCCGTCCCACCCGGGCACTACGGCCAGTTCGTCGGCAACTTCTCCGGTGTCGAACTCGCCCGGCGGGTGATGGCCGTGCCCTGGATGAACCGCGACGGCATCCGCGAGTGCATCCCGCCCGCCTACGCCGAACACATCGGACGTGCCTTCCTCACCTCCCGTGCGCTGGCGGCGGCGGCATGAGCGAGCACCTGCGTACCGCGCTCTTCCTCGCCGCCTTGCGCATCCCGGTCCTGCCGCTGAGGGCGGGCAAGGTCCCCTTCGGCAACTGCGACCGCTGCGCGGACAACGCGTGCGGTGGCCGGCCGAACATGAAGAGCCCCGGGCTGTGCGCCTGCCCCGGTCCCTGCCATGCGTGGGCCGCAGCCACCACCGACCCGCGCATCATCGCCTCCCCCGCGTGGGCGTGGACGTGGCGGCACGCGGCGGTCGTGGCCTACCACCCCGGCGGGGCCGGACTGACCGTCGTTGACCTGGACAACCCCGCCGCCGTCCGGTGGGCCCGCGAGACACTGCCCGCCACCTGCACCGTGCCCACGACGCGGGGCGAGCACTGGATCTACCGGGGCACCATGCCGTCCGCCAACGCCGTACGGCCCGGCGTCGACATCAAGTCCCTTATGGCATACGCCCGTTGGCTCGGACACGGCGCAGGCATCACGGCCCCTCTGCCGGACTCTGTGCGCGCGTTGGCAGTAAAGGCCCCTCCCCCGGCCCGCAGGGCTCCACAGAGCCTCACAGCGCCTCTCAGTGGTCGTGGGGGCGAGTGCCCGCACCGCACACCCACCTATCTGGAGCGTGGCGTGTCCATGGCCGTGCAGCGGATCACCGCCGCCCGCAGCTCGATCCACGCGACCGTGTACCGGACGTTTCTCGCGGTGCTGTCGACGCATGGCCGGTGTGGCTGCCTCACCGACGCCCATGTTGCCCGGCTCTTCACTGCCGCGCAGGCCAAGGGTGAAACGGCCCGGCATTGCACCGACGCGTGGACCAACGCCCGCACCGCACTGGGGATGTAGCCATGCCCGAGGACGAGAAGACTCCCGCCCGCCAGATCATCACCGACTACGCACAAGCGCACTTCCGCTACTTCCGCACCATCGACGGCACCGTCTACGCGCAGAAGAACGGCCACCCCGTCGCCCGGCCCCTCCGCTCCCAGGGCACGACCGGGAGCCACCGGCAGGAACTCATGGTCGGCCTCTTCAAGGACGGAATCGGCGTGTTCAACGGCACGGCACTCAAGGAGGCGCTGGACTTGATCGAAGCACTCGCCCTGACCGAGGACGTACAGCCCACCCACATCCGCGTCGCCCCGGGCTTTGACGGTGCGACCTGGCTCGACCTGGGCCGCGACGACGGCCGTTCCGCCCGCATCCACCCCACCGGTTGGGACATCCGCACTCCCGACCCGCAGGAAGTCTGCTGGCGCCGCACCCAGCTCACCGGGGAACTGCCCCTGCCGGCCAAGGACACCGAGGGCAAGGGCATCGACCTCCTGCTCCGCCTGTGCAACTTCGCCAGCGCCGAGACCGAGTGCCTGGCCCTCGCCTGGCTCATCGGCTGCCTGGAGCCGTCCGTGCCTGTCCCCGCCCCGTTCCTCACCGGGCCGCAGGGGGCGGGCAAGTCCACCGGCGGCCGGATGCTGGTGCGGATCATCGAAGGGATGAGTGGCGACCTGCGCCGTGCCCCGAAGGACGAGGAGAACATGATCACGGCCGTAGCCGCGGGCTGGGTCACCGCCCTGGACAACCTCTCCCACCTGCCCCCTGACCTGTCCGACCTCATGTGCTGCATCGTCACCGGCGCCGAGAGCATCAAGCGCGCGCTGTTCACCGACGGGGATGTCGTCCGCTCCCGCTACCGGCGCCCGATGCTCCTGACCGGCATCGACGTCGGCGTCATCCGCCCCGACCTCGCCGAACGCCTCCTCCCGCTCCGCCTCGTGCGGCCCCGCGTGCGGCGCACCGAGGCAGAGCTGTGGACGGAGTACGCGGAGATCCTCCCCGTCGTTCTCGGCTCCCTGCTGGACCTGACCGTGAAGGTCCGGGCCGCCGAGGCGGACACCCCCACCGACCTGCGCATGGCCGACTTCGCCCGCCTGTGCGCGCAGCTCGACGCGGCGACCGGCTTCGGCGCACTCCGGGCGTACCGGGCCAGCCTCGACGACCTCAACGACGACGTCATCGAAGGCGACCTCCTCGCCCAGACGGTTCTGCAGCACGCCGCCGGCCTCGATGAGGGCGCGGAGGTCCGCATGACGTCATCGGAGTGGCTGCACTGCCTCACCGCCCTCTACAGCGGCGAGGAGTGCCGTCCCCTGCCCAAGGGCTGGCCCACCACCGGCAAGGTCCTCTCCGACCGGCTCAAGCGGCTGCAGCCGACCCTCGCAGCCCGCGGCGTCCTCATCGACTGGGGCCGCACCAAAACGGCCCGCTACATCGAGATGGCCCGGCACTCTCTGTCCTCCGCGCACGAGCAGGAAGCGGCGTTCTGACCTGCGCCACCGGCGCCGCACCGAACAAGCAAGAGGAGCACCCCGGGCCGTGCGTGCTCCTCTTGCTGTTCCGGCGGCACCGCCGCCGTTGCACAAGTCGTGCCGCGAAGCGGCTCCTTATGCACGGGCTGAGCCGCGCCGCACCATCGCAGACACCACCGCCTCTCTTTTTCCTAAGAGAGGAGACGCTGCGTCACCCACGTCACCAGCCACCCGAAACCGGCCCCTGACCAGCGGCTACAGCGATGACGCAGACAGCCGACACCTGCGTCATCCGGCGTCACCCGCGTCACTGGTGACAGAGCCCCGCCCCGCCCGGTGACACGCGCCGAGCGGCCCGCGTCACCGAATAACCGCAGGTCAGAGCCACAGGTGACGTGAGTGACGCGATGACGCAGAAATCCGAGCCTCGGACACATGCGGCCATGCCCTCCCAGCCTTGGAGTCCCTATGGCGAAACCGACAGACCCGGACCCGCGTGCCACTCTCCGAGGCGGCCTCCCGGACCGGTACCTCACCCCGGACGACATCGCCGGAATGTTCGAGGTGCCGAAGGAGACCGTCTACCAGTGGCGCAAGAAGCGCATCGGCCCACCCGGCTTCCGCATCGGCAAGCACCTTCGCTACGACCCCGCCGACGTGAAGGCCTACGTCGGTGACCTCAAAGGCGCCGACCGCGACACCGCCTGACCAACCACCCCACCATGCAGCAGGGGGAACCGCTGAGAGCGGCTCTCCCTGCTGCATGTCGAGAAGGGACCGCCGCCACGTGGCCGGCCATATCCAAGACCGCTGGTACAAGACCGATACCGACCCAAACGGCAAGCCCCGCCGCGTACGGACCGAGCGCCACGGCACCGGACTGCGCTACCGCGCCCGCTACATCGGCCCGGACGGAGCCGAGAAGAGCAAGTCGTTCCCCGACGGACAGAAGCGCCTGGCCGATCAATGGCTCGCGCACATCGAGGCGGACATGTCTCGCGGACAGTACGTGGACCCCGCCGCCAGCCGGGTCACGTTCCGTCAGTACGCCGAAAAGTGGCTGAACACCCAGACCACTGACATGACCACACGGGAGTCAGTGGAGTCTGTGATTCGTGGCCATGCGATCCCCTATCTGGGATCGCGCCCCCTCGGCTCATTCAAGCCAGAACACATCCGAGATTGGCTCAGTGCGTTGGAGCGGGCCGTCCCTGCATCGTCGTACCGGCGCGTGATCTACAACAACGTATCCACAGTGCTCAACGCAGCTGTAGATGACGGACACCTGTCGAAAAACCCGTGCCACGCACAATCGGTGCGTCCGCCTGCTGCGGGAACCGGCCGCGTCGTGCCGTGGACCGCTGAGCGGGTCTTCGCCGTACGGGCGGCGCTACCGGAACGCTACCGCGCCACGGTCGACCTCGGAGGGGGATGCGGACTACGGCAGGGTGAGATCTTCGGGCTCCCTGTCGATGAAATCAGCTTCGACTCAGGATGGCTGCACATCGCGAACCAGGTGAAGGTGACGAAGCAGGGCCTCGTGTTCGCCCCGCCCAAGCGGAACAAGGTCCGTGACGTGCCTTTGCCGGATCACGTTGCGCACATCCTCAAGCAACACATTGAGACGTACCCTCCGGTAGAGATCACCCTGCCCTGGCTCCGGCCGGACGGTCCCCCGGTCACGAAGCGGCTGCTGTTCACCCGGCTCGATGGCGCCGGCGCGGTCCGGCGGACCGACTTCAACGTCCACACGTGGAAGCCTGCCCTTGTCGCGGCTGGGGTGATCCCTCAGCCGCAGCCAGGTGAGCGCCACCAGGCCGCCCGTGAACACGGCATGCACGCCCTCAGGCACTTCTACGCTTCGGTACTGCTGGACGCCGGCGAGAACATCAAGGCCCTGAGCCACTACCTCGGACACAACGATCCGGGGTTCACGCTCCGGGTCTACACGCACCTCATGCCGAGTAGTGACGCACGGGCTCGGAAAGCCATAGACAACCTCTACCAACACGCGCCTGACGCAGTCCCCACCGACAGGCGATAAGGGAACGAACATGGCATTTCGGGATAACTGAAACAGGTCACAGTTACCCCGAAAGCTTACGCATGAAAACGCATCATCACTATCATGCCCACATGAGCAGCCGCCCTTTCCCCTCCCCCACTAGCGACGAAGTGATCAGCGCCCTAGGGCGCACTGGTTACCTTCTCGAACAACGCGTAGCCAGCAAGGCGAGGTCCGCGGGATTCACAGTAACCACCGGAAAAGCATTCAAGGACCCCGACGAGGGAAAGTCGCGCGAAGTTGACGTATTCGCCATCAAGAAAGTATGGGAAGCCCCCTCTCGCAATATATTGGTATCAATTCAACTAGTGATCGAATGTAAGCGCTCCGACGGACCATATGTTGTTCTTGGGAGGGATCCTAGCGTAGTTGACACACACCGTCAGCCGTACTCGCACACAATGCCAGTCAGTCAAGTTCGATGGCTGGAGTACGTAGATGAACGATCAGCTCGCCAGCATGGAATGCAGACGTGGAAGTGGCTCGGCCTCCATGAACTTCCCGGCAGCCCAAATCGTGACACGAAAAGGGGTATCCAGCTGGTCCGAATGAACTTGAAGAATAAGGAGTGGAATGCAGAAAACTCGTCCGTTTTTGAATCGCTGACCGTGCCGCTAATGAAGGCCGTGGAAGCCTTCCGCCCTCAGCGAGATAAGGCCCCCGAGCCAAGGTACGCCCACTTGTGCCTCTGCTTTCCGATCGTCGTAACGAGCGGCGAACTATTCTATGTGAATGGGGAAGCAGAGGAACCTGTCGCAGAACGCGTTGACTGGGCTCCCTTGGAACGAGACATCGACATGGAATCGATGACGGGGCTGTTCAACCTGGATGTTGTGACCTACAGCGCGCTGGATCGATTCCTGCAAGAACGCGTGTTGCTCTTCAGCGAAGCTGTGGGCGAAGAGGTCGCGAAGGAGCCAGACAGGTTGAAGCAGAGGGAGCTGGATCCACGGCAGTCAAGCAGCAAGAGCGACGCGTGATGGGCTGTGGTGGTCCCTCAAGCTGAGTCACTGGCGCCTACGACGGCCCACAGACGGCCCCAAGTCGTGCGGCACCCCATCGGGTAACGACAACAACCATCGCCCAACGGGGTGCCGATCCGCTCAGAAGCCGTGCTGACCTGCGTCTACAGCACCGGCAGGTTCTTCCGCAGCTCGAACGCCGTGACCTCCGAGCGGTACTCCTCCCACTCCGACTTCTTGTTGCGCAGGAAGAAGTCGAAGACGTGTTCGCCGAGGGTCTCGGCGACCAGGTCGCTGCTCTCCATGAGAGTCAGGGCCTCGCCGAGGTTCTGCGGGAGGGGCTCGATGCCCATCGCGCGGCGCTCGGCGTTGGACAGCGCCCAGACGTCGTCCTCGGCGCCCGGCGGGAGCTCGTAGCCCTCCTCGATGCCCTTCAGGCCGGCGGCCAGCAGGAGGGCGTAGGCCAGGTACGGGTTGGCGCCGGAGTCCAGCGAGCGGACCTCCACGCGCGCTGAGCCGGTCTTGCCGGGCTTGTACATCGGGACGCGGACCAGGGCCGAGCGGTTGTTGTGGCCCCAGCAGATGTAGGAGGGGGCCTCGCCGCCGGCACCGGCCGTGCGCTCGGAGCCGCCCCAGATGCGCTTGTACGAGTTCACCCACTGGTTGGTGACCGCCGAGATCTCCGCCGCGTGCTTCAGCAGGCCCGCGATGAAGGAGCGGCCGACCTTGGAGAGCTGGTACTCCGCGCCGGACTCGTAGAAGGCGTTGCGGTCGCCCTCGAAGAGCGAGAGGTGCGTGTGCATGCCGGAGCCCGGGTGCTCGGAGAAGGGCTTCGGCATGAAGGTCGCCTGGACACCCTGCTCCAGCGCGACCTGCTTCATGACCAGGCGGAACGTCATGATGTTGTCGGCCGTCGAGAGGGCGTCGGCGTAGCGCAGGTCGATCTCCTGCTGGCCGGGGGCGCCCTCGTGGTGGGAGAACTCCACCGAGATGCCCATCGACTCCAGCATGGTGATCGCCTGGCGGCGGAAGTCCATGCCGACGTTGGTCGGGGTGTGGTCGAAGTAGCCCGAGTTGTCGGCCGGGGTGGGGCGGGAGCCGTCGAGGGGGCGGTCCTTCAGCAGGAAGAACTCGATCTCGGGGTGGGTGTAGAAGGTGAAGCCCAGGTCGGAGGTGCGGGCGAGGGCGCGCTTGAGGACGTAGCGCGGGTCGGCGAAGGACGGGGAGCCGTCCGGCATGAGGATGTCGCAGAACATGCGGGCGGTGCCGGGGGTCTCCGCGCGCCACGGCAGGACCTGGAAGGTGGAGGGGTCCGGCTTGGCGATCATGTCGGACTCGTAGACACGGGCGAAGCCCTCGATGGCGGAGCCGTCGAAGCCGATGCCCTCGTCGAAGGCCTGCTCCAGCTCGGCGGGGGCCACGGCGACGGACTTCAGGAAGCCCAGCACGTCCGTGAACCACAGCCGTACGAACCGGATGTCGCGCTCCTCCAAGGTCCGGAGCACGAACTCCTGCTGCTTGTCCATCTTCCGCTTCCCCATCCTTGCTGGTCAGGCCGCCTGTCCCCGGTCCCTCAGGAGGCGGTCGGGCACCTGAGCATCCCACCACAACACCATTTCATGCGCGTTGCGGACCTTGATCGCCCGAGCGTCCTCGGCCTGAACGCCTCTCGTACGGCAGGTGTACTGCTCTGTCGCCCATCTTGCCTGCTCGGACCGACATCCGTAATGGCCGGTCCGGTACGCGACGTGAGCGACACCACCTCCGCTTAATTTGCATCTCAGATGCAAGTTTTCCTACCGTTCCGACCAGTCGAGTTGCAAGGAGTCCCGATGCTGTCCGAGCGGTCCGCAGCCACCGTCCGTGCCACCCTTCCCGCCGTCGGTGCGGCCATCGGCGAGATCACGGAGCGGTTCTACGCCCGGCTCTTCGCCGCCCACCCCGAGCTGCTGCGGAACCTGTTCAACCGCGGCAACCAGGCCTCCGGCGCCCAGAAGCAGGCGCTGGCCGGTTCCATCGCCGCCTTCGCCACGCACCTGCTGGAGCACCCGGAGCGGCGGCCGGACGCGATGCTGGGCCGGATCGCCCACAAGCACGCCTCGCTGGGCGTCGCGCCCGAGCAGTACGACGTCGTCCACGAGCACCTCTTCGCCGCCATCGTCGAGGTCCTCGGCGAGGCCGTCACACCCGAGGTCGCCGCCGCCTGGGACGAGGTCTACTGGCTGATGGCCAACGCGCTCATCGCCGTCGAGAAGCGGCTGTACGAGGCGAGCGGCAGCCGCGAGCTGCGCGCCTGGGAGGTCGTCGAGCGGGTCGAGGAGACCGCCGACGTCGTCACCTTCCGGGTGCGGCCCGCGGCCGGGGGGCCGGTCCGCGACTTCCGCGCGGGTCAGTACGTCTCCGTGGGCGTCGAGCTGGCCGACGGGGCCCGGCAGATCCGGCAGTACAGCCTGTCCGGTGCGCAGGACGAGTCGGTGCGCCAGTTCAGCGTCAAGCGCGTGCACGGCGGTGCGACGCCCGACGGTGAGGTCTCGAACCACCTCCACGCGCGCGTGGGGGTGGGCGACGTCCTGCAGCTGTCGGAGCCGTACGGCGACCTGGTCCTGGAGGACATCGCCGGCCGGCCCGTGCTGCTCGCCTCCGCGGGCATCGGTGTGACCCCGATGGTGGCCGTGCTGGCCGCGCTCGCGGGCGACGGCCACGGCGCCCCGGTCACCGTGGTGCACGGCGACCGCTCCCCCGCCGACCACGCCCTCCGTGCCGACCACGCGGCGTACGCGGAGAAGCTCCCGGAGTCGTCCGTGCACTTCTTCTACGAGCGCGACGCCGAGCCGGGCACCCGAAGCGGCCTGGTCGACCTGACCGGCATCGCCGTACCGGCCGGCACGCGCGCGTACCTGTGCGGCCCGCTGCCCTTCATGCGCGCCGTGCGCACCCAGCTGATCGAGAAGGGCGTGGCCCCGGCCGACATCCACTACGAGGTCTTCGGCCCGGACCTGTGGCTGGCCGAGGGCTGAGCGACCCGCCGCCGAGACACGGGGCCGCCCGTCGCGCACCGAGCGGCGGGCGGCCCTCGTCCGTCGTTCGAGGGGACCCCCGCAGCGGCAGCGGCCCTCAGGCGCCGAAGGCCCGGGCGCCCTCCTGGCCCGTCTCCTGGTTCTCGGTGACGTACGGGCGCAGCTCCTGCTCGTAGGCGGTGAAGGCCTTCGTGTGGTCGTCGGGGGACTCGGCGAGCCGGCGGGCCAGGGTGCGGGCACCGATCAGCGCCTGTGAGGTACCCATGCCGGAGGTGGGGGCGGCGCAGTAGCCGGCGTCGCCCAGCAGCACCACCCGGCCCTCGGACCAGCGGTCGAGGTGCACCTGGCAGGCCGAGGAGAAGTAGAAGTCGGTCGCGGCGGACATGTCGTCCAGCAGACGGGGCACGATCCAGCCGGCCCCCGCCATCCGCTCCCGCGTGATCCGCTCCTGTTCCGCGCGGTCCAGCAGGTCCAGCCGCGGCGAGTCGCTGGCGAAGGAGAGGCTGACGGACATCCGCTCGGGGTCGGCCGCGCTGAACAGGTACACGGCCTGGCCCGGCGTCTGCCGGAGCGCGCCCCGGTGGTCCAGGCCCAGACGGTTCGGGGCGCTGAAGCCGGCCCCCGACAGGCCGAGGTGCCGGATCGCCTCGTCGTGCGGGCCGAAGACCAGGCGTCGCACCACGGAGTAGACACCGTCGGCGCCGACGACCAGATCGAAGGTGTCCGCGGCGGCCCGCTCGAAGCCGACCCGCACACCGTCGGCGTCCTGCTCGACGGCGTTGATCGAGTCGTCGAAGACATAGCGCACCGCGTCCGCCGTACGCCCGTACAGGATGCGGGTCAACTCCCGCTTGGGAACCTCCAGTTCACCGGCGAAGACCTCGGCCGGCAGCTCACCGGCCCGGTTTCCGTCGGCGTCCAGCAGATCGGTGCCGCGCATCCCGGTGGCATGCCCGCGCACCTCCGCCAGGATGCCCATGTCCTCCAGGACCTCGAAGGCCGCGCCGCGGAAGTCGACGGCGTACCCGCTGTCGCGCAGCGTCGGGGCACGCTCGACCACGGTCACCTCGTGGCCGTCGCGGTGCAGGAAGAAGGCTAGTGCGGGTCCGGCGACGCTGGCGCCGGAGATCAGGACCTTCATGGGAACCCCCGTTGTCACTGGTCGAAGTCGTGGGCCAGCCTTCCTCAGGACCGCCGGGCGATCAACGACGACTTCCGGCCGACGACGTCAATCGGCCTGCGGGCCGCGGGAGATGCCCAGCAGCAGCGGACCGGTCGGGTCGGCGACGATGTCGGAGACCGTGATCGGGTCGAGCGTGGCGTAGAACGCCTCCTGGGCCCGGCGCAGGGCGCCGCGCAGCCGGCAGCCGGAGTTCAGCGGACAGGGGGTCGGGCCCTCGCAGTCGACCACGTCGCCGTCGCCCTCGAACGTGCGCACCACCGCCCCGACCGACGCGGCACGGCCCCGCTCGGTGAGGGTCAGACCGCCGCCCCGGCCGCGGCGGGCGTCGACCAGGCCGAGGTGCTGCAGTTCGGCGACGACCTTCGCGGCGTGCGTGTAGGCCACGTCCATGTCCGCCGCGGCCTGCCGGGTCGTGGGGCTCGCGGGGCCGGCCACGGCGAGCCGCATGAGGATCCGCAGGGCGAGGTCGGTGGAGTGCAGAAGCCGCATACCACGAGCCTAGATAATCGGCATTCCGGGTTCAAATTATCGGCGGTCCTGCGGAAGGCAACCGCATCCCCACTAGGATCGGCGCGCCCCACCCTTCACCGTCGTCGGCCCTTTCCCCAGAAGGACACCTCATGGGTTCCGCCAAGAACAGCAGCACCGCGGCGCGCTCGGCGCGCATCGAGGAGATGCGGCGCGCCGAGCGTTCCCGCGAGCGCCGCAACCGCGTGCTCACCATCGCCGCCAGCGTCGTGGTCGTCGCCGGTCTCGTCGTCGGCGGTGTCGTCCTCGTGCACTCCCAGTCCGGCAAGAAGGACTCGACGGTGAGCGCCAAGAGCGGCGACGGCAAGGGTTCCGGTGACTCCGGGCACTGGGTCACCGGCAAGGACGGGGTGCGGACCTGGACCGGGAAGCTGTCGCGGACGCATGTGACGGAGAAGGTCTCGTACCCGATGCATCCGCCGGTCGGCGGCAACCACAACCCCGTCTGGCTGGACTGCAACGGCGACGTCTACACCCAGCCGGTGCAGGACGAGAACGCCGTGCACGCGCTGGAGCACGGCGCGGTCTGGGTGACGTACACCGGCAAGGCGAAGAAGGCCGACGTGGACGCGCTCGCGGCGAAGGTCAAGCAGACGCCGTACTCGCTGATGAGCCCGTACGAGAAACAGGCCGCCCCGCTGATCCTGTCGGCCTGGGGCCACCAGGTGGCGGTGAAGAGCGCGAGCGACCCCGAGGTGAACAAGTTCTTCACCACCTACGTCCAGGGTGCGCAGACGCCCGAGCCGGGCGCCTCCTGCACCGGCGGGGTCATGAAGTGAGGCGGCGGTACATCGGCTGGATCGCGGGGCCCGCGGCGGCGGTGCTCGTCGCGGCCGGCGCGATCACGTACGCGGTCGCCGAGGACTCCGGCGGATCGCCGGAGCCGAAGGTGCCGGCCGCGGAGTCCGCGGACGCCGGCTTCGCGCGGGACATGGCCGTGCACCACCAGCAGGCCGTCGAGATGTCGTACATCATCCGGGACCGCACGCGGAACACGGAAGTGCGGCGGCTCGCCTACGACATCGCGCAGACGCAGGCCAACCAGCGCGGCATGCTGCTGGGCTGGCTGGACCTGTGGGGGCTGCCGAAGGTGTCGGCGAAGCCGCCGATGGCCTGGATGGGCATGGGCGACATGCCCGAGCGCGGGGACGGCTCGCTGATGCCGGGCATGGCGACGAACACGGAGCTGAAGAAGCTCCAGGCGCTGAACGGCAAGCAGGCCGAGGTCCTCTACCTCCAGCTGATGACGGCCCATCACAAGGGCGGCATCCACATGGCCGAGGGCTGTGTCGCCAAGTGCACCGTGGGCGTGGAGAAAAGGCTCGCGCAGGGCATGGTCGACGCGCAGCAGTCGGAGCTCCAGGTGATGGCAGGCATGCTCGAGGAGCGGGGAGCCGCGCCGCGTTCATGAACAGCCGAGAGATCGTTCCGTTACCCAACCGTGAGGTACGAAAGGCGCAATTCGCCCTACATGACGGGCACTTGAGCTTCTCTTGACCTTTACCTTCCCCTGGCATGAACGGTTCATCGCAAGAGTGACCCCCATCGTGTGATCCATTCGCCGGCCGAACCGCCGCGGGCCGGCGCGCGGACGCATGACGTACCGACCACTACATGCATGCGAACCGCATCGCAGGGGGTTCTATGAGATCCAACCGCGCCAAGATGCGCGCTGTGAGCATGGCAGCGACACTGCCCATGATCGCCGGCGCGCTGGCGCTGGGCATACCCGCGGCACATGCTGCGGACAGCCCCGCTCGAGACGCACTGAAGGGCACCAAGCCGCTCTGGGCCACGGCCAAGGCGGACAAGGGCGCGACCTCGAACAGCGCCCAGGTGAACGCCCGGGTCTACCTGGCCGGCAAGGACGCGTCGGGCCTCGCCGCCTACGCCAAGGCCGTGTCCGACCCCAGCTCGCCGCTGTACGGCAAGTACCTGAGCGCCAAGAAGGCGCAGGCCCGCTTCGGGGCCACCAAGGCCCAGGTGGCCGCCGTCAAGACCTGGCTGAAGTCGGCCGGTCTGCGGGTCACCGAGGTCACCACGCACTACGTCGCCGTCTCCGGTGACGTCGCCGCCGCCGAGAAGGCGTTCGGCACCCAGCTGCACAACTTCGCCAAGGGTTCGAAGACCTACCGCGCCCCGGCGCAGACGGCCACCGTACCGGCCGGCCTGAAGGGCGCCGTCCTGACCGTCACCGGTCTCGACAACGCCCCGCACAAGGCCGACCACGACGACCAGCTGCCGCCGCCGGACGCCGTGTTCAAGAACGCCGGGCCGTTCTCCTCGTACTACGGCTCGAACACCGCGAGCACCCTCCCCGACGCGTACGGCCAGAAGATCCCGTACGCGATCAAGGGCTACACCGGCAAGCAGCTGCGCGCCGCCTACGGCGCCGGCTCCTACACCGGCAAGGGCGTCCGGGTCGCCATCACCGACGCCTACGCCTCGCCGACGATCGCCTACGACGCGGGCACGTACGCGGTGAAGCACGGTGACGCGGCCTGGAAGACCGGCCAGCTGCACCAGTCGCTGCCGAAGAACTACACGAAGACCAAGGAGTGCGGCGCGGCCGGCTGGTACGGCGAGGAGACCCTCGACGTCGAGGCCGTGCACGCCGTCGCCCCGGACGCCGACGTCACGTACGTCGGTGCGGCCTCCTGCTACGACGACGACCTGCTCGACTCGCTCAGCAAGGTCGTCGACAACCACCTGGCCGACATCGTCTCCAACTCCTGGGGCGACGTCGAGTCCAACCAGACCCCGGACCTCGCGGCCGCCTACGACCAGGTCTTCCAGCTGGGCGCGGTGCAGGGCATCGGCTTCTACTTCTCCTCCGGTGACGACGGCGACCAGGTCGCGGCCTCCGGGGTCAAGCAGGTCGACACCCCGGCCAACTCCGCCTGGGTGACCGCGGTCGGCGGTACGTCGCTGGCGGTCGGCAAGGGCGACACGTACGAGTGGGAGACCGGCTGGGGCACCGAGAAGGCCTCGCTGTCGGCCGACGGCAAGAGCTGGACCAACTTCCCCGGCGCCTTCACCTCGGGCGCGGGCGGCGGCACCAGCAAGACGGTCGCCCAGCCGTACTACCAGAAGGGCGTGGTCCCCGACGCGCTCGCGAAGGTGAACAACGCCTCCGGCAACCGGGTCGTCCCGGACATCTCGGCGATCGCCGACCCGAACACCGGCTTCCTGGTGGGCCAGACCCAGACCTTCCCCGACGGCTCGGAGAAGTACAGCGAGTACCGCATCGGCGGCACCTCGCTGGCCGCCCCGGTCATCGCGGCGGTCCAGGCGCTGGCTCAGGAGGCGCGGGGCGGCAAGGCGCTCGGCTTCGCCAACCCGGCGATCTACGGCAAGTACGGCAAGAAGGGCGTCTTCCACGACGTCACGGACAACCCGACGGGCTCCGGCCTCGCGGTCGTCCGCGTGGACTTCGCCAACGGCCTCGACGCCTCCGGCGGCCTGCTGACCTCGGTCCGCAGCCTCGGCAAGGACAGTTCGCTGTCCGCGGTGAAGGGCTACGACGACGTGACGGGCGTCGGCTCGCCGGCAGGCGGCTACGTCGCGTCGTACGCCAAGAAGCACTGACGCGCTGACGCTCCGCCGAGGAGCAGGGGCGTGGGGTCACACCGACCCCACGCCCCTTCTGCGTTCCGGCGCACGCGCCCGGCAAGTGGCAGTTGCGTTCCACCCACAGGAAGCTTTCCGCCCCCAGGCACCCGCCTCGCCCTAGAACCCCCCGGAACAAACCTGCCAATCACCCCCGAAGCCGATGAGACCCGCCTCGCTCCGGCCCGACACCGGACGAGTGCTCATGCGGGGGCAGCGGCTCGCGGGCCGCCACCACGCGCCCAGCCGCCGAGCCCGAACGCGAACCCGAACCCGAACCCGAGCCCGCCGAGGTTCCCCCTCGCCGGTCCACCGCGTACGCCACGCTCGCGACACCCAGGCCCAGCACCGCGAGGGCGGCGCCCGCCAGGGCCGGGGACGTCGTACCGAAGCCCGCCGCCAGGGCGAGGCCGCCGATCCAGGCGCCGCCGGCGTTCGCCAGGTTGAAGGCCGCCTGGTTGGCGGAGGAGGCGAGGGAGGGGGCCGCGGACGCCTTCTCCATCACCATCAGCTGGAGCGGCGAGCCGGTGACGAACGCCGCCATGCCGAGGAGGGTCACCGCGAGCGCCGCGCTCCACTCCGCCCGCATCAGGAGCGGGAAGAGCAGCAGGACCAGTCCCAGCGCGGCCAGGCCGCCGAACAGCGTGCCCCGCAGGGAGTGGTCCGCCAGGCGGCCGCCCAGGAGGTTGCCGGCCGTGGCGCCCACGCCGAACAGCGCGAGCAGCAGGGTCACGTTCGTCTCGGCGTAGCCCGCCGTGTCCGTCAGCATCGGGGTGACGTAGCTGTAGGCCGCGAAGAGCGCGCCGAAGCCCGCCACCGTCGTACCGAGGGCCAGCCAGACCGGGAGGGAGCGCAGGGCCGCCAGTTCGCCGCGCAGGCCCGTCGGTGCCGCTCCGTGCGCCCTGTCGTGCGGGATCAGCAGCGCCAGCGAGGCGATCGCGGCCAGGCCGATCACGCTCACGCCCAGGAACGTCGCCCGCCAGCCGAGGTGCTGTCCGACCAGCGTCGCCACCGGCACACCCGCGATGTTCGCGACGGTCAGGCCGAGGAACATCAGCGACACGGAGCGCGCCTTGCGCTCCGGCGGGACCAGCGCCGTGGCGACGACCGCGCCCACGCCGAAGAACGCGCCGTGCGGCAGCCCGCTGAGGAAGCGGGCGGCCAGCAGGGAGTCGTTGCCGGGGGCGAACGCCGACAGGGCGTTGCCCGCGACGAACAACGCCATCAGGCCGATCAGGACCGTGCGCCGGGACATGCGCGCGGTGAGCGCGGCGAGCAGCGGGGCGCCGATGACGACGCCCAGCGCGTACGCCGAGACCAGGTGCCCCGCGGCGGGGATGGAGATGTGCAGGTCGTCCGCGACGTCGGGGAGCAGCCCCATCATCACGAACTCGGTGGTGCCTATTCCGAAAGCGCCGACGGCCAGAGCGAGCAGGGCCAGGGGCATGAAGGGCCTGTGCCTTTCCAAAGGGGAGAGCGGAGTTCCGTACCAGCCTATTACCTATGTTCAGCAACGGAACAAAGTCTCTCGGGCCCAGTATTCCAACCGGTTACGACGACGTGTCGAGCTTCACACGGGCCGCCACCGGAAGGTGGTCGCTGCCGGTGCGCGGCAGGGTCCAGGAGCTCACCGGGTCGACGCCCCGGACCATGATCTGGTCGATCCGCGCCATCGGGAACGACGCCGGCCAGCTGAACCCGAACCCGCTGCCCGCCGCGCCCTGCGTGGAGCGCAGCTGGGAGGTGACGGCGTTGAGCGAGCGGTCGTTCATCGTGCCGTTGAGGTCCCCGAGGAGGACGACCCGCTTCAGGGACTCGTCGGCGATGGCCTCGCCGAGCGCGTCGGCACTGGTGTCCCGCTGCCGGGCCGTGAAGCCGGCCTTCAGCTTCACCCGGACCGAGGGCATGTGGGCCACGTAGACCGCGATGGGGCCCTGGGGAGTCGCCACGGTGGCACGCATCGCGCGCTTCCAGCCGAGCTTGATGTCGACGGCCTGGACGTCGGTCATCGGGTACCGGCTCCACAGCCCGACCGTGCCGACGACCGCGTGGTACTTGTACGTCGGCGCGAGCGCCTTCTCGTACACGGGCACGGCGGAGGCGGGCAGCTCCTCCAGGGCCAGCAGCTGGGCGCCCGAGCCGGCCACGTCGCGCGCCGTCGTGGCCGGGTCCGGGTTGTCGGCGTTGACGTTGTGGGTGGCCACCATCAGGTCGCCGCCGGTGCCCGTCTTGTCGGTGAGCAGCCCGCCGAAGAGGTTCAGCCAGACGATCGCCGGGAGGAGGACGGCGAGGAGCGCGGTCGCCGATTTCCGGATCAGGCCGAGGACCAGCAGCACCGGGACGGCCAGGCCCAGCCAGGGCAGGAAGGTCTCCGAGAGACTGCCGAGGTTGCCGACGCCGTTGGGGATGTGCGCGTGCAGCAGCATGACGAGGGCGAGCAGCAGGGCCAGTACGGCGAGGACGACGCCCCGGCGCCAGATGCCCGTGTCGCCCCGCCAGCCCGCCGTCAGACGGCGTGTCAGGCGTCGAAGCCGGGATCCCGGGCGCTCGGGTCCCGAGCCTGAGCCGTCCGTCTCCGTCATGTACGCCTGCTGCGCCATACCGTCTGCCTCACTGCCTGCCGTGCACACCGTCGCCCCCGTGCCTCTTCCGACCCTAGGGGATGATCGGCTCCGCTCCCGCCGTCCCATGACGGCCGTACGGAAGACGAGGACGAACGAAGCGGGGCTGGGAGTTCCGCTCAGCCGTGCGACACGTGAGGTCTGTGACGAAACGCGCACATACGTGCTACGAGGCTGTGGAGCTGACGGGTCGTAGGCCGGCCAGGACCGTGTCGACGATCTCCTCCGCCAGCCCCTCGGGCAGGTCGGCGTCGGGGCGCATCACGGTGCGGACGAGCATGGGGCCGATGAACAGGTCGTTGGCCAGCTCCGGGTCGATGTCCGGCCGCAGTTCGCCGCCGCGCTGCCCCCGGCGCAGCACCTCCAGGGCGAGGACGCGGCGGGGCGCTATGACGCTGGCGTGGTACGCCGCCCAGATCTTGGGGCTGCTCTTCATCTGGGCGTACACGTTGTGCAGGATCACCGACGAGCGGGTGGCCAGGCCGCGTTGGCGCAGGGACTCCAGCAGGGCGATGAGGTCGCCGCGCATGGAGACGCCGGGCAGGACCGGGTCGGGCGGTTCGGCGGCGCGCATGACGTCGACGAACAGCTCCTCCTTGCCGCTCCAGCGGCGGTAGATCGTGGCCTTGCCGACCCCCGCGGTCCGCGCGACGCGCTCGATGGAGAGTTCGGCGAGCGGGACGCCTTCCTCCAGGAGCTTCATCACGCCTTCCAGGATGGCGCGTTCCACGGCCTCGCTGCGGGGCCGGCCCCGTGCGGGGCCGACCGGGCGGGGCCGGCTGTCGGCAAGGCTCACGTCGTTTCCGTCCTTCCGGTGTGCTGCGGGGATTGTCCCGCAGCGACCTCCCTTTCCTCTGGACGCTCGCTGGATGTCCGCTGGACGCGTCAGTCCGCGGCCGCGACCAACTCCGCTTCCCTCTTGCCCTGCTGACCGGCCGGCGGCTTGCCCGGCAGGAACAGGGCCGTCACCACGGCGCCGACGAGCGCGACGCCCACACCGCACAGGGCGGTGACGTGCATGGCGTGCAGGAAGGCGGCGTCGGCGGGGTCGACGAGCGCCTGGCCCCGCGGGCCGAGCTTCTCGGCGATGCCGAGGGTGGCCTCGATGGACTCGCCGGCCTTGTCGCGCAGGGCGGCCGGCAGCGGGCCGAGCTTGCCCTCGACGCCGTTGCGGTAGGCGGCGGACAGCACCGAGCCGAGGACGGCGATGCCGAGGGCGCCGCCGACCTGGCGGAAGGTGTTGCTGAGCGCGGAGGCGGAGCCGGCCTTCTCGCGCGGCAGGGCCTGCATGATGACGACGGAGGTCGGCGTCATGATGTGCGCCATGCCGGTGCCCATGAGGAAGAAGACGATCTCCAGCAGCCAGATCGGCGTGTCGGCCTCGAACGTGGCGAACGCGGCCAGCGTGGCCGCGATCAGCACCAGGCCCGCGGTGGTGGTGGCCCTGTTGCCGAACCGCTCGACGACCAGCCGGGCGCGCGGCGCGAAGATCATCTGGGCGGCGGCCAGCGGCAGCATCAGCAGGCCGGACTGCAGCGGCGAGTAGCCGCGCACGCTCTGGGTGTAGAAGACCGAGAAGAAGGTGACGCCCATCAGCGCGAAGAACACCAGCGCGATGGCGGCCATGGCGGCCGAGAAGACCTTGTTCCTGAAGTATCCGACGTCGAGCGACGGGTGGTCGCTGCGCTTCTCGAAGACGACGAAGGCGGTGAGGACGACGAGTCCGGCGGCGATGGTCGCGAGGACGGTCGCGTCGGTGAAGTCGGCCAGCTGGCCGCCCTTGATGATGCCGTACACGAGCAGGACCAGGCCGACGACGGACAGGACCACGCCGACGGGGTCGAGGCGGCCCGGGCTCGGGTCGCGGGAGTCGGGCACCAGCCACAGCATCAGCGCGAGCGCGACGATCACGATCGGCACGTTGACGAGGAAGACCGAGCCCCACCAGAAGTGGTCCAGGAGCGCGCCGCCGGTGATCGGCCCGATGGCGATGGCGAGCCCCACGCCGCCCGCCCAGATGCCGATGGCCTTGGGCTGCTCCTCGCGCTCGAAGACGTTCATCAGCACGGCGAGGGTGGCCGGCATCACGAAGGCGGCGCCGAGGGCCATCAGGGCGCGGAAGGCGATCAGCTGGCCGGGGGTGCTCGACTCGGCGGCCAGGGCGGAGCCGACGCCGAACACGGCGATGCCGGCGAGCAGCACCTTCTTGCGGCCGAGGCGGTCGCCGACGAGACCGGCGGTGAACAGCAGACCGGCGAAGACGAGGGTGTAGGCGTTGATCGCCCATTCGATCTGGCTCTGGGTGGCGCCGAGGCCGGTCGGCGCCGGGGTGGAGATCGTCTTGATGGCGACGTTCAGGATCGAGTTGTCGAGCACCACGATCAGCAGGCTCAGCATCAGCACGCCGAGGATCGCCCAACGGCGCCGGTGCACCGCTTCCGGTATCCGGGAGGAAGGGACGGAGGTTGTCATGTGTTCGAGCGTACGACCATTCCGATACGGCACCGTCTCGTATCTTAATTTCTTTACTCAGGCCTTACTACGGCCGGGTTTCGCCGCTTCCGGAAGGGATCACAGGGAGCCCCTCTGGCCGTGACTGGCACGAGGTGCCACCATGGATGCGATCCGGGGACGCCGTCAGGGCGCCTCGAGATGACTGAAGGAGCCGTTGCCATGACGCAGCTTTCGGCTGCCCAGAACAAGCCTTCCGACGGCAGCAAGGCGCTGTACGGGGGGAAGGGCACCCGCCGCATCACGGTCCGCGACATCGCCCTCGCCAAGGAGCGGGGCGAGAAGTGGCCCATGCTCACCGCCTACGACGCGATGACCGCGTCCGTCTTCGACGAGGCCGGGATCCCCGTGATCCTGGTCGGCGACTCGGCGGGCAACTGCCACCTGGGGTACGAGACCACCGTGCCCGTCACCCTCGACGAGATGACGATGCTGTCGGCGGCCGTCGTACGCGGTACGACCCGCTCCCTGATCGTCGGCGACCTCCCCTTTGGCTCCTACCAGGAGGGCCCGGTGCAGGCGCTGCGCTCGGCGACCCGGCTGGTGAAGGAGGCGGGGGTCGGCGCGGTCAAGCTGGAGGGCGGCGAGCGGTCGCACGAGCAGATCCGGCTGCTGGTCGAGTCCGGCATCCCGGTCATGGCCCACATCGGGCTGACCCCGCAGTCCGTCAACGCGATGGGCTACCGCGTGCAGGGGCGCGGCGAGGAGGCGGCGCAGCAGCTGCTGCGGGACGCGAAGGCCGTGCAGGACGCGGGCGCCTTCGCGGTCGTGCTGGAGCTGGTGCCGGCCGAGCTGGCCGCGGAGGTCACGCGCGTCCTGCACATCCCGACCGTCGGCATCGGCGCCGGGCCGGAGACGGACGCGCAGGTCCTGGTGTGGACCGACATGCTCGGGCTCACCTCGGGCCGGGTGCCGAAGTTCGTGAAGCAGTACGCGAACCTCCGCGAGGTGATGACCGGCGCGGCCAAGGCGTTCGCCGAGGACGTCGTCGGCGGCGCGTTCCCGACGGAGGCGCACTCCGTCCACTGATCCACCGTCGCACCAAGGACAGCCCGCCGATCTTCCCCCGTCGGCGGGCTGTCCCCTTTCACCGTCCTCCCGCGGTCGGCCGGACCCCTCGCCGGAAACCCAAGCTTTGGCCTCAACTTGCCCGTGATCAAGGGCAGTTGAAGTGAACCTCTTGTAACGGAGTGGCGTCGAAAACGCCAGGAGACCCGCAAGGCTCCTGGGGCGGTGGTGCACTGGGCGGTGTGGGGCGTCTCACATCGGGGGGAACCGGCCATGGCCCAGACACAGACCAGTTGTTCCGGCTGTTCCGCCGCCACCGTGCCCGGAGCGGCCTTCTGCGGCACCTGCGGGACCACGCTGACCGTCGCCGGCACGGCCGACGCGGCACGCCCGGCACCCGGCAGGGCCGTCCCCCGCTGGAGCGGCGGCCGGGACCTGACCCGGTACATGTGCGCGGCCGTCTACCTGGACCGGAGTTACGCCGACTCGCTCATCAGGGACGTCGCCGCCGAACCGCATCTGGGCGTGGCACCGGCTCCCGGGTGCGACGTGCCGGTGGTGCTGCGGTACGCCTACGAGGCCAACGCCCGCAGACACGCCCGGGACCTGGTCCTGGCGGCCGAGTTCCTGGTGCTGCTCGTCGGCCTGCTGGCGCTGGGCAGCGGCGTCACCGCGCTGCTGATGCTCCTGCTCGCCTGGGTGACGACGCTGGTGTTCGCGCTCACCACCCACTACGGCGAACGCCTCCAGCAGCTGCGGCCGGACCGTTTCGACCCCGCACAGGCGCCGCCGCCGCCCAACGAGTCCGCCGCCCTGCGGCTGCGCCAGATCGACGAGTACGCGCAGGGCAACCTCAGCGTCTACAGCGGCTTCTCACCGTTCACCGGATACGGCCAGGAACTCGACTCGTGGTCGCTGGTCTTCGACGTGACCAGCTCGGGCCGCGAGGGCGTCACCCCGCGGGACTTCGACGTGACCGACCTGTACGCGCACGTGGCGCGACGGGTCGGCGAGCTGTCCCTGCCCTGTCTGGAGATCGAGGAGCGGGTCTTCGTGGAGGGGTCGGCGCTGCTCGGCGACGGCCGCTTCCTGCCGGATGCCCTCGGCCGCCCCTTCGCCCGGCTCGGCGCCGAGCGGGTGGAGGCGCTGAAGCGGGCCCCGGAGGAGACCGCGCGCGTCTATCTGGTCGCCCATTCCTCCGGCTGGGGCGGCGAGCTGGTGACCTCGGTGTTCCTGCGGCTCGTGCGCTCGGACTCCAATCTGTTCGTCGAGGCCGTGCCGACCGTGCTGTGCCCGCTGCTGGACCGCTACCGGACCATCGACAGCCTCATGCCCAGCCCGTCGCCGCGCGAATTCCTCGCGATGGTGGCCCAGAACCTCGCGAGCATGCCCTTCGTGCTGCTCGCCTCGCCGGTGCGTGCGGTCACGGGCTTCTTCCCCGACTTCCGGATGCGGAGCCGGATGAAGAAGCAGCACCGGCAGATCACCCGGCTCAAGATGTTCGACTACGGGGCACGCCACAGTGTGCGGCAGCTGGCCTCCGCCACGGACCACCGGCGGTACTTCCAGAAGGCCGACTCCGGCATGGTCCTCAAGACCGTCGAACGGCGGATCCTGGACGCCCTCGTGGAGTTCGCCCTGGAGCACGACATCGATGCGGGCGACCTGATCAGGCGTCAGGAGACCATCATCAACAACGGCATCATCGCCACCGCCGGGGCGAGGGTCGAGTCGAGCGCGGTCGCTTCCGGCGACAAGTCCCGGATCCAGACCATCCTCAAGAAGATTCCGCTGCCCAACACGGACTGACGACGACCGTGAACGAGAACGAACGGGGACCGACATGGACGGACGCAGCAACGACGGCGTCATCGCAACGGGAAATGCCCAGGTGAGGAACGCGGTGGTCGCGAGCGGCAGCAACGCACGCGTCGACTTCCGCGTCACGGAGCGCGAGGAGGCCCCGGCCGCCGACGGCCGGCAGCCGACCCCGCAGGAGATCAGCGAGCTGCTGGCCCGGTTCATCGAGGATCTGCGCCGCTCGGACCACCCCGAGCGGGACGACCTGGCGGAGTTCGCCGAGGACGCGCGCGAGGAGCTGACCGCGCCGGAGCCCCGTACCGGGAAGCTGCGCACGGTCGCCAAGGCGCTCGTGGAGGCGGTGCCCGGCTTCACCGCGCTGGCCTCCCTCGCCGTGACGATCGAAGAAGCGATCCGCGGGCTCTAGGCGGAGGCGGAGCCATGCACTTCTGCGTTCACTGCGGCGTGCGCATCGAGAACGCCGCACAGCAGGCCTGCCCGAACTGCGGGGCACCGTCCCCGGCCGGGCGGCCGACCGGGCCCGCCGCCGACGGGGGCGGCTTCGTGCGCGTGGGAGCCACGCGCCTGCCGAGCTGGCTCCCCTGGGCCCTGGGGGCCGTCCTGGTCGTCGGCGGCGTGACGCTCGGGGTGGCCTTCGCCAACCGCCCCGACACCTCCTCGGCGGGCGACGCCCCGGCCGGCCTGGTGTCCCCGCAGGCCTCGTACGACGGCTGGACCGCCACCCCGTCCCCCTACGAGGACGGGTCCGACACGGACGAGCCCTACCCCGACGACACCTACGCGTCCGACGCCGGCGGCGGCTACGACGACGGCTCGGACACCGAGACCACCGAGCCCTCCGAGGAGGCCTCGCAGGACACCGAGGACGCGAGCACGGTCGTGACGTCGTACTACGACTACCTCAACGCCGGGAACTACTCGGCGGCCTGGGACATGGGCGGCTCGAACCTCTTCAACGGCTCCTACTCGGACTGGGTGGCCGGCTTCCGCACCACGGCACACGTCGACATCACCACGTCCGACGACGGCTACGGCGAGGTCGGCGTCGCCATCCGGGCGACCCAGACGGACGGCTCGGTCCGGAACTTCGCCGGCACCTACACCGTGCGGGACGGCAAGATCGTGGGCGCCCGCATACGGGAGGGGTCGTAGCGTCCGGCCTGCGCGGAACAGGCCGCCGTCGGTGCCGTCCGGCGCTTGTCGGCGGTCTGTCGGCGGCCTGTCGGCCGTTTGTCGGTGGGGACTGGCACTGTCTTGCGCATGACGCGAATCGATGACAACCCCGTCGGCGCGGGCCACGCAGTGACGGTACGGGGACTGGTCAAGCACTACGGCGAGACCAAGGCACTGGACGGTGTCGACCTGGACGTGCGCGAGGGCACCGTGATGGGCGTGCTCGGCCCGAACGGCGCCGGCAAGACCACCCTCGTGCGGATCCTGTCCACCCTGATCACCCCGGACGCCGGCCGGGCCACCGTGGCCGGCTACGACGTCCTGCGGCAGCCGAGACAGCTGCGCCGGGTGATAGGGCTCACCGGGCAGTACGCCTCGGTGGACGAGAAGCTCCCCGGCTGGGAGAACCTGTACATGATCGGCCGGCTGCTGGACCTGTCCCGCAAGGATGCCCGCGCCCGCGCCGACGAACTGCTGGAGCGGTTCTCCCTGACGGAGGCGGCCAGGCGGCCCGCGAGCACCTACTCCGGCGGTATGCGGCGCCGGCTGGACCTCGCCGCCTCGATGATCGGGCGGCCCGCGGTCCTCTACCTCGACGAGCCGACCACCGGCCTCGACCCCCGTACCCGCAACGAGGTCTGGGGCGAGGTGAAGGCCATGGTCGGGGACGGAGTCACCGTGCTGCTGACCACCCAGTACATGGAGGAGGCCGAGCAGCTCGCCTCCGAGCTGACCGTGGTGGACCGCGGCAAGGTCATCGCCACGGGTGGCATCGACGAGCTGAAGGCCCGCGTCGGCGGCCGTACCCTGCGCGTCCGCCCGGTCGACCCGCTGGAGCTGCGCCCCCTCGCCGGCATGCTGGACGAACTGGGCATCACCGGGCTCGCGGCCACCACCGTGGACACCGAGACCGGCACCCTGCTGGTACCGATCCTCAGCGACGAGCAGCTGACCGCGGTGGTCGGCGCGGTCACCGCGCGCGGCATCACCCTCTCCTCCATCACCACCGAACTGCCCAGCCTGGACGAGGTGTTCCTGTCCCTCACCGGCCACCGCGCCAGTGCCCCGCAGGACACCGAGCCCGCCGAAGCCCGCCAGGAGGTCGCCGTATGAGCGCCGCCACCACCCCCACTCTCACCGCCCCCACCGCCTCCGACGTCCGTATCCCGCTGCGCGGGCATCTGCGGCACACCGGCGCGCTGATCCGCCGCAACCTGCTCTGGATCCGCCAGGATCCTGAGTCGATGTTCGACGCTCTGTTCATGCCGATCGTCTTCACGCTGCTGTTCGTGTACGTCTTCGGCGGCTCGATCGGCCAGGCGCTGGGCGGCGGCCAGGAGCGGTACGTGCAGTACGTCATCCCCGGCATGCTGGCGATGATGAGCATGACCCTGTCACAGGGTGTCGGCACCGGGTTCAGTCAGGACTTCAACAGCGGTGTGATGGACCGGTTCCGCACGCTGCCGATCGGCCGTGGTTCGGTGCTGTTCGCGAAGATCGCCGTCGAGCTGGCGCGGATGCTGTTCGCGACGGTCATCCTGATGATCGTCGCCGTCCTGGTCGGCTTCCACATCCACCACTGGGCCGGCCTGTTCGCGACCGTGGGCCTGTCCGCGCTGTTCGCCTCCTCGATCATGTGGGTGTTCCTCACCCTCGGCGTGATGCTGAAGAGCGCTCAGTCGGTGCAGGGCGTGGGCTTCCTGGTGCTGTTCCCGCTGCAGTTCGGCTCGTCGATCTTCGCGCCGACCAAGTCGATGCCGGGCTGGCTGCAGCACTTCACCGACTACAACCCGCTGTCCACGCTCGCGGACGCGGCACGCGGGCTGATGATCGGCGGTCCGGTGGCGCACGACCTGTGGGTGACCGTGGGCTGGTCGGTGGCGATCACCGCGGTCATGGGACCGGTCGCCATCCACAAGTTCCGTACCAAGAGCTGACGTACGCCGTGTCCTCAGACCAGGGCGGTGGCCTCCGCGAGGGAGAGGCCACCGCCCTCGGCGTACGCGGCCCGGTAGGCCGGCTCGTCGAGCTTCTCGCGGATCCGGGCCTCGGTGAGGTCGTGGATCCGGTGTTCCACGCCCGACAGGATGTGGCCGGGCGGCAGCAGGGCGTCGGCGGTGCCCAGGCAGCGGACGGCGTCGGTGGCTCTGCTGCCGCCGTCGAGGCGGGCGAGGCCCATCGCCGCGACGGTCAGGCAGAGGGAGTCCATGTGCGGGGCGATGGTCCGGGTCAGCGGGTCGCCGGCGAGGCGCAACGCTCGCCGGGCCCGCTCCAGGGCCTTCTCGGCCCGGCCGTCGAGTCCGTCCAGCCAGGCCTCCTGCACGAGGATCATGGCATCGAAGACGACGAAGTGCGCGATCTTGAACTCCTCGCGCAGCAGGCGTAGTTGCTCCCGCGCTTCGGTGGTGCGGCCGGTCAGACCGAGCCAGCAGGCGAGGAACAGCCGGGCGGCGGGCATCGCCTCGTTGAGGGAGCCTGCCTGGCTCGCGATGACGTCCCGGAGCAGGCGCTCGCCGCCCTCGATGTCACCCGCCTCCATGAGGACGCTGCCGAGGCGGGCCCGGAGGATGGCCATCTGGCCCCGGGCGCCGAGGCGTTCGGCGTGTTCGATGGCCGCCCGGTAGTCGTCGGCGGCCTCGCGGTGGGCCCCGCGGCGCTCGTGGGCCTCGCCGCGGGCGGACAGCGCCTCGGCCGCGCCCCAGGCGTCACCGAGGCGGCGGAAGATCTCCAGCGCCTCCTCGGCGTCCTGGGTGGCGTCTCCCGCCCGGTCGGCGCGGTTGGCGAGGAGGTTCGCGCGCAACTGCAGTGTCACGGCCAGTTCCTGCTCGAAACCGGGGGTGTCGCGGCAGGTCTGCACGCAGGCGTCGATCACGGTCCACATCCGCTCGGCGCCGCCGGTCAGCATGACGGCGAAGAACCAGAGCAGGCCGGGCACCCGGCAGGTCTGCGGCAGCCCGGGCTCGTAGGTCTCCACGATGGCCCGCAGCTTGGCCTGCGCCCCGGGCGTCTGCCACGCCTCCAGGTCGTGGTCCATGCAGGCGAGATGGGCGAGGTGGACACCGCGCCGGGCCTCGGCGAGGATCTCGCCGGTGTACGGGGGCGGGGCGTCGGTGCAGCGCTGCCACAGCGGCGGGGCGGGCCGTACGGGCTCGGCGAAGGGGTCGGGGCCGAGCGTCATGACCTCCTCGCACCAGGCGCGGGTCTCGATGCGCTGGTCCCGCATCTGCCAGAAGACCACCAGGGACAGCACCAGGCACAGCGCCTCCTGCTCGTCCCGCGCGGTGACGGCGTGCCGCAGGGCGGTGCGCAGGTTCTCGTACTCCAGCTCGAACCGGTCGATGGCGGTGCGCTGTCGGGGACCGCGCAGCAACGGGTCGGTCTCGCGCGCGAGTTCGCGGTAGTACGTCAGGTGGGCGCGCTCCGCCTCGGCGCGGCGGCCGGTCTCGTCCAGCCGTTCGCCGGCGTACTCGGCGACGGTCTCCAGGAGCCGGTAGCGCATGCCGCCGCCCCCGGCGCGCTCGGCCGGCGAAGGCGCGGCCACCACCAGCGACTTGTCGACCAGGGAGCCGAGCGCGTCCAGGGCGGCCGGGCCGCACACGGCCTCGGCGGCGGGCAGGTCGCAGCCGCCCGCGAAAACGGACAGCCGGGCGAGGACGTCCCGTTCGTCCGCGTCCAGCAGCTCCCAGGACCAGTCCACGACGGCCCGCAGGGTCTGCTGGCGGGGCAGGACGGTGCGGCTTCCGGAGGTGAGCAGCCGGAAGCGGTCGTCCAGCCGGTCGGCTATCTGGCGCGGGGTCAGCATGCGCAGGCGTGCCGCCGCCAGCTCGATCGCCAGGGGCAGTCCGTCGAGCCTCCGGCAGATCTCGGCACAGGCCCCGGGGTCGTCGTCGGTGCGGAAGCCGGGCCGGGCCGCCGCGCCCCGGTCGGCCAGCAGCCGCAGCGCGACCGGCTCGGGCAGCGGCTCCACCGGGCGCAGCAACTCCCCCGGCACGCCCAGCGGTTCCCGGCTGGTGGCGAGGACGGTCAGCTCCGGGCAGCGGGCCAGCAGGCGCTCGGCGAGATGGGCGGCCGCCTCGATGACGTGCTCGCAGTTGTCCAGGACGATCAGCATCCGGCGCCGGGCGCAGTGTTCCACGATCCGTTCGAGGGGGTCGTCGTACCGGTCGGTGACCGCGCGCATGCTCTCGGCGCCGGCGCCGTGCAGCAGGGTCTCGCGGGCGCCGATCGCAGTGAGCACGGCCTGGGTCACGGCCTCGGGATCGTCCACGGGGGCCAGTTCGGCCAGCCACACCCCGTCCCGGACGGTGGGCCGTACGGCCTCGGCGGCCTCCTGGGACAGCCGGGTCTTCCCGGCGCCGCCGGGTCCGAGCAGGGTGACCAGGCGGGCGGCGGCGAGATCGGCGCCGATGGCCGCGATGTCGGCTTCCCGGCCGACGAAGGAGGTGAGCCGGGCGGGCAGGTTGCCGAGGGCGGGCGCGGGCCGCGGCGCCGGAGGCGGTTCCTCGGCCAGCAGTTCGGCGTGCAGAGCGCGCAGCTCGGCGCCGGGGTCGGAGCCGAGCCGGTCCGCGAGGAGCTGCCGTACGTCCTCGTAGGCGGCGAGCGCCTGCGCCGGGCGGCCGGTGTCGCGCAGGGCGCGCAGCCGCAGCGCCTGCAGCGGCTCGTCCAGCGGGTGGCCGTCGCACAGGGCGGTCAGCTCGGGCAGCGACTGCTCGGCGTGCCCGAGGGCGAGGGCGGCGGTGTGCCGGGCGCGCAGGGCGTCGAGGCGGCGGGTCTCCCAGCGGGCCGCCTCGGCGGTGTGGCCGGGCAGGTCGGCGAGGGCGGGGCCGCGCCACAGGGCGAGCGCGTCGTCCAGGACCGCGGCGGCCTTGGCCGGGTCGCCGTCGGCGAGCGCGCGCAGGCCCTCGCCGGTCAGCCGTTCGAAGCGGCCGAGGTCGACGTCGTCGGGGGCGGCGGTGAGCCGGTAGCCGCCGTCGGCGGATGCGACGGCGGCGGCGCCGAGGGCCCGGCGCAGCCGGCCGACGAGCGCCTGGAGGGCGCCGGCGGCGTCGGCGGGCGGGTCGGCGCCCCACACCTCGTCGACCAGCACGCCGACGGGGACGGTCCGTCCGGCCCGCAGCGCGAGCACGCTCACCAGGGCACGCAGCCGCGCACCGCCGACGGGGACGGCCGTGCCGTCGGGGCGGAGTACCTGGGTGGTGCCGAGAAGGGAGAAGCGCACGGGGTCCATTGTCTCCGGAGCCGTCAGGGGTGGTCGCCGGATTCGGGTTCGTCCGGCGTGGCGTCGACCGCCGGCCGGGGGACGTCCACGGTCCCCGTGACGTCGAGCGTGACGAGGGCGCCCACGGTACGGCGGACCCGGTACGGCACCTGCCGCGGCGGCGGCTCCTCGTCCTCCTCGAACCACTCGGGGCAGGCGTCGACGGGCTGCAGCGTCCGACCGTGCGGGACCTCCTCCAGAGCCCGCCCGGCAGGTCGCAGGACCAGCGTGCCGGGTTCCGGCTCGGGGTGTGCGACGGCGAGCGGATCATGCCGGGCCAGGTACTCCTGGTGCACCAGCTCGATGACGTGCACGCGGCCGACGGTCGCCCGGTCGGGGCCGCCGTGGTTCTCCACCCACGCCTCGGCGCCGTGCCCGGCGTTCCCCCGGCGGTCCTTCCCGCTGTAGGGCACCAGCCGCCACACGACCTCGTCGCCCACCGCGAACGGTGTGCCGCAGCATTCCATCTGCCAGTCCTCGTAGAACACCCTCGTCCGCGGCATTCCCTCACCTTCCAGGAACCGGGCGGCCACCGCGAGACGTTTTCCCCACGTGTCCGCGGCCGGTACGGTCGCAGTCCCCGACCGTCCCCGCCCGGACAGGAGTCCGTCCATGACCACCGCCACCACCCGCCACGGCGAGCGCAGGGTCAGTCCCGTGTTCGTGGGGATCCTGGCCGTGACGGCGGTGACCGGCTGGGCCGCCTGGACCGGGTTCGCCGCGCAGCCGGGCCTCGCGGTGTTCCTGTTCGTGACGGCGGCCTGGATCGTCTCCCTGTGCCTGCACGAGTACGCGCACGCGCGCACGGCCCTGCACGGAGGTGACATCACGGTCGGCGCGAAGGGCTACCTCACGCTGAACCCGCTGAAGTACACGCACGCCCTGCTGAGCATCGTGCTCCCGGTGCTGTTCCTGATCATGGGCGGGATCGGCCTGCCGGGCGGCGCGGTGTTCATCGAGCGGAACCGCATCAGGGGCCGCTGGCGGCACAGTCTGATCTCGGCGGCGGGCCCGCTGACGAACGTCCTGTTCGCGGCGGTGTGCACCGCGCCCTTCTGGCTGCACGCCCTGGACGGGGTGCCGGGCGAGTTCCGCAACGCGCTGGCGTTCCTGGCCCTGCTGCAGGTGACGGCGGCGGTGCTGAACTTCCTGCCGGTCCCGGGCCTGGACGGCTACGGGGTGATCGAGCCGTGGCTGTCGTACCGGGTGAAACGGCAGGTGGAGCCCTTCGCGCCGTTCGGACTGATGTTCGTGTTCGCGCTGCTGTGGCTGCCGTCGGTCAACACGGTGTTCTTCGACGGGATCGACGCGATCCTCAGGGCCCTCGGCGTGGACGACTTCTCACAGGCCTGCGGCCATGCGCTCTACCAGTTCTGGAAGGGCACCCCGGAGATCTGCACGATCAGCCCGTGACCGAGGTGTCCCGCCCGCCGGCGGCCCGGCCGCGCTTCACGTAGTACCAGGTCATGTTGGACGACAGGCCCGCCAGCAGCACCCAGACGATCCCCAGCCAGCTGCCCTGGGCGAAGGAGACGACGGCCGCGGCCACGGAGAGTACGCAGACGGCCAAGGTGTAGAGGGCGATGCGGGGCATGGGGTCGGCTCCTTGCGGGGGACACTGCTACGACGACCAGTGTCCCCCATCGACCCTGACGGCTCACACGTCGGTCAGGCGCAGCCCTGCGTGTGCCTTGTACCGGCGGTTGACGGAGATCAGGTTGGCGACCAGCGACTCGACCTGGTGGGCGTTGCGCAGCCGCCCCGAGAAGATGCCGCGCATGCCGGGGATGCGCCCGGCGAGGGCCTGCACGATCTCCACGTCGGCGCGCTCCTCGCCCAGCACCATCACATCGGTGTCGATCTGCTCGATCCCGGGGTCCTGGAGCAGCACGGCCGACAGGTGGTGGAAGGCGGCGGTGACCCGGGAGTCCGGCAGCAGGGCAGCGGCCTGCTCGGCGGCGCTGCCCTCCTCGGGCTTGAGGGCGTAGGCGCCCTTCTTGTCGAAGCCGAGCGGGTTGACGCAGTCCACGACGAGCTTGCCGGCCAGTTCCTCGCGCAGGGACTTCAGTGTGTCGCCGTGACCGTCCCACGGTACGGCGACGATCACGATGTCGCTGCGGCGGGCGGTCTCGGCGTTGTCGGCGCCCTCGACGCCGTGGCCGAGCTCCTCGGCGGCGGCCCGGGCGCGCTCGGCGGCCCGGGAGCCGATGATCACCTTCTGGCCGGCCCGGGCGAGCCGGTAGGCGAGGCCCTTGCCCTGCGGTCCCGTGCCGCCGAGCACGCCGACGACGTACCCGGAGACGTCGGGCAGGTCCCAGGGGTCCTTGGCGGGGGCCTTGGCAGGGGTCTGTGCGCTGTCGGTAGAGGTCATGGGGCGACTCTACGTCCGTGGGCGGGGCGGCACCGGCTCAGGTGAGCCGGTGGACCGGGACCCGGCGGAAGGTGATCGTCTCGTACGCGCCGAAGTCGCCGGTCTCGTAGAGGAGTCCGACCGTGTCACCGTCGACGCGGACCAGGTCGGAGTAGGCGGCGGGCAGCCCGTCGACGGTGAGTGCCGTGCGCCAGGTGGTGCCGCCGTCGGCGGAGGCGCGGATCGCCATCAGGGCGCGGGCGGCGGGGTCGGCGGGGGCGGAGAACAGGAGCAGGTCGGGGTCGCGCAGCTGGAGGACGGAGGCCTCGCAGACGGGGGCGGTGAGGCCGGCCTGCGGGCGGAAGGGTTTCACGAGGGTCTTCCCGCCGTCCTTCGAGTGGGCGTCGGCGCGGTTGCCGGGGGCGGGCGAGTCGTTGCGTGTGTTGAAGTAGACGCGCCCGTCGGGGAGTTCGGCGGCCGAGGTCTCGTTGACGTTGATGTACCCGTCGGTGTTCTCGTCGAGGTAGCCGAGGTACCAGCTCTCGCCCCGGTCGTCGCTGAGCAGGCAGTGCCCGCTGTTGTACCTGGCCTCGGCGCCGGTGTCGGTGCCGGTGGGCGGCAGGGTGTGGTTGGCGGGGACGAGCACCCGGCCGCCGCTGAGCTGGAGGGCGTGCCCGGGGGTGGTGGCGTACCAGCGCCAGCCGGTCTTCCTCACCTGCGCGGTGATGTCCTTGGGGCAGGACCACGTACGGCCGTCGTCGTCGCTGTGCTGGACCCAGACCCGGCGGCCGTCGGCGCCCTTGACCTGGCCGCGCAGGATGGCGGCCTCGGTGGCGGAGGCGGCGGCCCGGACGTGGACGAGCAGGATCCGGCCGGTGTCGAGGACGACGGGGGCGGGGTTCCCGGCGAGGTTCGTCCCGTTGCGCGCGGCGACCTGGAGCGGCCCCCAGGAGCGGCCGCCGTCCGTCGACCGCTTGAGCACGATCTCGATGTGACCGTGGTCGGCGGCGGAGCCGACGCGGCCCTCGCAGAAGGCGAGCAGGGTGCGGCCGGCGGTGGCGACGACCGCGGGGATCCGGAAGCTGGCGTATCCCTCGTGGCCCGCGCGGAAGGGGATGCTGACCTCGGTCATCGGCGGCTCCTCGGCAGTGGGCGCGGATCGTACGCGGATCGGTGACTGTCCCCACGTCGGGCGAATTCGGGGTGAACTCCACGTCACAAGTGGCCGGTTGCGGCAGGATGCGGGCCCATGGACGCCGTACGGGTCGCGTTGCTGCGGGAAGTGCTGGCCGGGACCGAGTGGCTGGGGGCCACCCGGAGATTCGCGGGGGTGCTGCGCGGGTCGGTGGTGGCGCACGGGGGCGGACTGCTGCTGGTGGGCACACCCGCGTACGAGCCCTGGCATCTGGCCGCACACCTGGTGGACGAGGCGGCGTGGTCGGGGACGCCGGAACTGGCGCCGACTCTCGTACGGCATCACGCGCGTCCCTCGGATCCCCCGCACCTGGCGGTCGGGCCCGGGCGGATCGAGGCGGCGCGCCGGGGCGAGACCCTGCTGGTCGTGGCGCCCGAGGAGCCCGCGCCGCTGCTGGAGCGTGTCCACTCGGCGCGGCGGACCGGGGTCACGGTACTGGCTCTGGGCTCGGACGGCGGCGAACTCGCGGCCATGGCGCACGACGTACTGACCGTGCCCGACGGGGCGGAGCTGGACCTGGACACCGTGCAGCATCTGGTCAGCGCGGCGGCGGGAGAGAACGCGGGCTCTCCGCGGGTCCGCCGGGGATTCCGGGACCGGCTGGCGAGGCTGGCGGAGACCCTGACGGCACCGCCGCCTGCCCCTTGGTGACCTCGCGGACGCGGGAAAAACAGTTGCCCCGCCCTGCTCCACGGCCGAGCATGCCTCAGTGAGTCGAGCCCTTCTCCCCGACCTCTCCCCCTGGAAGGCCTCCGCGGACTTCCGGCGGCTGTGGAAGTCCGGTCTGATCAGCAACTTCGGCAGCTTCCTGACCTTCGTCGCCCTCCCCGTCCAGCTGAAGGACCTCACCGGTTCCGCGGCGGCGGTCGGGGCGATCGGGGCGGTGGAGCTGCTGCCGCTCCTCGTGTGCGGCCTGTACGGCGGTGCCCTCGCCGACGCCTTGGACAAGCGGACGCTGATCGTCTGGACCGAGGCCGGCCAGGGCCTGCTCAGCGCCGCCCTGCTGCTCGACGCCCTGCTGCCGCACCCCGCGGTGTGGCCGCTGTACGCCGTCGCCGCCCTCTCCTCCGCCCTGGTCTCCGTGCAGCGCCCGGCACTCGACTCCCTCTGGCCCCGGATCGTCGCCCACGACGACATGCCCGCCGCGGCCTCCCTGAACTCGCTGCGCTGGACCGTCGGCGGGGTCGCGGGACCGGCGGTCGCGGGCGTGGTCGTCGCCTACGCGGGCCTGGGCTGGGCGTACGCCGCCGACCTGCTGACCTTCGCCGTCTCGCTGGCGTACATCGTGCGGATCGCCCCTTCCCCCGCCTCCCACGAGGCCTCCGGACCCTCGCTGCACGCCGTCCTGGAGGGCGCCCGGTACGCCTGGAGCCGCAAGGAGCTCCTCGGCACCTATGCCGTCGACCTCGCGGCGATGTTCCTGGCCATGCCGCTGGCGGTGCTCCCGTTCCTCGCCGACGAGCTGCACGCCGACTGGGCGCTGGGGCTGATGTACGCCGCCGTCCCGGCCGGGGCCCTGCTGGTGAGCCTGACCGGCGGCTGGGCCTCGCGGGTCCACCGGCACGGGCTGATGGTGGTGCTGTCGGCGGCCGGGTGGGGCCTGGCGGTGGCGGCAGCCGGAGCGTGCGGGAATCTGTGGCTGGTGCTGCTGTTCCTCACCGTCGGCGGCGGCTTCGACATGGTCAGCGGGATCTTCCGGGCCGCGATGTGGAACCAGACGATCCCGGACGAGCTGCGCGGCCGGCTCGCCGGGATCGAGCTGCTGTCCTACTCGGTCGGCCCCCAGCTGGGCCAGGTCCGGGCGGGTGGTCTCGCCGCCCGGCTCGGGGTCCGGGCCTCGGTCTGGTCCGGCGGACTGGCCTGCGCGGGCGCGATGGGCCTGCTCGCGCTGTGCCTGCCGCGGCTGATGACGTACGACGCCCGCACCGACGAACACGCGGTGCGGATGCGCGAGCGGCGCGCCGCCGTGCGGGTGTGACCGCTCGTCACCCCTCGTCGTCGCTGCCGCCCCCCGCGGGCGTGTCGTGCCAGCGCGGGTCGTTCTCCCACTGGAGGTTGCGCTCGGCGGCGGTCTCCATCGCGTGCTGGGCCTCCTGCGGGGAGGCGTACGGTCCGAAGCGGTCCTTGCCCGGGCAGTCCGGGCCCTCCTCGACCTTCTTGTGCTCCAGGCAGTAGTACCACTCGCCCGGCTTGCCGGCGGTGCGCTTCTTGAACAGGGCCATGGACAGCTCCTCTCGCCACGGACATGTTCCCCCATGTGCGCTCGATAGACTCGTCGGCATGTCTGGCCAGTCGCTGCTCGTACCAGGGGAGCTGTCCCCCACCCGTTCTGTACCCGGAAACGTCCGCCGCCCCGAGTACGTCGGCAAGCCCGCGCCGACGCCGTACACCGGGCCGGAGGTGCAGACCCCGGAGACCATCGAGGCGATGCGGATCGCCGGCCGCATCGCCGCGCAGGCGATGGAGGAGGCCGCGAAGATCATCGCACCCGGCGTGACCACGGACCAGCTGGACAAGGTCGCCCACGACTACATGTGCGACCACGGCGCCTACCCGTCCACGCTCGGCTACCGCGGCTTCCCGAAGTCGCTGTGCACGTCGGTCAACGAGGTCATCTGCCACGGCATCCCGGACTCGACGGTCCTCAGGGACGGCGACATCGTCAACCTGGACGTGACCGCGTACATCGGCGGGGTGCACGGCGACAACAACGCCACCTACCTGGTCGGTGACGTGGACGAGGAGTCGCGGCTGCTGGTGGAGCGGACCCGGGAGTCCCTCACCCGCGCGATCAAGGCGGTCAGGCCGGGCCGGCAGATCAATGTCATCGGCCGGGTCATCGAGTCGTACGCCAAGCGGTTCGGCTACGGCGTCGTCCGTGACTTCACCGGCCACGGCATCAGCTCGTCGTTCCACTCGGGCCTGATCATCCCGCACTACGACAGCCCGCACGCCACGACGGTCATGCAGCCGGGCATGACCTTCACGATCGAGCCGATGCTGACGCTGGGCACGCACGAGTACGACATGTGGGACGACGGCTGGACGGTCGTGACGAAGGACCGCAAGCGGACCGCGCAGTTCGAGCACACGCTGGTGGTGACGGAGACGGGCGCGGAGATCCTCACCCTGCCGTGACGCCACGCCCGCCCGGGCCCGCTCTCTTCGGAGGGCGGGCCCTTTTTCCTGCACCGGCTCCGGCTCCTGGTGTTTTTCCGACATGCTGTCGGTAAACTTACCGACAGGCCGTCGGCATCGAGGAGTGTCCATGGAGTCGTTCTCGTCCCTGATCCGCAGCGCCTCCCACGAGCAGCACAGGGAGGCGGAGACCTCGACGTTCATGACCGACCTGCTCGGCGGCCGGCTGGGCGTGGAGGCGTACGCGCGCTACACCGAGCAGCTGTGGTTCGTCTACGAGGCGCTGGAGAGCGCGGCCGGGCGGCTGACGTCGGATCCGGTGGCGGGCCCGTTCGTGCGGCCCGAGCTGTTCCGGCTGCCCGCGCTGGAGCGGGACCTGGCACATCTGCGGGGGCCGGGGTGGCGGGCCACCCTGAGCGCCCTGCCCGCCACCCGGGCGTACGCGGACCGGGTGCGGGAGTGCGCCGAGCGCTGGCCCGGCGGTTACGTCGCCCACCACTACACCCGCTACCTGGGCGACCTGTCCGGCGGCCAGATCATCCGGGGCACGGCGGAGAGGACCTGGGGCTTCGCGAAGAAGGGCGACGGCGTCCGCTTCTACGTCTTCGAGGCCATCGCCAACCCGGCCGCGTACAAGCGGGGTTACCGCGAGCTGCTGGACTCGACAGCGGTGGACGACCTGGAGAAGCAGCGGATCGTCGGGGAGTGCGAGCGGGCGTTCGCACTGAACACCGGCGTCTTCCGGGCCCTGGGTGAGGAGTTCCCGCTGAGCGCCTAGCGTTCCAGGAAGACCCGTCCGCCGACCTCCACCCAGCCGTGCGGCTGCGGGGCCGTCAGGATCTGGGAGCCCCGGCCCTGTCTGATGTTGAGGGCGCGGCCCAGCCGGTCGGTGAGGAGGAGGGCCGCCGCGCCCGTCGCCTCGTCCTCCTCGATGCCGTCGTCCCGGCCGGGGAAGGCGCGGGCGCGGACCCGGCCGGCCGCCTCGTCCTCCCAGGCCCAGGCGTAGATCCACTCCCCCGGCGGGGGCACGTCGAGCGCGTCGACCTCGGCGGCGCCGGCGTACTGGCGCAGGGTGCGCGGCGGTGCCCATTCCGCCCGCGCCTCGATCCAGCTGAACTCGCCGTCCAGCCGCGCCCCGACGACTCCGGCGGGGGTGACCAGTTCGGGGACGTCCAGCAGCCACGCGGTGCCGACGCAGGGGTGACCGGCGAAGGGCAGCCGCAGGGTGGGCGTGTAGATGTCGATGACGCCGCGTTCGGGGTCGTCCACGAACACGGTCTCGCTGAAGCCGAGTTTTCCGGCCAGCGCCTGCCGGTCGCCCCGCTCGGGCAGGACGGAGCCGTCGCGGACGACGCCGAGTTCGTTGCCGTAGCCGCCGTCCGGTCCGCAGAAGACGCGGAGTACGTCGTAATCAGTCACCGGGGAATTGAAACACCGCTGCACGGGCGAGCGCGTGCCGGGCGGGGGGCCAGGTGAGGATGTTCGAGGAGTGGCCGCAGGACAGCCCGGCCACGATGCCGCCGCGCCACTGAGCCAGGCCACCGGTTGCGGCTCCGCCCGGGGCATGGCGGACCGATGTGGCGAAACGAGCCCTCCCCTCCGTGCGGACCGCTGCCACGCTTCCGGCCGCCGGACGCGCCGAACGGTCAGCGCATGCGCCCCGGATGACGGTCACACCGACACGCCGGTCACTGATCTCGTACGCCACCCGGTATGCGCCGACGTGGATGCGCAGCAGGTCCGGGCTGCCCGAATGCTCCGTCGGGCCGGGGTCGTCGCCGAGCCGGTCGACCGCGGCGAACACCAGCCGCACTCCGCCCGGGTCGTCCTTGGCGAGCCGCTCCGCTTGAACGAGGGCCTCGGGCTCCCGGATGACCTCGTATCTCACGCCTCGCCCGAACAGGTTCCCGAGTGGCATGGACGGTGCGCGCGATGGGCACCCAGGCGGGCACGCGCTTCCACGATCGAGTAGGTCAGCTCCGTCATGCACACCCCGCGCCCCCGTCGTGAGACCTGAATCACCACCCCGCGGGGTATGGGTGAGGTAAGCCTCAGGTAAGTTAGGGCAGCCTCACCACACCAGATCCGCCAGGAGCCCGCATGCGAGCCGTCCGACTGACCGTCACCGCCGCCACGACCGTGGCGGCTCTGACCGCCCTCTCGGCCTGCACCGCCAAGAGCGACGCCAAGGACGGCGACGCCATCCAGGTCACCGCGGCCGACTCGAAGTGCGACACCTCCGCCACGTCGGTCCCGGCCGGCCAGGTGACACTGAAGATAGAGAACAAGGGCGCCAGGGCCACCGAGGTCGAGATCCTGTTCCCGGACGACCGGATCGTCTCCGAGAAGGAGAACATCGGGCCCGGCACCAAGTACACGCTGACCGCCGAGGTGAAGGCGGGGTCGTACGAGATCGCGTGCCGGCCGGGCATGAAGGGACACGGTGTCCGGCAGAAGCTGACCGTGACCGGCTCCGGCGCCGCCGCCAAGCGCGACCCGAAACTGGACCGGGCCGCCGCCGAGTACCGGCAGTACGCCCAGGACCAGGCCGACGAGACGCTGCCGCGGGTCGAGGCCTTCGTGAAGGCCGTGAAGGACGGCGACCTGGACGCCGCGAAGAAGGCCTACGGCCTCTCCCGCCTGGGCTGGGAGCGCACCGAGCCGGTCGCCGAGTCCTTCGGTGACATCGACCCGAAGGTCGACGTCCGCGAGGACGGCCTGGAGGACGGCCAGAAGTGGACCGGCTGGCACCGGCTGGAGAAGGCCCTCTGGCAGGACAAGAAGATCGGCGCCGAGGAGAAGGGCCTCGCCGACCAGCTGGTGAAGGACCTCAAGGACTGGCAGGGCCGGGTCGGCAAGGCGGAGATCACCCCGACCTCCATGGCCAACGGCGCCAAGGAGCTGCTGGACGAGGTCGCCACCGGCAAGGTCACCGGCGAGGAGGACCGCTACGCGCACACCGACCTGGTCGACTTCAAGGGCAACGTCGAGGGCGCGCAGAAGGCGTACGAGCTGCTGAAGCCGGTCGCCGCGAAGAACGACCCGGCGCTGACCGGGGAACTGGACAAGCAGTTCGCCGCGCTGAACACGCTGCTCGACAAGTACCGCTCGGGCACGTCCGGTTACGGCTTCGTCTCCTACGACAAGGTCACCAAGGACCAGCGCAAGGAGCTGTCGGACGCGGTCAACGCGCTCGCCGAGCCGCTCTCCAAGCTCGCCGCCGCGGTGGTGAAGTGATCATGACCGACACCAATGGCAGCAGCAGTCCGTCGCGTCGGGCGCTGATCGGCTGGGGCGGTGCCGGGCTCGCGCTCGGGGCCGCGGCGGCCGGGGGCGCGGTGGCGATGGCCAAGGCGGGCGACGACGTGGACCCGGTGGCCGCCGAGGCGGGTGGCGCGGTGGAGTTCCACGGCGCCCACCAGGCCGGCATCGCCACCCCGGTGCAGGACCGGCTGCACTTCGCCGCGTTCGACGTGAAGACCGACGACCGCGCCGAGTTCGTGCAGATGCTGAAGGACTGGACGGCGGCGGCCCGGCGGATGACCGCGGGCAAGCCGGTCGGTGAGGGCGCGTACGGCGGGCTCGCCGAGGCCCCGCCGGACGACACCGGCGAGGCGCTCGGCCTCAAGCCGTCCCGGCTGACGCTGACGATCGGGTTCGGGCCTTCGCTGTTCGAGAAGTTCGGCCTGAAGGACGAGCGGCCGGCGGCCCTGGTCGACCTGCCCAAGTTTCCCGGTGACAACCTGGACAGGTCCCGCACCGGCGGCGACCTGTGCGTCCAGGCCTGTGCCGACGACCCGCAGGTCGCCGTGCACGCCATCCGCAACCTGGCCCGGATCGGCTTCGGCAAGGTCGCCATCCGCTGGTCGCAGCTCGGCTTCGGGAAGACCTCGTCGACCACGCCGGACGCGCAGACCCCGCGCAATCTCATGGGCTTCAAGGACGGCACCCGCAACATCGCGGGGACGGAGACGGACCGCCTGAAGAAGTTCGTGTGGGCCGCCGACGGGGACGGGCCGGAGTGGATGACCGGTGGCTCGTACCTGGTCGCCCGGCGCATCCGGATGAACATCGAGACCTGGGACCGGACCTCGCTGCAGGAGCAGGAGGACGTGTTCGGGCGGGACAAGCGCGAGGGCGCCCCGGTCGGCAAGGCCAAGGAGCGCGACGAGCCGTTCCTGAAGGCGATGAAGCCCGACGCGCACGTGCGGCTCGCCCACCCCGACTCCAACGGCGGGATCACGATCCTGCGCCGGGGCTACTCCTTCACCGACGGCACCGACGGCCTCGGCCGCCTGGACGCCGGCCTGTTCTTCCTGGCCTACCAGCGGGACGTGCGCCACGGGTTCATCCCGCTGCAGCGCAGGCTGTCCGCGCACGACGCGCTCAACGAATACATCCAGCACGTGGGTTCGGCGGTGTTCGCGGTACCTCCCGGCGTCCGGGACGCGGACGACTGGTGGGGCCGCGCGCTGTTCTCGAAGGAGGCGTAGCCCGTGTTCTCCAACTACCTGATCGGCCTGCGCGAGGGCCTGGAGGCGTCGCTCGTCGTCTGCATCCTGATCGCCTACCTGGTCAAGACCGGCCGCCGGGACGCCCTGCGGCCGATCTGGATCGGCATCGGCATCGCGGTCGCCCTCGCGATGGGTTTCGGCTGCGCCCTCGAATTCGGCTCCCAGGAGCTGACGTTCCAGGCGCAGGAGGCGCTCGGCGGCTCGCTGTCGATCGTTGCCGTCGGGCTGGTGACCTGGATGGTGTTCTGGATGCGGCGGACCGCCCGGCACCTGAAGTCGGAGCTGCACGGCAAGCTGGACGCGGCCCTCGCCATGGGCACGGGCGCGCTGGTCGCCACCGCGTTCCTCGCCGTCGGCCGGGAGGGCCTGGAGACCGCGCTGTTCGTCTGGGCGTCGGTGCACTCGGCCTCCGACGGCACCCCGCGCCCGCTGGTCGGCGCGGCGCTGGGCCTCGCCACCGCCGTCCTGCTCGGCTGGCTGTTCTACCGGGGCGCGCTCAGGATCAACCTGGCCAAGTTCTTCACCTGGACCGGCGGGATGCTGGTCGTGGTCGCGGCGGGCGTGCTGGCGTACGGCTTCCACGACCTGCAGGAGGCCGACTGGGTCCCGGGCCTGACGCACCTGGCCTTCGACATCAGCGACACCATCCCGCCGGACAGCTGGTACGGCACGCTGCTGAAGGGCGTGTTCAACTTCCAGCCCGACCCGACGGTGCTCCAGGTCACGGTGTGGCTGCTGTACCTGATCCCGACGCTCGCCGTCTTCCTCGCCCCGGTAGGGTTCGCCTCCGGAAAGGGGAGGGTGAAGCAGCCTGATGAGCAGGGAACACAGCCGTCGAAGGCTTCGCAGGCGTGACCGGAACGCACTCATAGCGGCCTCGCTGACCGCTTTGTCGCTGACGGCGAGCGGATGCGTGGTGGTGCACGGGGAGCGTGAAGTGCTCCCCGCCGCCACGCGCGCCGAGGCCGCCAGGGCGCTCACCGCGTTCACGGACGCCTACAACAAGGCCGACAAGGCCTACGACAGCTCCCTGGACGCGCCCTATGTCACCGGCGCGCTCGCCGACATCGACCGCGCCCGGTTGAAGGCGGGGCACACCAACAGCCCGTCGGGCAACGCGAACCACACCCCGCTGAAGCTGACGGACGCGAAGTTCACGATCCCCGAGAAGGCCGGCTGGCCCCGCTGGTTCGTCGCCGACACCAAGGCGAACAAGGCCACCGGCTTCCGCTGGCTGCTGGTGTTCACCCGGGGCGGCCTGGGTGAGCGGTGGCGGGTGGCGTATCTGACGCTGGTACGGCCCGGCGCCGTACCGCGGTTCAAGACCGGCGCGGACGGCTTCGCCGAGGCCGTGCCCGCCGACTCGGCGCAACTGGCCGTACGCCCCGACGCGTTGAGCAAGAACTACGCCGACTACCTCAGGAGCGGCGGGAAGACCTTCGCGGACGGCGGGAGCACCAGCGGTCTGCGCGCGGACCGCAAGAAGCAGGCCAGCAAGCCCGGACTGGTCCGGCAGTACATCGACGAACCGCTCAGCCACGGCGACTACGCGCCGCTGGCACTGCGCACGGCGGACGGCGGGGCACTGGTGTTCTTCACCACGCACCACTACGAGAAGCAGACCGCCGCCGCGGGCACCTCCGTACCCACCCCCAACCAGGACGTGCAGGCCCTGACGAAGGGCGAGGTGACCCAGTCCCTCACCCTGGAGTCGATCTCCGCCGAGGCCGCGCTCGATCCGGTGGGCAGCGGCCGGGTGCAGGTGCTGGGGCAGGTCCAGGGACTGACGTCCGCCCAGGGCGAGTGACGGACGCCCCGGCGTTCAGTGGCGCAGGGGCCAGGCCGCGCCCTGGTGGTCGGCCCCCGCTCCGGCGTGCCGGGCACAGGCGTCGGTGAGCGCCTCCAGCAGGCTCAGCGGGTCGGGCAGCGGATGCTCGGGGCCGCGCGCCCAGCGCACCTGCTGGTCGTCGTCGCCGGGCAGCCGGGCGGGCGGCACCAGGACGTAGGAGCCCCGGCAGTGCCAGCGCAGGCCGGGGTGCTCGTCCATGGTCTCGGGGTGGCAGTCCAGCTCGCAGGGCCACCACTCGTCCTCGTCCTCGGGGGTGCCGCGGGTGAGGGTGAAGAACAGCATGCGGCCGTCGTCGCTCTCGGCGACGGGTCCGACCTCGACCCCCGCGCCGAGCAGCCGGTCCAGGGCCTCCCGGCCGGCTGCCAGGGGGACGTCAAGGACGTCGTGGACCATGCCGGTGGCGGTGATGAAGTTGGCCTGCGGCTGGTGCCGGGCCCAGCGCTCGATCTGGGCGCGGTCGGTGGTGGACTGGGTCTGCCAGGCGAACGACACCGGGTGCCGGGCCGGAGTGGGACAGCCGACGCGGTCGCACGAGCAGCGGTAGCCGGGGGCGGGGTGCGCGGCGGGGGCGAGCGGCAGGCCCGCCGCGGCGGCGGCGAGCAGCAGGGCCTCACGCCCGCCGGGGTCGGCGGCCTCCTTCGGGCGGCGCCCCAGCAGCCACTGGGAGAGTTTGCCCTGCCGGCCGGTCCGGCCGCCGAACGTCGCGCTCATCTGTCCCCTCGGCCTCGTGGTCTCGCTGGTGTGCGGACAGCATGCCCTATCGTCCCATCTTCGTGTGCTTCGGGGGGTCGAGGGACGGGAGAGCCGTCCCACACGGCCACCTCATCGTCACGAAGCGTCACGAATGGTCACGAAGAGGCGTCTTCCGGTGGCCATGCGTCACCCCAGTCGGCGTCCCGGGCCGCCTTGTACAGGTCGCCGTGGCGCTTGGTGACCGTCGTACGGCCCAGCCGCTCGTCGGCCTCGCACAGGTCGAGGAGGACCTGTCCCTTGCGGATCTGGGGGCGCCGGATCACGCGGGCGGGGGCCGGGCGGGCGGGCAGCCGGGTGGCGGCGACGTAGGAGAACTTCTCGTCCTCGTACGCCAGGGAGCCGCCCTTGACCTGGCGGTGCAGGGAGGAGCGGCCGACCCGGGCGGAGAAGTGGCACCAGTCCTTGCCCGGTTCGATGGGGCAGGCGGCGCTGTGCGGGCAGGGGGCGGCGACGCGGAACCCGGCCCGGATCAGGCGGTCGCGGGCCTCGATGACACGGGCGTAGCCGGCCGGGGTGCCCGCCTCCACGATCACGACGGCCCGGGCGGCGCCGGCGGCGGCGTCGACGAGGGCGGTGCGGTCGGCCTCGGAGACTTCGTTGAGCACGTACGACACCGTGACGAGGTCGGTGTTCTCCAGGGTGAGGTCCGCGCCGATCCGGGCGTGCTGCCAGCGGGCGTCCCTCAGCGCCGGGTTGGCCGCGGCGATCTCCCGGCCGAGGGCCAGGGCGGGCTCGGCCCAGTCCAGCACGGTGACGCTGCGCTCGCCGGGCCAGGTCGCCTCGACGGCCCAGGTGGCGGCGCCGGTGCCGCCGCCGACGTCGACGTGGCCGGCGGGGGCCCAGTCGGGTACGGCGGCCGCGAACGCCGCCAGCGCCGAGCGGACCGCCTCGAAGGTGGCGGGCATGCGGTAGGCGGCGTAGGCGGCCACGTCGGCGCGGTCGCGGAGGATGGGGGCGTGGGTGGGGGTCTCGCCGCGGTAGTTGGCGATCAGCCGGTCCACCGCTCCGGCAGCTTGCTTGGGCGGGAGTCCGTCGAGCAGCTCCTCGAGGGTGCTCCGGAGGGTGTCGTTCACCTGCCGATTGTATGGCTGGGCGGTACCCGTACCGGACCTGCCGGGCGGGCGCCCGGGCTCAGATCACCGCCCTCGCCAGGTGGGTCGCCAGCGTCGCCCTCGGGCGGCTGTCCGGTGGCCGGCGTCTCGGGTGGACGGTGTTGGCGAGCAGCACCAGGAACGTGTCCGTCGCCGGGTCGATGACCAGGGAGGTGCCGGTGAAGCCGGTGTGGCCCGCCGCGCCCCGGCCCGCCAGCTCGCCCATGAACCACGGCTGGTCCACGGCGAAGCCCAGCCCGGGCGGGGTGAGGAGCAGCTCCACGAAGTCGGGGCCGAGGATGCGGGCCGGGCCGTAGGAGCCGCCCGCGAGCAGGGCACGGCACAGGACGGCCAGGTCGGGCGCGGTGGAGAACAGGCCCGCGTGTCCGGCGACCCCGCCGAGCGCCCAGGCGTTCTCGTCGTGGACGACGCCCCGCAGCATCCCCCGGTCCGCCTTGGCCCACGGCTGCCGCTGGTCCTCGGTGGCCGCGGCGCCCGGGCACGGGCCGAAGGCGGTGGAGGTCATCCCGAGCGGACGGGTGATGCCGTCCTGGACGAGGACGTCGAGGCTGCGGCCGGTGAGGCGCTCCAGCACGCTCTGGAGCAGGAGCATGTTCAGGTCCGAGTACAGGTGGGTGCCCGGCTGCGCCGTCGGCGCCTCGGCGCGCAGCAGGTCCAGCCGGGACGCGTCGTCCGGGCAGTCGTACAGCGGGAGGTCGGGGCGCAGCCCGGAGGTGTGGGTGAGCAGCTGCCGCACGGTGATGCCGTGGGCGGCCGCGGCGTGGAAGTCGGGCAGGTAGTCGCCGACCCGGGCGTCCATGCCGAGGGTGCCGCGCTCGATCTGCTGCACGGCGGCGACGGCAGTGAAGAGCTTGGTGAGGGAGGCCAGATCGAAGGGGGTGTCGACGGCGGCCGGGACGCGGGCGGCGGCCGGCAGTTCGACGCCGGTGCCGGTCTCCGGGTCGTAGCCGGAGTAGCGCACGGCCCAGCCCGCGGCCTCGGCCACGGCGATCACGGGTCCGCGGCCGGCCAGCACGACGGCGCCGGCCGCCCAGGGGCGGTCTCCGGCGGTGAGGGCGTGCACCTCGCCGACCAGGTGCGCGAGTGCGGCGGGGTCCAGCCCCGCCCGTTCCGGTGTGTCGGCGCGCAGTCTCGGTGCGCTCAGTTCTCGTCTCCCTCCGACCCCGCACGGGCGTTCCCCCGCGTGTTCCAGGGACGGCACATTCCCACGAAGCAGGCCACCGCGACCAGTGCTCCCGCCAGCTGGACGACGGCCATGGGCACGGCGGTGTGCTCACCGGCCACCCCGACCAGCGGGGAGGCGACCGCGCCGACGAGGAAGGAGGAGGTGCCGAGCAGCGCGGAGGCGGAGCCGGCGGCGTGCCGGGTGCGCAGCAGGGCGAGGGACTGGGCGTTGGGCAGGGTGATGCCCATGGCGGACATCAGGACGAAGAGGGAGGCTGCGACGGGGACGAGGCCCACGTCACCGAGGGCGCCGGTGGCGATCAGCAGCAGGGCGGTCGCGGCGAGCACGATCACCGTGAGGCCGGCGGCGAGGACCTTGTCCAGGCTGACCCGGCCGACCAGCACCTTGCCGTTGATCTGCCCGGCGGCCACCAGACCGACGGAGTTCAGGCCGAACAGCAGGCTGAAGGTCTGCGGGGAGGCGCCGTAGATCTCCTGGATGACGAACGGGGACGCGCTCACGTAGGCGAACAGCGCGGCGAAGGCGAAGCCGCCGGCGAGCATGTAGCCGGTGAAGGGCAGGTCGGCGAGGAGGCCGCGCATCGAGCGGAGGGCCTCCCTCACGCCACCGCCGTGCCGCTCGGCCGCGGGCAGGGTCTCGGGCAGCCGCAGCCAGACCAGGGCGCCCAGCAGCACGCCGACCAGCGTGAGCACGACGAACACGCCCCGCCAGTCGGTCACCCGCAGGATCTGCCCGCCGATCAGCGGCGCCACGATCGGGGCGGCGCCGGATATCAGCATCAGGGTGGAGAAGAAGCGTGCCATGGCCACGCCGTCGTACAGGTCGCGTACGACGGCCCGGGCGATGACCACTCCGGCGGCACCGGCGAGCCCCTGCACCAGCCGGAAGGCGATCAGGGTCTCGACGTTCGGGGCGAGGGCGCACAGGGCGGTGGCGAGGAGGTAGCCGGCGATGCCGATGAGCAGCGGGCGGCGGCGGCCCCAGCGGTCGCTCATCGGGCCCACGACCAGCTGTCCCAGTGCGAGGCCTGCCATGCAGGCGGTGAGGGTGAGCTGGACGGTGACGGCGGGCGCCCGCAGGGAGCGGGTGACCTCGGGCAGCGACGGCAGGTACATGTCCATCGCGAGCGGAGTGGTGGCGGTGAGGCCGCCGAGCAGGAAGGTGACGAGCGCGCCGGTGGGCGGGCGTCCGGCGTCCCGCGGCCGGTCGGAGGCGGCCGCGGGCTCCGTGCGCGGTGTCGGTGCCGCCGCGTGCTCGTGCATGCGTCCCTCCCCTTGTCTGAACCACCTGCCGGACCCGCCCGGCACCTATGCTCTCAGCTCGTACACACTGCCGAGGCACGGTTGAACGAGGGTGGGGCGATGGCGGAGCGGAACGTGCGGTGGGGGATCCTGGCGACGGGCGGGATCGCCGCGGCGTTCGCGGCGGACCTGGTCGATCTGCCGGACGCGGAGATCACGGCGGTGGCCTCGCGCAACCGGGAGTCGGCGGAGGCGTTCGCGGAGCGGTTCGGGGTGGAGCGGGCGTACGGCGACTGGGCGTCGCTGGCGGCCGATGCGGACATCGATGTCGTGTACGTGGCCACTCCGCACGTGGCGCACCGGGCGGCGGCGGGGCTGTGCCTGGAGGCGGGGCGGAACGTGCTGTGCGAGAAGCCGTTCACGCTGAACCTGCGCGAGGCGGAGGAACTCGTCGCGCTGGCCCGCGAGCACGGCCGCTTCCTGATGGAGGCGATGTGGATGTACTGCAATCCGTTGGTCCGGCGGCTGCGGGAGCTGGTGGCCGACGGGGCGATCGGCGAAGTGCGCACCGTGCAGGCGGACTTCGGCCTGGCGGGGCCGTTCCCGCCGGCGCACCGGCTGAGGGATCCGGAGCTGGGCGGCGGGGCGCTGCTGGACCTCGGCGTGTACCCGGTGTCGTTCGCGCAGCTGCTGCTCGGGGAGCCGGACGCGGTGACGGCGAGCGCGGTGCTGTCCGAGGAGGGCGTCGACCTCCAGACGGGTGCGCTGCTGTCCTGGGAGAGCGGCGCGCTGGCCTCGCTGCACTGCTCGATCGTGGGCGGTACGGGGGTCACCGCGTCGGTGACCGGCTCCCGGGGCCGCATCGACGTCCCGTCCGGCTTCTTCCACCCGGACCGTTTCGTGCTGCACCGCGACGGCCGTGACCCTCAGGAGTTCACCGCCGACCCCGCCGACGGGCCGCGCACCAGCCTGCGGCACGAGGCGGTGGAGGTCATGCGGGCGCTCAGGGCCGGTGAGAAGGAGTCGCCGCTGGTGCCGTTGGAGGGCACCCTCGCGGTGATGCGCACGCTGGACGCGGTGCGGGAGCGGATCGGGGTGCGCTACCCCGGGGAGGCCGTGACCGCAGCCGCCTGAGGCATTTGCCGCGTCAACTTCTCTTCGGCGAATGAAAGTTCTACGGAATGGCACGGATGCCCGGATTGCGAGTAACGCGAAGAAAGCGCGAGCGGCATCCCCCTGAGCGACCACACCGGCTGGGTCGGCGCGCCGGCCTTCAGCCCGGACGGCCGCACCCTCGCCTCCGCCAGTGCCGACGGCACCGTGCGACTGTGGGACGTGGCCACCGGGAGGAGTCGGGGCATCCTCACCAATCATGAAGGCGGGGTGGATTCCCTCGCCTTCAGCCCCGACGGACGCACCCTCGCCACCGGCAACGACGACGACACGGTGCGCCTCTGGCAGGTCGCCCGCGCCCAGCCCGACACGTGGATCGAGAAGGTCTGCCACGCTGTCGGACACGGCCTGACCCCGCAGGAGCGCTCGCAGTACCTCCCGGACGGCTCGCTCGGCCGTGTCTGCCCGGCCGGCCGGTAGGCGACGCTCGAGGGGCCTTCACGTCGACCGTATGACGGACACTGGATTCCGCATGGCGGACTTCACGCCTACGCTGCGATGCCATGACTGACAGGCAATCGAAGATCGCGGTCGTGACCGGCGCCGGTTCCGGCATCGGCCGGGCCGTCGCCGTGGAGCTGCTGCGCCACGGCTGGTCGGTGACGCTGGCGGGCCGGCGGACCGGGACGCTGGAGGAGACGGCGGCGCTGGTGCCGGACGGCGCCGCGCTCGCCGTGCGCACGGACGTGTCCCGGCCCGAGGACGTGGACGCGCTGTTCACGGCGACCGTGGAGCGGTTCGGGCGGGTGGACCTGCTGTTCAACAACGCGGGCACCTTCGGGCCGGGCGGCGTCCCCGTCGAGGAGCTGCCCTACGACGCGTGGCGGCACGTGGTGGACACGAACCTCAACGGCGCCTTCCTGTGCGCGCAGGCCGCGTACCGGCGGATGAAGGAGCAGGATCCGCAGGGCGGCCGGATCATCAACAACGGCTCCGTCTCCGCGCACACGCCCCGCCCTCTCTCGGTCGCCTACACCGCGACCAAGCACGCGCTGACCGGCCTGACCAAGTCGCTGTCGCTGGACGGGCGGCCGTACCGGATCGCGGTCGGGCAGATCGACATCGGCAACGCGGCCACCGACATGACGGCCCGGATGGAGACCGGCGCGCTCCAGGCGAACGGGGTGGTAGCCCCGGAACCGGTGATGGACGTGGCCGACGTGGCGCGCACCGTGCGGCACATGGCCGAGCTGCCGCTGGAGGCGAACGTGCAGTTCGCGACGGTGCTGGCGACGACGATGCCGTACATCGGGCGGGGCTGACTTCACTTACACAAGCGGAATTTGAACGTCCGCGCCATTGCGGCCGGTCGAGCACGTATGCTCAACTTTCCTCCACGAGAACTTCACAGTTGGAGCACATGGATTCCGCAGCCACACCGAGGGGGGAGGCGGCGGCCGTTCCACCGGACCGGAGTTGGGGGTGGACCTCGCGCGTGCCCGCGGGGTGCACACCGGTCGATGGAACGGCCGCCGCACAGCTCAACGCCGGTGCCTGCCGCCCGTCTCCGCCGGATCCGCCACCGTCTCCGTCTCCGTCTCCGCCCGGGGTTCCGTGGCCGTCGCCCCGCGCCGCCGCTTCAGCGCCCAGGCACCGGCCGCCCCCAGCAGAAGGGCCGTACCCGCCGCACCCTCCACCAGCCGCCCGGCCGAGGGGCCGCGGGGCGCCGAGCCGGGAGCGCCGGCCGCCGCGCGTGCCGTCCCCCGCTCCCCCGGTGCCGGACTCGCGCTCGCCCCGCCCTCGCTGAGCGGTTCGACCAGGGTGCCCACCGCCTGCGCCGTACGCCCGCGCCCGAACCCCCAGTCGAGCAGCGCGGCGGTCTGCTCGTAGACGGCGTTGCTGCCGGCGACCGGGTGCATCACGGTGACCAGCAGGGTGCGTCCGCCCCGGGTGGCCGCGCCGGTGAAGGTGTTGCCGGCGTTGCTGGTGTAGCCGTTCTTGACGCCGATCAGGCCGTCGTACGTCTTCAGGCCCCACGCCCCGGTCAGCAGGCGATCGGTGTTCTGGATCTGGAAGGTCTTCTTGCCGCCCGCCGGGAAGTCGGCGGTCCGGGTGCCGCAGTACCCGCGGAAGTCGGCGTCCTTCAGACCGTGGCGGGCGAACAGCGTGAGGTCGTACGCCGAGGAGATCTGACCCTTGTGGTCGAAGCCGTCGGGGCTGACCACATGGGTGTCCAGCGCCTGCAGATCCGCGGCCTTGGCCTGCATCTCGGCTACCGTCTTGGCGATGCCGCCGTTCATGTGGGACAGCACGTGCACGGCGTCGTTGCCGGAGCGCAGGAACACGCCCTGCCACAGCTGCTCGACGGTGTAGGTGATGCCGGGCTTGATGCCGACCAGACTGGAACCGGCCGGAACATCCGAAATATCGGAATCCTGGACGGTGTAGCGCTGGGCGCGGTCGAACTTCTTCAGCACGGTGTCCGCGAACAGCATCTTCAGCGTGGACGCGGGCGCGAGCCGCCGGTGCGCGTTGAACGAGGCGAGGACCTCGCCGCTCTCGCCGTCGGCGACGAGCCACGCGCGGGCGTCGAGCTTCTTGGGCAGGCCGGTGGCACCCCTCACCTGGACACCGCCCCGGGCGAGCCGTTCGCCTCCGATGACCGTGGTCGCCGAGGCCTCGGTGGCCGTGGACAGGGGAAGGGCGGCGGCCGTCAGTCCGAGGACGGCCCGCCGGCTGAGCCGGGAACATTCGCGCACCCCGGGACCGTACACCGCGCCGAGCAGCGGTTTCCGTGACGGACGCCGCAACGGCCCGGAATTTGCCGCGTTATGAAAATCCGATGAGCTACCCCGCTTTCTCGGGTCTTACACATCCCTTACCCAAGGCGGCTCAAAGGTTCCTCCCTAGCTTGTGGCAGCGCCCGCAGCGGGCGCCAAGAGCCTTCGGGGACCGGGACGTTTGGCATCTATCTCACACGCGAGCTGAGCCGCCGCAGGAAGGCCGCTCTGGTCATCGCGATGGGTCTGGCGCTCGGAATCGCGCTGGTCATCACCGTGAACTCGGTGTCGGCCGGCATGACGCAGGCGCAGGACAAGGTCCTGAAATCGCTCTACGGCCTCGGCACCGACATGACCGTCACCAAGGCCCGGTCGGCACCGAAGGCGGGCAGCTCGCAGGGCCCGGACTTCCGGTTCGACGCCAAGTCGAGCAGCAAGGCCGGCCAGAGCGCCGACCGCGTGATGGCACAGGGCAGTCAGACCCTGAAGTCCTCCCTGGTCCAGAAGGTCGCCGCGCAGAAGGGCGTGGCCTCGGCGGTCGGCGCCCTCTCCCTGAACGTGACCAAGGTCGACGGCTCCTTCACCCAGGGCAAGGCGCAGTCGTCCGGGAACTCCGGGAACAGTGGGCAGCAGGGCGGACCCGGCGGCGGGAGCGGCGGCGGACAGCCGCAAGTGCAGGGCGGTGGCGCGAACTTCGACGTCAACACTTACTCGGTGGCCGGCGTCGACGTCACGGACCAGGCGCTCGGCCCCCTCGCCACCATGAAGATCGCTTCCGGGAGGACCTTCACCTCGGCGCAGACGGACGCCGAGGTCGCGGTGGTCAGCACGTCGTACGCCAAGCCGAAGAAGTACGAGACCGGCTCGACCTTCAAGATCTCCGGCACCGAGTACACCGTCGTCGGCATCGCCACCCCGGACAGCGGCGAGTCCACCACCGACGTCCATCTGCCGCTGAAGCAGGCCCAGCCGTACGGACTCGTCGTCGTCGACCGTGCCCCAGCCGAGGGGCTGCCCGTCGGCGGACTGCCACTCGCCGCCGATGGCCCAGCACCCGAAGCCGAGTGCGCTCACGTCGATGCCGCTGCGTCCCAGAGTCCTCGTCATGGACGGGAACGCTGGGCCTCGGGGCGCACGCGAGCACAAGCCCGCGGGGCCTGTTACGCCTGCCCGGTCTCGAACCGCGAGATCCGTCCGTCGTCGTCGATCTCGAAGCGCCACCTGGTGCGCATCTCGCCCCAGGTGTCGTTGCGGTAGTGGGCGAGGAGGGCGCGGCCGCCGTCGGACTCGTTGTCGACGTCCAGATGGCCGTGGGAGGAGAAGATCTCCTGGTCGATCCACTCGGCGAGATCGCGGTCCTGGCCGTCGTCGGCCATGGTCGCGCCGGGCGTCAGGAGGGACATGAAGCCGTCGCGGTCACGGGAGTTGACGGCGTTCACGAAGGCGCGGACGGCCGGATCGCTGAGCTTGGCTGGCTGAATCGTCATGGCGCCAGGCTCACACCGCTGCCTGGGCCCCGCCACCCGAACGCCCTCCACGACGCGCCCGGTGGTGGGAGAGCTGCGACGGTGGAAACGCCGGGAGGGACCCGTCCGCCAGTGACCGCATGTCTTTGCAGGGAGTCACCGTGAGCTGTTACGACCGACGTGATCTGGGCCTGCTCCTGCTCCGGCTGGGGACGGGCGGAGTGCTGGCCGCGCACGGCGCGCAGAAGCTGTTCGGCTGGTTCGGCGGGCACGGTCTGGAGGGCACCGGCCAGTTCATGGAGTCCGTCGGCTACGCGCCGGGCCGGGCGAGCGCCACGGCGGCGGGCCTCGCGGAAGCCGGCGGCGGCACCCTCCTCGCCCTGGGCCTGGCGACCCCGGCGGCGGGCGCGGCGGCGGCCGGCGCGATGGCGGGGGCGGCGGCGGTCCACATGCCCAACGGCTTCTTCGCCCAGGAGGGCGGCTACGAGCACGCGGCGAGCCTCGGCCTCGCGGCGGCCGGCCTGGCCGTCACCGGCCCCGGCCGGCTCTCCCTCGACCACGCCCTCGGCCACGTCGTCGACCGCGGCTGGATGGTGCCGACGGCCCTCGGCGTCACGGCTGCGGCCACGGCCGTGGTGATCGGGGCGCGCAACCGGCGGTGCCGGGCGAAGAGGGAAGGCGAGCAGGAGGCGCTGTTCGAGGAGTTCGAGGAGTAGCCACCGGCCGTCCCGAACGGCATGGGACGCTGAGCGGCATGACCGACCGTGACTGCGCCGCTGCCCTCTGGCCGACCGTCGACGACCTCTGGTCCCGCCTGGAGGCCACCCAGAAGCACCACGGCCGCGAAGGCGTCCTCCTCCGCGTCCTCAAGCTGTCGGAGGAGGTCGGCGAGGTCGCGGAGGCAATCATCGGCGCGACCGGCCAGAACCCGCGCAAGGGCATCACCCACACGTGGGAGGACGTCCAGGCGGAACTGTGCGACGTGGTGATCACGGCGCTGGTGGCGTTGCGGACGCTGACGCCGGAGGCACGGGAGGTGTTCGAGCGGCAGCTGAGGAGGGTGGCGGACCGACCGCTCGGGCCGTCGGAGCGATCTGCGTGAGGCGTTGCTCCGGCGGTGCTGATTTCCGTAAGAAGGCGTCCCCGCGCCGGAGCGGTCCGGACGGAGGCTTCGTCGCTATCGGAGTTCAGACGGTCTGCTCGATGCACTCGAAGATGACCGAGTCCGTCTCCTGCTGCCGGGTCGTCCGTCCGGCTTCTTGCCGATGAATCCCGAGTTCAGCCGGTCGGCCAGACCAAGCACCGTCTCCGCGTACTGCACGACCTGATCGATGATGTCGCCCATGGCCGCGCACACCTGCGGATGCTGGCCGAAGGATCCGTACTCCAGGACCGTGTTACGGCCGGCGCGTACGTCGTACGAGCTCTGGGGCGGAATGTCTGCGGCACCTCGTTCAACGAGTGCGGCGGCACACCGGTGGGGGCGGGCGGGCATGGCGGCATCCACCAGAATCCGTACTAGAATCTGTACAGAATCAAGACTCTATATGGGTACGGTGACAGCATGGAGATCCCCGAGGTCGTGACCGTCAGCGACGCCCGCGCCAGATTGTCGCGGATCCTGACCGACCTATCGGAGTCCGGCGCGGATGCCGAGCCGGTCCTGATCGGCGCCCACCGCAAGCCCCAGGGCGTCCTCCTGTCCGTCGAGGCCTTCGAGGCACTGAGTGGCCGAGCCGCACGGCGTGCGGCCGTCGCCTCGGCCACCGGCTCCATCGAGGCCGAGGGGCTCCACGCCTCCGAGGCATCCGACCGCGACACCGAGGCGTACGTAAAGGGCGACCTCGACGCGGACACCCTTGTCGCCCGCGCGATCGCCCGCCACGGACAGACTTCGGAGCGGCGGGCAGGGTGAACGATCCGTACGCCATGCCCAACGGCGTGCTGCGCAACAAGCTCGGCGACGTTCGTCACCGTGAGGTCCGGCTTGAACCGGTACGGACCGGGGTTCGATCAAGCTCCTGACCTGGCAAAAAGAGCCCCTGCCCAGCATGTTCCCTGGTCAGGTGCCCTTGGCGGCAGACGAGTCGGGCTGTACGCCGGGTTCTGTTCCGAGGGGGCCTCACGGCCCCCTCGGCGACGGCCATCCATCTAGGACCGGTGTTGCCACCGGTCTCGTGCGGTCTACCCGCGGACTCGGGCGGGCAGCCCTCGAACGTCCGCGCAGAAACACCGGGGTGTCTCCTTTTGACCTTGCTCCGGGTGGGGTTTACCTAGCTGCCCAGGTCACCCTGGGCACTGGTGGTCTCTTACACCACCGTTTCACCCTTACCGAGGACCGAGGTCCCCGGCGGTCTGTTTTCTGTGGCACTGTCCCGCGGGTCACCCCGGGTGGCCGTTAGCCACCACCCTGCCCTGTGGAGCCCGGACGTTCCTCGGGAAGCCCCCTGGGGGGACTCCACGCGGCCGCCCGCCCGGCTCGTCTGCCGTGTCGACCATGGTACCGGGCGGGTGGGGCGTCGTGGACCGGCGGCCGTCGCCGGTACGGAGCCGGTCAGGATCAGGGCGAAGGCCACCAGGACGGAGGGGGTCAGCGGCTCTCACGCCGGCGTGAAGAGGATCTGCGCCGTGCCCGGGTCGGCGCGGGTGAGCCGGACCCGCAGGCGTTCGCCGAGGGGCAGCCGGTCGCCCTCGATCCGGCCGACGACCGCGGGGGACACCAGCTGGACGGTTCCCGCGTTCGGCTGATGTCCGTCGAGGTCCACCACACAGCCCTCGAAGACCTCCCCGACCCGGTCCGCGAGCAGCACCGCCTCCACCAGGTCGACGCACCCCCGCTCGGCGGTGCCGGCGCGGCGGGCGCCGTCGGCCATCTGCCGGGGCAGCGCGTCGAGCGCGGCCAGCACCCAGTCCGGCGAGGTCTGCCCGGCGACGGCGGCGAGGCAGATCTCGGCGGCGTAGCGGTCGGCGAGGCGGCGCAGCGGGGCCGTGCAGTGGGTGTAGGGGGCCGCGACGGCGGCGTGCGTGGCGATCGCGGGGAGGGCGCCGTCCCGGAAGACCGTGTAGCCGGCACCGCGCAGGAGCGTCGTGCACTCCTGGAGGAAGGCCGCGTGGCGAGGATCGTGCGGGTCCAGGGTGCGGATGAGGGCCGCGTACGACACATGGTGCGGCCAGTCGATGTGCAGGGCGGTCGCGGTACGGCGCAGCCGGGCCACGGCGCCGTCGGGGGCGGCCGGGAGGGTGCGCAGGATGCCGGTGCCGTGGGCGAGCATCAGGTCGGCGGCGGCCATGCCGGTGAGCAGGGAGAGCTGGGCGTTCCAGGCGTCGGCGGGCAGCGGGGCGCGGTAGCCGAGGCCGTAGGTGTGGTCCTGCGCGGTGATCTCCTGCTCGGGCACGTTCAGGGAGATCCCGCCGCGCTCCACCTCCAGCCGCTCGCGGGCCTCGCCGATCTCCTCGAGCAGGGCGACGGGCTCCTCGGCCGTCCCCGCGTCGATCTGCTGTTGTACGCCCGCGTAGTCGAGCCTGGCCCGGCTGCGCACGAGGGCACGGCGGACGTCGACGGCCAGGGTGCGGCCCTCCGCGTCCAGGTCGATGGTCCAGAGCACGGCCGGGCGGGTCCGGTCCGGCAGCAGGCTGGCGGCGCCCTCGCCGAGCACGGCGGGGTGCAGCGGGACCCGCTCGTCGGGGAAGTACAGGGTCTGCACCCGGCGGTGGGCCTCCGCGTCCAGGGCGCCGCCTGGTACGACGAAGGCGGCGACGTCGGCGATGGCGTACCGGACCCGGTAGCCGGTGCCCTGCCGGGAGAGGTGGGTCGCCTGGTCGAGGTCGAGGGAGCCGGGAGGGTCGAGGGTGAAGAAGGGGATGTCCGTGGCGTCGTCGTACGACGGCGCGGTGGCGGCCCCGGCCGCTCGCTCGGCCTCTTCCCGCACCTCGGGCGGGAAGATTTCCGGGATGCCGAGCTCGGCACGCAGCGCGGCGAGGGCGGCCCGGAGCTGGGCTTCGGGGGCGCCGGTGACGCGGATCTTGCGGCAGGGCATGCCACGAGCCTAGGTCGCCGGCCGGTGGGCGGCACGCCGTACGCTGTCGCGGAGGTCTACGTGAGGAGTACGTGTTGCTGGTCCTGCTGCCGCCCTCGGAAGGCAAGGCGAGCGCGGGCGGGGGCGCCCCGCTGGAGCTGTCGTCGCTGTCCCTGCCGGGACTGACCGCCGCGCGGGAGGCCGTGCTCGGCGAGCTGGTCGAGCTGTGCGCCGCCGACGAGGAGAAGGCGCGCGAGGTGCTCGGGCTGAGCGAGGGGCTGCGCGGCGAGGTCGCGAAGAACGCCGGACTGCGCACGGCGGGTGCCCGCCCGGCCGGCGAGATCTACACCGGTGTCCTCTACGACGCTCTCGGCCTGGCCTCGCTGGACGCGGCGGCGCGGCGGCGCGCGGCGGACTCGCTGCTGGTGTTCTCCGGGTTGTGGGGCGTGGTGGGGGTGGCGGACCGGATCCCCTCCTACCGCTGCTCGATGGGTGTGAAGCTGCCGGGGCTGGGCGCGCTGGCGGCGCACTGGCGTGCGCCGATGGCCGAGGTGCTGCCCGAGGCGGCCGGGGCGGGCCTGGTGCTGGACCTGCGCTCCTCCGCGTACGCGGCGGCCTGGAAGCCGAAGGGGGAGGTCGCCGGGCGGACGGCGACCGTGCGGGTGCTGCACGCGCCGACCCGGAAGGTGGTCAGCCACTTCAACAAGGCGACGAAGGGGCGGATCGTCCGGAGCCTGCTGTCGGCCGGGGCCGTGCCCGAGGACCCCGCCGGGCTGGTGGAGGCGCTGCGGGACCTCGGCCACGTGGTGGAGGCGGAGGCCCCGGGGAAGGCCGGCAAGGCGTGGTCGCTGGACGTGCTGGTGGAGGAGATCCACTGACGCGCTGACGGGAACTCCGGGCGCGCATCCGGTCAGACATCCCGTGCGCATTGCAGCATGTGCAACGTTCATTGTGCATGCTGTACCGGCTGGGCACGATGAGGGCATGACCTCGCCGCCGCCCTCGCCCGCTGCTGCCTCCGTGCTGGATCTCGCGCCGGTGGTGCCCGTGGTGGTGCTCTCCGACGCCGCCGACGCCGTACCGCTGGCGCGGGCACTGGTGGCCGGGGGGCTGCCCGCGATCGAGGTGACCCTCAGGACGCCGGCGGCGCTGGACGCGATCCACGCGATCGCCGGCGAGGTGCCCGGGGCGGTGGTCGGGGCGGGTACGGTCCTCACGCCCGAGCAGGTGCGCACGTGCGCTGCGGCCGGAGCCGAGTTCCTGGTCAGCCCGGGGTGGACGGAGGGGCTTGTGGACGCGATGCGGGGGTCCGGGGTGCCGTACCTGCCCGGGGTGTCGACCGCCTCGGAGGTCGTCGCGCTGCTGGAGCGCGGGGTGCGGGAGATGAAGTTCTTCCCGGCGCAGGCGGCGGGCGGTACGGCCTATCTGAAGTCGCTGGCCGGACCGTTGCCGCAGGCCCGCTTCTGCCCGACCGGCGGGATCGGTCCGGCGACCGCTCCGGAGTACCTGGCTCTGCCCAACGTCGGCTGTGTGGGCGGGAGTTGGATGGTACCGGCGGATGCGGTGGCCGCCGGGGACTGGGCGCGGATCGAGGAGCTGGCGCGGGGCGCGGCCGGCCTCAGGGACGCAGGTGCGACGTGTCGTTGAACAGGCGGACGCTCGCGTTGCCGTCGGCGTAGTACGCCACCGCCGAGAGGGAGGCGGCCGACAGCTCCATGCGGAACAGGGCGGTGGGCGGGGCGCCGAGGGCGAGGCGGACGAAGGTCTTGATCGGGGTCACATGGGTGACCAGCAGGACCGTGCGGCCCGCGTAGGCCGCGACCAGCTTGTCCCGGGTGGCCGCGATCCGGGTGGCCGTCTCGGCGAAGCTCTCGCCGCCGCCGGTGGGGTGCGCCTCCGGGTCGGCGAGCCAGGCGTTCAGGTCCTCGGGGTGGCGGTCGCGGACCTCGCCGAAGGTGAGGCCCTCCCAGGCGCCGAAGTCGGTCTCGCGCAGGCCGTCCTCGACCGCGACGTCCAGGCCGAGGCGGGCGGCGACGATGCCCGCCGTCTCGCGGGTGCGGGCCAGCGGGGAGGCGACGACCGCCTGGACGGTGCCGCGCCGCGCGAGCGCCTCGGCGACGCGGCGGGCCTGCTCGCGGCCGGCGTCGGAGAGGGAGGGGTCGGTCCCGCCGCTGCCGGAGAAGCGTTTCTGGGGGGTGAGGGGGGTCTCGCCGTGCCGGAGCAGGACGAGGGTGGCGGGGGCGCCGAGGTCGGGGGCGCTGCTCCAGCCCGGGCTCGAGACGTGCTGCCCGGTCGGGGTGGGCGCCGCCTCGGCCGCACGGCTGCCCGCAGCCGCGGCGGGTGCGGCGGCAGCGCTGCCCGTGGCGGCGGCCGTATCGGCCGCTCGCCCCTCCGCCAGCGCCGCCCGCGCCCTGGCCGCGCCCGCCGCCGCGTCGCCCGGCGGGCCCGACGGCTCGGGAACGGCAGGGGGGGTCTCCAGGGCCGCCCTCGACTCGGACGGGGACCACTGTCTGCCCTTCACCCCCGCGTCCATCGCCTCGTTGGCCAAGCGGTCCGCGTGCTTGTTGCGTTCCCGGGGGATCCACTCGTAGGTGACCTGGGCCGGCGGGAAGACCGTCCTCGCCTCGGTCGCCAGGGGCTTCATGTCGGGGTGCTTGATCTTCCAGCGGCCCGACATCTGCTCGACGACCAGCTTGGAGTCCATCCGGACGTGGACCACGGCGGACGGGTCCAGGGCGCGGGCCGCACGCAGGCCCGCGAGCAGGCCCCGGTACTCGGCGACGTTGTTCGTGGCCACGCCGATGTACTCGGCGGACTCCACCAGCGTCTGACCCGTCGCCGCGTCGCTCACCACGGCGCCGTAGCCCGCCGGCCCCGGGTTGCCCCGCGACCCGCCGTCGGCCTCGACGATGAACTCCCTCACCCCTCAGGCCCCTTGTCTGCCGACGCCTACAGACCGGACTCGGCCGTGCGCACCAGGATGCGGCGGCAGTTCTCGCAGCGCACCACGGTGTCCGGCGCCGCCGCGCGGATCTCGTTCAGCTCGGTGATCGCCAGCTCCTGGCGGCAGCCCTGGCAGGTACGGGCGTACAGCTTGGCCGCGCCGATGCCGCCCTGCTGCTCGCGCAGCTTGTCGTAGAGCTTGAGCAGGTCGGCGGGGACGGAGGCCGCGACGACCTCGCGCTCCTTCGTCACCGAGGCGGCCTCGCCGTCGATCTCCTCGAAGGCGGCACTCCGGCGGGCACCCGCGTCGTCGATCTTCGACTGGACGGAGCCCACCCGCTCGGTCAGCTCGCTCACCCGCTCCTGCGCGGCCTCGCGGCGCTCCATGACCTCCAGGACCACGTCCTCCAGGTCGCCCTGTCGCTTGGCGAGGGAGGCGATCTCGTGCTGGAGGTTGGACAGGTCCTTGGGCGAGGTGACCGCGCCGGAGTCCAGCCGCTGCTGGTCCCGGGTGGCGCGCTGGCGCACCTGGTCCACGTCCTGCTCGGCCTTGGTCTGCTCGCGGGCGCAGTCGCTCTCCTCGGTCTGCGCGGCCACGAGCAGGTCGCGCAGCTGCGTGAGGTCCTTGGTCAGCGAATCGATCTCGGCGTGCTCGGGCAGCGACCTCCGCTTGTGCGCGAGCTGCTGCAGGCGGACGTCGAGTGCCTGGACGTCGAGGAGTCGGATCTGGTCGGCGGGCGCGGCGTTCAGTTGGGGGCTCCCAGGTTCAGCTAGAGGTGGTGGACGCCGCGTGGGCGGTCCAGGGGTCGGTGACCGTCTTGGAGACGTGGACGCGCAGGTCCCAGCCGTGACGGTCGGAGATCTCGTCGAGCTGGCTCGCGGCCAGCTCGCACCAGGGCCACTCGGTGGCCCAGTGCGCCGCGTCGAGCAGCGCGAGGGGACTGTGGGCCACCGCCTCGGAAGCCGGGTGGTGGCGCAGATCGGCGGTGAGGAAGGCGTCGACACCGGCCGCGCGGACCTGGTCGAAGAGGCTGTCGCCGGAGCCGCCGCTGACGGCGACCGTCCGGACGACGGCCTCGGGGTCGCCGGCCACCCGGATGCCCTGCGCGGTGGCGGGCAGCCGCTCGGCGGCGCGGGCGGCCAGTTCGCGCACGGTGAGGGGGTGGTCGAGTTCGCACACGCGGCCGAGACCCCGACAGCCCTGCGGGTCGGTCGGGTCCGGCACGAGGGGGCGTACGACCCGGAGGTCGAGCGCGCCGGCGAGGGCGTCCGAGACGCCCGGGTCGGCCGTGTCGGCGTTGGTGTGGGCGACGTGCAGGGCGATGTCGTTCTTGATCAGCGCGTGCACGACCCGGCCCTTGAAGTGGGTCGCCGCCACCGTCGTCGTACCGCGCAGGTACAGCGGGTGGTGGGTGACCAGCAGGTCGGCGCCGAGCTTCACCGCCTCGTCGACGATCTCCTGCACGGGGTCGACGGCGAACAGGACCCGGGTGACCTCCTGATCGGGGTCGCCCACGACCGTGCCGACCGCGTCCCAGGACTCGGCCCGCTCGGCGGGCCACAGGTTCTCCAGCGCGGCGATGACTTCAGACAGACGGGGCACGGGGAAAAGGCTACCTGGCTGTTCGGCGGGGCCGCACCGGATCCCGCCCGGCGTCCCGCCCAGCACACCACCCCCCGCTTCCTCAGAGGAATCGCTTCTGCGCCACACGTATGTGTGAAGCGGGCGACCGGCGGTCCCCCGGCCGTGCGTGCGAAAACTAACTTCGTCGCCGGAGGTGACCGAACGATGACCGCCTGTGCGACCGAACCCCCGTCGACCGGTGCCGCGGACGGCTCGGCGGCGTGCGCCATCACGGCGGACGGCGCGTACGCGGCCCGGCTCGCGCCGGCCGGTGACTGCTGGTTCCCGGAGCGCTGGACGCTGGACGGCCCGGAGCCGTACGCCGTGCCGCTGCCCGGCAACCAGCCGGAGGAGCCGGGCACCGAGGTGCAGCCCATGGGCGACGGCCGGGTGCTGATCCACCGGCTGACCGAGGGGCGGCACGTCTTCTCGCTGCTGTACCCGACCGGCCCCGGCACCGGCGAGCTGCCGCTCGGCGCGGTGGAGTGCCCGGAGCCCGGCGCCCGGCTGACGCTGCTGCCGCCGGTGCCGGGGGGCGTGCGGGCGTACGCACTCGCCGCCGGCCCGCGCTCCGGGACGGTCTGGCTGGTGGCGGGCGGGGCCTTCGGTCCGGAGCGGGTCGCCGAGGTGCCGGGACGCTGTGCGGGCGGGGTCTGGCTGGACCGGGGCGCGCGGATGCTGGCGCTGGACCGGGAGCTGGGCGGGCGGACCAAGACGGTGGTGGTGGACCTGGAGCGCGCGGAGGTCTCGCCGCTGCTGCAGATCGCGGACGGCAGCGACGACCGGCTGCTGCTCGCCGACCCCGACAGCGGGTTGCTGCTGATCTCCTCGGACGCGCCGTGCCCCGGGCGGGAACGGTTGGGCTGGGGGGTGCTCGGCAGCACGCTGCCGGTGCGTTTCCCGGAGTGCCTGCGGATGCCGGACTGCACGGTGACGCCGTTCGCCGTCCAGCCGGGGCAGGTGCTGATGCCGGAGAACTGCGCGGTGGCGCTGCGCGTCGACGGCGCGCTCGGCAGCTGGGTCGGCACCTGGCGGCCGGCCGAGCGGCAGGTGCGTCATCTCCCGGCGCCCGCAGGGTGGTTGGCGGGGACCGGGCTGTGGACGCGGGACGGGGTGCTGCGGCTGCCGTACGCCACGGAGGAGACTCCGTGCGGTGTGGCGGAGCTGTCGGTGCCCAGGGGGGAGACGGGGGCCGCGGGCGGTACGGCCGCCGCGGTGCCGGGGGGCGTGGGCCTGGAGGATCCGGTCCGGGACGGCACGGCTGCCGGGGTGCCCGAGGCGCCCCGGGAGGCGGCGGAACCGGATCCTCCGGAGCCTGTGGTGGCGCGTCCGGTGCCGTTGCAACAGGCGCCCCTGGGACGTCTTGTAACGAAGTAGTGCCGGTTGGCGTGTGCGCCTGGATTCGGCCCGTGGTGTGCCGGTTACACTCGCCCGGCTGTACGAAAGATCATGTTGACGGGGTGAATACGTCCGATGAACGACACCAGCACGACGGAGCAGCTGACCGCCGACTCTCGTGAGGCTGCCGGCCACGGCCGGCACCGGGGGCCGGTCGCGGCCCAGGAGAACGAGACGGCTCCGCACGGCCGGCACCGCAAGCCGGCCGAGCAGACTGCCGAGGCGGCTGCCTGAGGGTGACAGCGGAGAAGGGGGCGTCCGACGGGCGCCCCCTTCTTCCTGTTCCTCACCCGCGTTTCAGCCCCAGTACCTCCGCCGCCGCGAAGGTCTCCCCCGGTGGCCGGTCCGCGTAGTGCGGGGTCAGCAGGGCGTCGAGTTCGTCGTACGTGAACGTCTCCTGCTTGCTGTCGAACTTCGCCTGGACCCGGGGCCGTTCGACGACCGCCACCATGCCGCCGTGCACGACGAGCAGCTGTCCGTTGATCCGGGCGGCGGCCGGTGCGGCCAGGTACCCGACGAGGGGGGCGACGTGCTCCGGGGCCAGGGGGTCGAGGCCCTCGTCCGGCGCCCTCAGGCCCGCGAAGACGTCCTCGGTCATCCGGGTCCGGGCGCGTGGGCAGATGGCGTTGGCCGTGACGCCGTACTTGGCGAGGGCCAGGGCGCTGGACGTGGTCAGACCGACGATCCCGCCCTTCGCCGCCGCGTAGTTGGGCTGGCCGGCGGAACCGGCGAGGAACGCCTCCGAGGAGGTGTTCACGATCCGCCCGTACACCGGCCCCCCGGCCGCCTTGGACCGCTCCCGCCAGTGCGCCGCGGCGAAGCGGGTCGTGTTGAAGTGCCCCTTGAGGTGGACGCGGATCACCGCGTCCCACTCGTCCTCGGTCATGGAGAAGACCATGCGGTCGCGCAGGATGCCCGCGTTGTTCACGAGGACGTCCAGCTTGCCGAACTCGGCGATCGCCAGCCGGACGAGCTCCTCGGCCTGTCTCAGGTCGGCGACGTCCCCGGTGTGCGCGAGGGCCTCGCCGCCGGCCGCCCGGATCTCGGCGGCGACCTGCTCGGCGGGCCCCGCCGACGCCTCGCCCGAGCCGTCCCGCCCCGGCTGCCCGTAGTCGTTGACGACCACGGCCGCACCGAGCCGGGCGAGTTCCAGGGCCTCCGCCCGGCCGAGTCCGCGCCCGGCGCCGGTGACGACGGCGGACAGTCCCTCGAGTGGCAGTGCCATTCCGCTCCGTCCTCAGATCTCGATGCAGGTGCGCAGGGCCGTCCCGGACCGCATCTGGTCCAGTGCCTCGTTGATCTCCGCCAGCTGCACCCGGTGGGTGATCAGGCCGGCGAGGTCGACGCGGCCGGCCCGCCACAGGGCGATGGTGCGCTCGTAGGAGCGGATCACGTCGCCGCCGCCGTACATGGAGGGCAGGATGCGCTTCTCGTCGAAGAACAGCTCGAACATGTTGAGCTGCAGGAAGTCGTCCATGGCGCCCGCGCCGACCACGACGAGGGTGCCGCCGCGCCGGGTGTTCTCATAGGCGGTGCGGGCGGTGGCGGACCGGCCGACCACCTCGAAGACGTAGTCGAAGCCCTCCCCGCCGGTGACCCGCTGCTTGGCGTCGGCCAGCTCCTGAGGGGCGACGGCCTGCGTGGCCCCGAACCTGAGCGCGGACTCGCGCCGGGATGCGACCGGGTCGACGGCGACGATCTCGGCGGCACCCCTCAGCCGGGCCCCCTGCACGGCGGAGATGCCGACGCCGCCGCAGCCGATGACGGCGACCGAGGAACCGGCCTCCACGTCGGCCGTGTTGAGCGCGGCCCCGAGCCCGGTGGTCACCCCGCAGCCGATCAGCGCGGCGATGTCGTACGGCACGTCGTCGGGGATGGGCACGGCGCAGCCGGCGTCGACCACGACCTCCTCGGCGAAGGTGCCGGTGCCCGCGAAGCCGAAGACGTCCCCGCCGGAGCGCCGGAAGTTCGGGGTGCCCGCGTTCATGAACCCGGCCAGGCAGAGCTCGGTCTGCCCGCGCCTGCAGGCCGGACAGGCCCCGCAGGCCGGCAGCCAGCACAGCACGACCCGGTCGCCCGGCTTCAGGTGCCGTACGCCGTCACCGGCCTCGAGGATCTCGCCGGCTCCCTCGTGGCCCGGCACGAACGGCGCGGGCTGCGGCAGCACCCCGCTCATCGCGGACAGGTCCGAGTGGCACAGCCCGGTGGCCCGCACCCGGACCCTGACCTTGCCGGGGCCGAGGCCCACCGCCTCGACGTCGTCGTGGACCTCCAGCTTGTCCTGGCCGATCTCGTGCAGTACGGCTGCGCGCATGGTGCGGCTCCCCTCGGTACGGGTTTCAGGAGTGGTCTACGACGGTGTCGGCGAGGACCGGCGTGTCCCCCCGCTCCACGGCGCTCACGGCCACCCGGACGCCGCCCTCCTGCCGCCACATGCGGATGCGCAGGGTCTCGCCCGGATACACCACCCCGGCGAACCGGGTGCTGTAGCCGCGGACGCGCGTGACGTCGCCGCCGAGCAGCGTGTCCACGACCGCCTTCAGCGTGATGCCGTAGGTGCACAGGCCGTGCAGGATGGGCCGTTCGAACCCGGCGAGCTTCGCGAACTCCGGATCGGCGTGCAGCGGGTTCCAGTCGCCGGAGAGGCGGTAGAGGAGTGCCTGGTCCTCGCGGATCGGGCGCTCGACGGTCCGGTCGGGGTCGCCGATGGGCGGGTCCGGGCGGGTCGTGGGGCCGCGGTCGCCGCCCCACCCGCCCTCGCCGCGTACGAAGATCTGGGAGTCGTTGGTCCACAGCGGGCCGTCGGGGTCGGTGACCTCGGTGCGCAGGACCAGGATGGCGGCCTTGCCCTTGTCGTACACGGCGGCGAGCCGGTTGGTCGCGGTCGCCGTCCCCTCGGCCGGGATGGGGCGGTGGACGCGCAGCGACTGCCCGCCGTGCAGGACCTTGGCGAGCTCGACCTCCACGCCGGGCATGGACAGCCCGCTGATCACCCCGGGCGCGCCGGCGCCCGCGACGGTGGCGAAGCTCGGCAGGACGTGCAGCCGGGACTCCAGGGTGTAGCGCAGCTCGTCGGGGTCGGTGGCGGGGACGCCCGCGCCGACGCCGAGGTGGTAGAGCTGTACGTCCTTCGTGGTCCAGGTGATCTCGCCGGTGCGTGGTTCCGCGGCGAGGGCCTTGGCTGCGTCGATGGGCATGGGACTCCTGGGGGCATCTCAAGACCTCGGCACGGCCGTCCGCACCGTCGGCCGCACCGAGGTCGTCCATGGGGCGGATCTAGAACGCGTTCCATTCCGGCGCCCCCTGTATAGCCCAGCGCTCCGCACATGGGAAGGCTCCTGACGCTGTGTCAGCTGACGTCGGTGGGACATGTGTCCTGTCCGAGTCCGTACATGCGCCTCTGCCCCGGCGGGATGTTCGGTTCGTACGCTGTGCTGTCGTACCGCCGTGCGGCGGGGACCGTCCGATCGGGGGAACGAACATGACGTGGGTGCGAGGAGTCCGGTGCCACATACGGGCACTGCAGGCCGAGCGGCGCCAGTGGCGGGCCGATCACGAGCGTTTCCGGGCCGCGCAACGGGCCGCCCGCAAGCAGGGCGGACACCCGGACGTCGACCATCCGGGCCCGCCGCCCACCGGCTTCGCCCTGCTGCCCTGGCTGCTGATGGGAATGGGGGCCTTCTCCAACCTCCTGCAGGGCAGGGCCCCGAACCCGTGGATCGGCGGCCTGGGCCTGCTCACCTTCAACTCGCTCTACATCTACGTCACCTTCCGCTCCTTCGACCGGACCAAGCGCGAGGCGGTCTCCAGCCGGGTGGCGCTGGCGCTGATGGGCCTGCTGACCACGGGCCTCGGCCTCGGGTACGGCGGTGACTGGCTGGTGTTCTTCCCGCTGCTGGGGCTGGCGGCGGGGGCCTCGCTGCGCGGGCCGTGGCTGGGCCGTACGGGCCTGCTGCTCTCGGTGTACGCGGGTGCGGTCTGCTACGTCCGCGAGGGCTGGGGCACCGCATCGAGCATCGGTTACGCCACCTTCATCTCCAGCATGGTGACCGCCGCGATCCTCGGCCTGTCCGAGGCCGTACGGGAACTGCGGGCCGCCCGTGAGGAGCTGGCCCGGCGCGCGGTGGAGAAGGAGCGGCTGCGCTTCTCCCGCGATCTGCACGACCTGCTCGGGCACACCCTGTCGGTGATCGTGGTGAAGTCGGAGGCGGCCCGGCGGCTGGCCGCGCGTGACATGGACGCGGCGCTGGGGCAGATCACGGACATCGAGTCGGTGGGCCGGCAGGCGCTCACCGAGATCCGCGAGGCGGTGACCGGCTACCGGGAGGGCAGCCTCGCCACCGAGCTGACCCGGGCCCGCTCGGCGCTGTCCGCGGCGAGCGTGACGCCGGTGGTGCGCGAGTCGGGCGCGCCGCTCGCACCGCAGGCGGAGGCGCTGCTCGGCTGGGTGGTGCGCGAGGCGGTCACCAACGTCGTCCGGCACAGCGACGCCAGCCGCTGCGAGATCACTGTCGAGAGCGGCGGCGAACAGGCCCGGCTCACCGTGACCGACAACGGCTCGGGGGAGGCCGCCGGCCGGCCCCGGGAGGGCATCGGCGGCACGGGCCTGAAGGGGCTGACCGAGCGCCTCGCGGCGGCGGGCGGCTCACTCACGGCCGGCCCGTCGCCGCGCGGCGGTTTCACGGTGACCGCCGAAGTCCCGCTGGATTCGGCTGATTTCACGGACGCGGTGGCCGCAGCGCCCAGGGCGGGCTGACCACCCGGCCGACGTCGTCGGTCCCGGACATGGTGCTGTCGAAGTCGTCGGAGCCGCCGTCGCTCGCTACGTACGGGTGGTGGTGGTAGTGGCGCAGGAGTCGCCGGGGGGGTTCCGGAGTCATGGCCGACGGGCCTCCCGGCCGGACCGCGGCCGTACCCTGAGCCCATGAACGAGATGCCCCGGGAGCACCGGCCCGCCAAGTCCATCCGGGTGCTGCTCGCCGAGGACCAGGGCATGATGCGCGGCGCCCTCGCCCTGCTGCTCGGCATGGAGGAGGACATCGAGGTGGTGGCCCAGCTGGCCTCGGGCGACGCCATCGTGGACTCCGTGCTCGTCCACCGGCCGGACGTGGCCCTGCTGGACATCGAACTGCCGGGCGTCAGCGGCCTGGACGCGGCGGCCGAGCTGCGCAGGCAGGCACCCGACTGCCGGGTGCTGATCCTGACCACCTTCGGCCGGCCCGGCTATCTGCGCCGGGCCATGGAGGCCGGGGCGTCCGGGTTCCTCGTCAAGGACGGGCCCGTGGAGGAACTGGCCGCCGCGATCCGGCGCGTGCTCACCGGGGAGACCGTGGTCGACCCGGCGCTGGCCGCCGCCGCCCTCAGCGCCGGGCCCAGTCCGCTGACGGCCCGGGAGTGCGATGTGCTGAAGGCGTCGGCGGACGGGGCGACCGCCGCGGACATCGCCGGCCGACTGCATCTGTCCGAGTCCACCGTGCGCAACTACCTGTCCTCGGCGATCGGCAAGACGGGCACCCGGAACCGGGCGGAGGCCGTACGGGAGGCGCGGCAGCAGGGCTGGCTGTGAGCTACCGGATCACCTCCGTGTCCTTGTAGGCCGTCCCCGCCGGCGCCGCGCACGCGAACCATTCCACCGGCGAACCGGCCACCGCCTGTGGCTCGACCACGGTGCTCGTGCCGTCCTTCCAGCCGCACTTGACCTGCCGGGCGGTCAGGGCGACCGTGCCCACCACGAGCCGCTCGGGCCCGTCGGTGTCCGCCGCGTTCAGGGGAACCGCCCCTGACATCAAGTCCGTGCCGGACAGGGGCTCCCACTTCTTGACCGTGTCGAACAAGATCGTTCTGAAGTGGTGGTCGCCGTAGTACAGGCCCGAGTAGTGCGAGGTCTTCCCGACCAGGTGCCGGCTGTCGGGAAGCACGGCCGGCTCGATGCCGTACTTCCGCATCGCGGACAGCTGCACGGCCGCCTCCGTCCTGTCCCGCGGCGCTCCCCACACGGTCACGATCACCCGCCAGCCGGTGCCGTGGTCCGTGCCGCGCGCCAACTCCGTTACCTGCGGCTCGTAGACGTGACGTGCCTCGGGTGTGGACGGCTGCGTCGCCATGGGCCGCTGTCCGTCGCCGTGGCCGCCCGGCAGCCCCGCCAGCCCCAGCGTCGCTCCCGTCGACCCCGCGAGGACCAGGGCGGTGGCGGACGCCATCGCCCAGCGGCGGGCTCTGCGGCGCCGGCCGCCGCGGATGACCGCCTGCACGGGGGCTGCGCCGATCTCGACCTCGTCCGCCGCGTCCGCGAGGAGGAGGGCGATGTCCGTCTGCGTGATGTCGGTCATCTGGTGGTTCTCCCGGTCCGCGCTCATCACTTCCGCCCTCCGTACGTGACCGTGTCGGCCAGTCCCGGCAGGGCGCGGAGCTTCGCGATCCCCTTGGCCGCATTGGACTTCACCGTGCCGACCGAACACCCCATCGCCTGTGCCGTCTGGGTCTCCGTCAGGTCCTCCCAGTAGCGCAGGACCACCGCCTCCCGCTGCCGCGCGGGCAGTTGGGCGAGCGCCTGGAGCAGCGCGCCGCGGTCGTCGGCCTGCGCGATCCGGTCCCCCGTGTCGGCCACCTCGCGCACCAGGCCCGAGTCGTCCCGCGGGGCCAGGAACTCCTTCAGCCTTCTTCGGTGTCTGCGCGCATGCGCGTTGATCATCACCCGCCGCACGTACGCCTCCGGGTCGTCGGCGGCGCCGACCTTGCGCCAGGACGCGTAGACCTGCTCGAGCGTCGACTGGACCAGGTCCTCGGCGGCGTGCTGCTCCCCCGTGAGGAGAAAGGCCGTACGCATCAGCCGTGGCCAGCGGCCGACCATGAAGCTCTGGAACTCCTCGTCCCGAGCCTTCTTCGCGTCCCCCATGAGCACCTCCTAGATGTCAGAAGGAGTCCATGAGCGGCCCGGACCGTTGCCTCCCGTCGCGGACATCACGAAGAAATCCCCTCCCGGCCGGGGTTCACCAGCCGGGATAACGGTCCCACCAGTACGGGTCCCAGCCCTGGACGTATTCGCTGCCGCTGGGCGAGTCGTCGATCTGGGCGAGCATGTCGCGGGCCAACGTGTCGAGGATCCAGGCCAGTTCGTGCCGGCTCACCCGGTCCGCCGGCAGTGCCTCGGCGCCGTGGACGGCACCGAGCAACGCGCCGGTCACACAGGCGACGGCGGGACCGTCCGGGGCACCGGCGGCGAACTCCAGTGCAGCGGTGATCTGTTGGCGCCCCGGAAAGGACACCGCCGCGTACAGTCCGCCGAGCAGCGCCGAGGGTGCGGTCGCGTCCGGTGCGAGACGGGCGAGCAGGGCCGGCTGCGCGGGCTGCTCGACGGCGTACCGGTACCCCTCCCGCAGCCACCGCTGCTCCTCGGCCGCCGCCGCGGCGATGCCGTCCGCCGAGCCGCCGCCGGGGGTCGTCGGGCCACTCTCCTCCATGGTCCGCCGGACGACGTCCGGCACGGCGGCGACAGCGGCCTCGACCGCCTCGCGGACGGCACGGTCCGCGGGGCCCGCCGCACCGGGAACGTGCTCGGGGGGAGGCGTCGTCAGGCAGTGGTGGACCAGCAGGGTGCCGAGCACGGCGACGGACCGCGCGGCCCTGTCGCCGTGGGTGAGTCCGGCGAACTCGCCGGCCTGCCGTACCCCGGGCAGCCCGGCGAAGGCCACCGGGAGCGTCCGGGTCAGGGCGTGCGAGCCACGGCTCGGGGTCGCCGTCGACTCGTGGGGATCCCCGACACGGGACAGCGCCGCCACCGTCGCCGGGGCGCTGCCCCGCCGCTCGGCGAGGGCGGGCACCTTCGCGAGCCAGCCGTCCGGCCAGGCCCTCTCGCTCATGTGGGAGCCCCAGCGGCGCCGCATCCTCGCCACCTCGATGCCCTGCAGGGCCGCCCAGCGGCAGTAGGCGTGCAGGGCCACCCCGGGCGGATGGCAGATTCCCTTGTGTTCGCCGCGCACGAAGGCGCGGATGACGCCCTCGGTGGTGAAGCAGGCCAGTTGGGTGCTGACGCCGGCGCGCAGCGGACCGCTTGTGGGCAGCCGGCCGCGAGTGGTGCCCACCGTGTCGCCGAGAGCCAGCCCGAGCAGCATCCCGCGCATCCGGGACTCCGTCCGCAAGGCGTTGCGCCGCGCGGCCTTCTCGTCCTTCCCGTCGGCCACACCGGCCCCCTTCCCCGTGTCACCGGGCGCGGTGCGGTCCCCTCGCGCGCCTCACTTCCGCGGCAGCCACACCCGGATCAGGACCGCGCCGGCCAGCAGCACCGCCGTGCTCGCGCGGAACGCCAGCGCGTAGCCGTCCGTCAGCGCGGCCGGGCCGTCGCCGCTGCCCGCGCCGGCCGCGGCGACCGTGGACATCACGGCGAGTCCGAGTGAACCGCCCATCGTACGGGAGGTGTTGATCAGCCCGGAGACCACACCGGCCTCGCCCGGTGCCGCCCCGGAGGTGGCCAGCGCGGCGAGCGGGGTCGCGGCCAGGCCCGCCCCGAGCATCATGAGGACGCCCGGGATCATGATCGCGGGGATGTACGCCTCGTGCGCGCTCATCGTCGACTGCCAGCCGAAGCCGGCCGCGGCCACCAGCGTGCCCCCCACCGCCACCGACCGCGCGCCCGCAGCCCGCATCAGGCGTGGGGCCAGCTTGGAGCCGACGACCACGGCGAGCGAGCTGGGCACGAGGGCGAAGCCGGCCTCCAGCGGCGAGTAGCCGAGCACGTTCTGGGCGTACAGCGTCATGAAGTACCACATGCAGAACATGGCCGAGCCCGAGACGAACATCGCCGCGTTCGCCGACGCCACCGAGCGCACCCGGAGCAGGCCGAGCGGCATCAGCGGGGCCGCCGTCCGCGCCTCGACCAGCAGGAACGCGGCGATCAGCAGCAGCCCGGCGAGCAGCGGCAGCAGGGTCGCCGCCGCGCTCCAGCCCTCCGCCTCCGTCTGCGCGATGCCGTAGGCCAGCGCCGCGAGGCCCGCCGTCACGAGCAGCGCGCCCGGCAGGTCCAGGCGCCGCCCGTCCCCCGCCCGGCTCTCCACGAGCCACAGCACCGAGCCGGCCAGCACCACGGCGCCCACCGGCACGTTGATCAGCAGCACCCAGCGCCAGGACAGCAGGTCCACCAGCACCCCGCCGACCAGACCGCCCGCGGCCCCGCCGCCGGCGCCCACCGCGGTCCAGGTGGCGATGGCCCGTGCCCGCGCCGGACCTTCCGGCACCGCGGAGGTCAGCAGGGTCAGCGTCGAGGGGGCCAGCACCGCGGCGCCCAGCCCCTGCACGGCCCGTGCCAGCAGCAGCTGCCAGCCGTCCTGGGCCAGGCCGCCGCCCAGCGAGGCCAGGGTGAACAGGGCGAGGCCGACGAGGAACATCCGCTTGCGGCCGTAGAGGTCGCCGGCCCGGCCGCCCAGCAGCATGAAGCCGGCGAAGGCGATGGCGTAGGCGTTCACCACCCACTGCAGACCGGACGTCGTGAGCCCGAGGTCGGCCCGCATCGAGGGCAGGGCGACGTTCACGACGGACACGTCGAGCACGACGAGGAACTGACCGGCGCAGGCGAGCGCGACCACCAGCCAGGTCGGGGGTGCGGTGCGGCGGGATATGTGGGGTGAGGTGACGGCCGATTCGAGCATGGGTGTCATGGTCTCAAGCCGCCGACGGTCCTTGCATCGGCATTTCGGACCACCGCGGGATAGGTCGTACGGCCTACACCCCGGGCGCTGCGTCGCCGGACCGTACGGCCCCCACCCCCCGCAGCACCGTCACCACCGCCGCCCCGCCCAGCCCGATGTTGTGCGCGAGGCCCACGCGCGCTCCCGGCACCTGCCGCTCCCCCGCCCGTCCCCGCAGCTGCCACACCAGTTCGGCCGTCTGCGCCAGCCCGGTCGCGCCCAGCGGGTGTCCCTTGGAGATCAGCCCGCCGGACGGGTTCACCACCCACCGGCCGCCGTACGTCGTCGCGCCCGACTCGACCAGCTTGCCCGACTCGCCGGGCGCGCACATGCCGAGCGCCTCGTACGTCAGCAGTTCGTTGATCGAGAAGCAGTCGTGCAGTTCGATCACGTCCACGTCCTCGATGCCGAGACCGGCGCGCCCACAGGCCTGCCGGGCCGCCTCCCGGGACATCGGCTGCCCGACGACGTCGATGCAGGAGCCGGACGCGAAGGACTCCTCGGTGTCCGTGGCCATCGCCTGCCCGGCGATCTCGACCAGGCCGTCCAGCGACCGTTCCCGGGCGAACCGCTCGGAGACCACCACGGCCGCCGCCGCGCCGTCCGAGGTCGGTGAGCACTGGAGCTTGGTGAGCGGGCGGTGGACCGTACGGGAGGCGAGGACGTCGCCGACCTCGTACACGTCGCGGAACTGGGCGCGGGGGTTGTGCGCGGAGTGGCGGTGGTTCTTGGCGGCGACGGCGGCGAGCTGCGCCTCGGTCGTGCCGTACCGCTCCATGTGCTCGCGGGCGGCGTCACCGAAGATCTGCGCGGTCGGCGGGGTCGCCTCGAAGCCGTGCCGGGCGGCCATGACGCCGTAGTGCCGGGCCACGGGAGACGTCCGGAAGTCCCCGCCGTCCGCCCCGCCCCCGAGCGCCCCCTTCTTCATCTTCTCGAAGCCCAGCGCCAGCACGCAGTCGGCCGCGCCGCCCTCGACCAGCTGCCGGGCGAGCATGAGCGCGGTCGCGCCCGTGGCGCAGTTGTTGTTGACGTTGTAGACGGGGATGCCGGTGAGACCCAGCTCATACGCGGCCCGCTGACCGGCCGTCGAGGGCTGGAAGCAGTAGCCGACGGGAACCTGTTCCACCTCGGCGTAGGTGACGCCCGCATCCTCCAGCGCGGCGCTCCCCGCCTCCCGCACCATGTCCCAGTACTGCCACGCACGGGTCTCGGGCTTCTCGAACCTGGTCATCCCGACCCCGGCGACATAGGCCTTCATGACGCAGGAGATTAGAACCTGTTCCAGCGGAGCGCCAGACCCTGACGCCGCATCAGAAACCCATGAGCGGGTCAAGAATCGATTAGAGGCCCGAAGCAACGGAATAGTTGCCTGTGCATACGAGGTTTACCGGACACTTATGTTCACGGGAGGCCTCACTCAATGACTGACACGACGACCGATCAGCCCGCTCGGCGAACGAGCGGCGCCGTGGTCCCGGTGCTCGCCTTCGCGGGCATCGTGGTCGCGGTGATGCAGACCCTGCTCGTGCCGGTCATCAAGGACCTGCCGCAGCTGCTGGACACCGCCCCCTCCAACGCCACCTGGGTCCTGACCTCGACCCTGCTGTCCGGCGCCGTCGCCACCCCGATCATGGGCCGTCTCGGCGACCTGTACGGCAAGCGGCGCATGCTCGTCCTCAGCCTCGCCGTCATGGTGGTCGGCGCCCTGGTCAGCGCGCTCACCAGCCAGCTGCTCACCATGATCGTGGGACGCACCCTGCAGGGCTTCGCCATGGGCGCGATTCCGCTCGGCATCGGCCTGATGCGCGACATGCTGCCGCGCGAGAAGCTCGGCTCGGCCATGGCACTGATGAGCTCCTCCATAGGCGTCGGCGGCGGCCTCGCGCTGCCCGCCGCCGCCCTGGTCGCCCAGCACATGAACTGGCACGCCCTGTTCTACGGCGCCGCCGGCCTCGGCGCCGTCGCCATCGTCCTCACCCTGCTCGTCGTGCCCGAGTCCCCGATGCGCGCGGAGGGCTCCTTCGACCTGCTCGGCGCGATCGGCCTGTCCACCGGACTGGTCCTCCTCCTGCTGCCCATCACCAAGGGCAGCGACTGGGGCTGGTCGTCGGGCACGACGCTCGGCCTGTTCGCCGCTTCCGTCGTCGTCCTCCTGCTGTGGGGTCTGTTCGAGCTGCGCGTCCAGGCGCCCCTGGTCGACCTGCGCACCACCGCCCGCCCGGCCGTGCTCTTCACCAACCTCGCCTCGATCATGGTCGGCGTCGCGTTCTACGTCGTCTCCCTGGTCCTGCCGCAGCTGCTCCAACTGCCGAAGGTCACCGGCTACGGCCTCGGCCAGTCCATGGTCGTCGCCGGTCTGTGCGTGGCCCCGCTGGGCCTGACCATGATGTTCACCGCCCCGGTCTACGCCCGGCTGTCCGCCAGGTACGGCCCGAAGACCACCCTCATCATCGGCCTGCTCGTCATCGCCCTCGGCTACGGCGGCGGCCTCGGCCTGATGGACGCGGCCTGGCAGACGATCGTCACCTCCGTCGTCCTCGGCGCCGGAATCGGTCTCGCCTACTCCTCCCTGCCCGCGCTGATCGTCGGCGCGGTCCCGGCCTCGGAGACCGGCGCGGCCAACGGCCTCAACACCCTGATGCGGTCCATCGGTACGTCGGTGTCCAGTGCCGTCATCGGCATGGTGCTGGCCAACACGGCGAACGACGTGGGCGGCATGGCCGTCCCGACCATGCACGGCTTCCGGGTCTCCTTCCTGATCGCCACGGCCGCCGTCGCCGCCGGCCTGCTGCTCGCGCTGTTCCTGCCGAAGGCCCCGCGCCCCGTTCAGCAGCACACGCAGCTGCGGGCCAGCAGCGAGGAGGACGCCTCGCTGGAGCGGGCCGAAGAGGTGCTGCGAGGCTTCCGGGGCCGGGTTCTGGACGCCGCCGGCGTGCCGGTCGCCCGGGCCAAGGTCACGCTGATCGACCGGCGGGGGCGGCAGGCGGGGGCGACCGTCTCCGAGGCGGACGGCAGCTATGTGCTCGCCGTGCCGGCTCAGGGTGCGTACGTGCTGGCCGCGAAGGCCTCCGGCCATGGGCCGCTCGCGTCCTCCGCCACGCATTCCGGTGAGGAGCGGGCTGTCGAGCTGGATCTTTCGCTGCCCGGGGAGACGGTGCACGCCTAGAGCTCCGGAGCGCTGTCCGCACCCCCGGTCACGCACGTGACCGGGGGTGCGGCAGCATGGGCCCCGGAACAGTCGTACGACCGGAAGGCCCCCCATGTCCGCGCCCTCCCCCAAGCCCGAGATCCTTGCAGCGTTCGAGGCGGCCAAGGGGTTCATGCCCGTGGACGAGGGGCTGGCGCTCTATGCGGCGGCGGTGGAGGCGGGGCGGCTCGGGCTGCCGTTGCTGGAGGTCGGCACGTACTGCGGGCGCTCCACGATCCTGCTCGCCGACGCGGCCCGGGAGGCCGGGGTCAGCGCGCTGACCGTCGACCACCACCGGGGCAGCGAGGAGCAGCAGCCCGGCTGGGACTACCACGACCCGCAGACCGTGGACCCCGAGGTCGGCCTGATGGACACGCTGCCCACCTTCCGGCGCACGCTGTTCCGGGCGGGCCTGGAGGAGCACGTGGTCGCCCTCGTCGGCCGCTCCCCGCAGATCGCGGCAATCTGGAACTCCCCGCTCGGCCTCGTCTTCGTCGACGGCGGCCACACGGACGAACACGCCGCCGCCGACTACGAGGGCTGGGCCCCGCACGTCGCCGAGGGCGGCCTCCTCGTCATCCACGACGTCTTCCCGCACCCGGAGGACGAGTTCACCGGCCAGGCGCCCTACCGGGTGTATCTGCGTGCACTGGAATCCGGGGCGTTCACCGAGGTCACAGTGGCCGGCTCCCTGCGTGTCCTGCGGCGAACGCGAGCGGGGATCTGACGCCCCGGTTAGAGTCGCTGACGTGTCGTACGTAGGCCCGGACTTCGATCCCCCGCAGCCGCGCCGGCCCCGGCGCGGCCCTTTGACCGTCGCGCTCGCCGCGCTCGTGCCCGGCGCGCTGCTCGGCTGGGTGGTGTACGAGGCGGTGGGCGGCGGCGGTTCCGACGGCTCGGGCCGTACGGCCGCCTCCGCGTCGGCCGCGCGCACCACCGCGGCCTCCTCGTCCCCGCCGGCCCGCTCCACCTCGCCCTCCGACGACGGCAAGCGGCCTCCCGCGACGCCCGCACCCGCCGGCTCCGGCCCACTCAAGGGCAAGGTCGTCGTCGTCGACGCCGGGCACAACCCGGGCAACTTCCAGCACACGGCCGAGATCAACCGCCAGGTGGACATCGGCACCAACCACAAGGAGTGCGACACCACCGGGACGTCCACCAACGCCGGTTACACCGAGGCCCGGTTCAGCCTCGACGTGACCCGCCGGCTGCGCACCCTGCTGGAGGAGCAGGGCGCCACGGTGAAGCTGACGCACGACGGGGACAGCCCGCCCTGGGGGCCGTGCGTCGACGAGCGGGCCAGGATCGGCAACGTGGCGCACGCGGACGCCGCCATCTCCATCCACGCCGACGGCTCCGCGGAGGGCGACCGCGGCTTCCACGTGATCCTTCCGGGGTCCGTGCACGCGGGTGCCGCCGACACCCGGCCGATCGTCGGGCCCTCGCGCGACCTCGGCACCCGTGTCGCGGGGACGTTCCTGCGCGTCACCGGTGAGCCGCCGTCCAACTACCTCGGTGAAGGTACCGGTCTCGTCACACGTACGGACCTGGGTGGTCTCAATCTGTCAACGGTTCCCAAGGTGTTCATCGAGTGCGGCAACATGCGCGATAGCAAGGACGCGGCACTGCTGAGCAGCGGCGCCTGGCGGCAGAAGGCGGCGCAAGGGATCTCTGAGGGAATCGTGAGTTTCCTGCGCGAGTCGTGACCGTCGGGCGGAACCGGGCGGACAGCCCGATCTTGCGGACGGTAGTGTCTACCGACGACGAGACGACTTACGAAGGACCTGAAGTGAATATCCGCTCCCTCACTAGAGGCGATGGCGTGGTGATCGGAGCAGCGGTGGTGCTGTTCATCGCGTCGTTCCTCACCTTCCAGAGCTACTCCTTCCTCGGCTCCTCGGCCAGCGGGAACGCGTGGGACAACCTGGGCATGGGCCTGGGCGTCTACATGGGCGCGGTGATCGGTGCCGGCCTCATCGTCGTCAACCGCTGTCTGCCGCAGCAGCGCAAGGTGTTCGGGCTCGACCTCGCGCAGGTCGGTACCGCGTTCCCCCTCATGGCGGCCTGGGTGCTGCTGTGGTCGCTGATCGACACCCCGGACGGCGCGGACGTCGGCGCCGGTCTCATCCTCGGTCTCATCGCCGCTCTCGTCCTCGCGGGTGCCGCCATCGCCACGCCCCTGGTCCCCGCGCTCCAGGCCGAGCTGATCCCGGCGCCCAAGCCGGCCGCCCCGCAGCCCTACGGCGCGCAGCCGCCCGGTGGTTACGGCTACCCGGGTGCCCAGCCGCAGCCGTACGGTGCCCAGCCGCAGCCGGGTCAGCCGTTCGGGCAGCAGCCGCAGGGCGCCCCGGCGCCGCAGCCGCCGGCCGGGGACTTCTCGCCGTTCTGGTTCGCCGTGCCGGTGACCCGTCCGCTGTTCGCGGAGGACGGCTCGCCGGCCCCGATCGCCGAACTGGCGCCGGGCACCTGGTACCTGGCCGTCGAGCAGCGCGGTGCCGCGCTGGTCGCGCAGACCCAGGACGGCCGCCGTGGCGTGCTCCAGGACACCTCCGGCATCCAGCGCGGCTGACCGCCCGCACACCGCCGCAGCGACGGCCCCTCGCCCTTCCGGGCGCGGGGCCGTTGTCGTACAGTCGCCTCCCATCGGAGAACTGACGATTCGTCAGGAGGCAGGCGCATGCGGCTCGGTCTCGCACTCGGGTACTGGGGACGCGGTCCGGACGCCGGTCATGTGGCGCTCGCGCGGGAGGCCGAGCGGCTCGGGTACCACTCGGTGTGGACGGCGGAGTCCTGGGGTTCGGACGCGTTCACGCCGCTGACCTGGATCGCGGCGCACACGTCGACGATTCGGCTGGGTACGGCCGTTGTCCAGATGGCCGCCCGCTCGCCGGCCGCCACCGCGATGCACGCGCTCACCCTGGACCACCTGTCCGGCGGGCGGACGATGCTGGGGCTCGGGCTGTCGGGGCCGCAGGTGGTGGAGGGCTGGTACGGCCGCCCGTTCCCCGAGTCACCGCTGACCGCGACCCGGGAGTACGTGGACGTCGTACGGCAGGTGCTGCGGCGCGAGGCACCGGTGCAGGTGGACGGCCGGTTCCACCCGCTGCCCTACCGGGGTCCCGACGGCACCGGGCTCGGCAAGCCCCTGAAGCCGATCACGCACCCTCTCCGCCCCGACCTTCCCGTCCTGCTGGGCGCGGAGGGCCCCAGGAACGTCGCGCAGACGATCCGCATCGCCGACGGCTGGCTGCCGCTGTACTGGGCGCCGAGCCGGCCCCAGGTGTACGGGGAGGCGGTGCGGAAGGTGCCGGAGGGGTTCCTGGTGGCGCCGATGGCCCGGGTGAAGGTGTGCGACGACGTGGCCGAGGGGCTCTTGCCCGTGAAGGCCATGCTCGGCTTCTACATCGGCGGGATGGGGCACGCGGCCCGCAACTTCCATGCCGACCTCATGGCACGCATGGGGTACGAGGAGGAGGCGCGGCGGATCCAGGAGCTGTTCCTTGCGGGGCGGCGGGAGGAGGCCGTGCTGGCCGTGCCGGACGCGTTCGCCGACGAGATCTCCCTCGTCGGACCGCGCGAACGCATCGCCGAGCGGCTCGAGTTGTGGCGGAGGGGCCCGGTGACGGACCTGCTGGCCCTGTCACCGGACCCGCACACCCTGCGGGTGCTGGCGGAACTGAACGGCTAGGGGGGCCCGCACGAAGCCTCCTAGCTGCCCCTGGTGAGCTGAGAGGTCGTGGGCACCTTGTCCTTGACCGGGGCGCCCGCGCTCTTCCCCGCGTCCTTGACCTGGTTGATGATGTCGTCGAAGGAACTGGCCGCGTTCTCATCGCCCTTGCGCAGCTTGGACGGCAGGTCCTTCAGGGCCGCGATGCCCGCGCTGAGCGGGGCGAGGGCCTTGGACAGCGTCGGATCGCCCTGGGCGTTCTTCTTGGCCGCCTTGAGCCGGTTGTAGGTGAAGGCACCGGCGAGAGCGGCCTTGACCAGGGCCGTCTTGCGGCCCTTGGCGCCCTTCTTGAACTTGCCCGCCTTCCAGGGCTTCACGATCCACTGGTACGTCGCGCCCGCGGCGAGGCCCGCGTCCAGCACGAAGCGGGTCTTGGCGAACTTGCGCTTCTCCGCGGACGTGGTCGGGCTGGGGGTGTCGGCGGCGGGCGCTGCCTGCGACGCCGAGGCGGCCTTGGTGGTGCCGGTCGTGTCGCTGCTGCCGCACGCGGTGGAACCGGCCAGCAGGGCGCAGCACAGGGTGAGCGCCACGCAGAGGCGCCGTATGGGTACGGGCACGGGGTCCTCCGGACTTGTCCTCCCCGAGCGGTCTGCTTCCTCCGGAAGCCTCACCCGGGGCGGTGGCCCGCGCCACCTGACGGCAGCCGTACGGGTTTCACCGCCCGGCGCCCGGCAATCCGGAAGGTATGTCCCCTCGATATCGCGGTGCGAATCAGGCCGGCACGGTCGTCGCGGTCGTCGCCGACATCATGGCGCTGATCCTCGGCCTGTGGATCCTGATGTATCTGCTGGACGCGAACCGGGCCAACAGCCTGGTGCAGTTCGTCCATGACGCCGCCACATGGCTGGCCGGCTGGTCCCACGACCTGTTCACGTTCGACGAGGCCTGGGCCCGCGTGGTGGCCGGCTACGGCCTGGCCGCCGTGGTCTACCTGTTCGTGGGCCACGCCATCGCCAACCGCATGCACCGGCACTGAGCCCACCCACCCCCGGCACACACAGGTCCCACGACCCGGGGGCCTGGGGGCACCCCCCAGAAAACACAGCACGTTCGACGAGGCCTGGGCCCGCGTGGTGGCCGGCTACGGCCTGGCCGCCGTGGTCTACCTGTTCGTGGGCCACGCCATCGCCAACCGCATGC
>NZ_JBIUBE010000004.1:90438-121494 GCF_044593395.1 Streptomyces sp. NPDC052301 | reverse complement strand
CCCGGCACACACAGGTCCCACGACCCGGGGGCCTGGGGGCACCCCCCAGAAAACACAGCACGTTCGACGAGGCCTGGGCCCGCGTGGTGGCCGGCAACGGCCTGGCCGCCGTGGTCTACCTGTTCGTGGGCCACGCCATCGCCAACCGCATGCACCGGCACTGAGCCCTCCCACCCCCGGCACACACAGCGCCTTGCCAGGGCGCTGCGGCTCCCCGGAGGGGCGCGGGGAACTGCGCGGCCGGCCACAGCGGACCGGCAGCGGAGGACGACCGGTTCCCGCACCTCGGCGGAGCCCTAGCAGCAGTCGGGGTCCAGGCCCGTCGGCAGGTCGGTCGTGCCGAAGACCGTGCAGGTGGCCTCGTGGCCGCCCAGTGCGGCGACCGCCAGCAGCAGGGAACCCGCCGTCCAGGTGGTGAGTTCGCGGGGCCAGATCGCGGCGTCCTCGAAGACGTAGCCCGTCCAGTACAGGCCGCTCTCCGGATCGCGCAGGTGCTGGATGGACTGCAGGATCGTGAGGGCCCGGTCCGACTCGCCCGACGCCCACAGCGCGAGCGCGAGTTCGCTGGACTCCCCGCCGGTCACCCAGGGGTTGGGCACCACACAGCGCACACCGAGGCCGGGCACGACGAAGCGGTCCCAGGACTCCTCGATGCGGGCCTTGGCCTCCGCCCCCGTCAGCGCCCCGCCGAGGACCGGGTAGTACCAGTCCATCGAGTAGCGGTCCTTGTCGAGGAAGCGGTCCGGGTGACGGCGGATCGCGTGCCGCAGCGCGCCGACCGCCAGCTCCCAGTCCGGCTGCGGCTCTTCCCGCTGCTCGGCGATGGCCAGCGCGCAGCGCAGCGCGTGGTGGATGGAGGAGCTGCCGGTGAGCAGGGCGTCCGCGGTGGGCGTGCCGTCGTCCTCGCGGCGCCAGCCGATCTGGCCGCCGGGCTGCTGCAGCCCCAGCACCCACTCCACGGCCGCGTACACGCTGGGCCACATGCGGTCCAGGAACGTGTCGTCACCGGTGGAGAGGTAGTGGTGCCACACGCCCACGGCTATGTACGCGACGAAGTTCGACTCACGGGCCCGGTCGGTGACGTCGTCGTGGGCACCGTCCGCATAGGCCGCGTACCAGGAACCGTCCTCGTTCTGGTGCCGGGCCAGCCAGTCGTAGGCCCGCTCCGCCGCCTCGTGTTCGCCGGCCGCGTCCAGGGCCATCGCGGCCTCGGTGTGGTCCCACGGGTCCAGGTGGTGCCCGCGGAACCACGGGATCGCGCCGTCCTCCCGCTGCACGGCGAGGATGCCGCGGACGGTCGCGGCAGCCTGCTCGGCGGTGAGGACCCCGGGCAGGACGAGGTGTTCTGTCCGGGGAGTGGTCACTTGGCGGCCGCCTCTTCGGCGAGCCGCGGCAGGTGCGGCTTGGTCGCGTAGACCACGAAGCTCTTGCCGATGAGCGGGTTCAGCGCCTGTTCGGCGACCCGCGTCGCGAGCGGCTTCTTCATGATGTCCCAGACCAGCAGCTTGTGGTACGCCCGCACCGGCAGCGCCTTGTCGTTGTCGACGCCGAACGCGCACTTCAGCCACCAGTACGGCGAGTGCAGCGCGTGCGCGTGGTGGCTGCCGTACGGCTTCAGGCCGGCCTCGCGGATCTTCCCGACCAGCTCGTCGGCCTTGTAGATGCGGATGTGTCCGCCCTCGACCTCGTGGTAGGCGTCGGACAGCGCCCAGCAGACCTTCTCCGGGCCGTAGCGGGGCACGGTGACGGCGATACGGCCGCCGGGCTTCAGCACCCGCACCATCTCCGCCAGCACCCCCTTGTCGTCCGGGATGTGCTCCATCACCTCGGAGATGATGACGACGTCGAAGGACTCGTCGGGGAAGGGCAGGGCCAGCGCGTCGCCCTCCATGGCGGTCGCGGTGGCCCCCTCCGGTGCCTCCCCGGCCTCCTTCATCGCCGCGAACCACTTGGCGACCTCGCGGATCTCCTCGGCGTTCTGGTCCAGGGCCACGACCTGGGCGCCGCGCCGGTAACACTCGAAGGCGTGCCGGCCGGCCCCGCAGCCGAGGTCCAGGACACGGTCGCCGGGGGCGAGCGGGAACCGGGAGAAGTCGACGGTCAGCACGTGGCCCTGCTTTCGGAGGAGACGCCTGCAACACTTACCGGGGCCGGGGAGCGGCCGGGGGTCTGGGCCGCGGAGCGGCTGTCGGTCGCCGCGGGGCGGCGGGGGCCCGCGGAGCGGGCGATGGCCTCGCGGTACCGGGCGACGGTCCCCTCGGCGGCGCGGGCCCACGTGAAGTTCCGCAGCACCCGCTCACGGCCCGCGCGGCCGAGCCGCACCCGCAGCTCGCGGTCACCGAGCAGCCGACTGAGCCCCGCGGCCAGCGCGCCCGCGTCCCCGGGCGGTACGGCCAGACAGGTCTCGCCGTCGCGGCCGGCGACCTCGGGGATCGCGCCGCCGGTCGTGGCGACCAGCGGGGTGCCGGTGGCCATGGCCTCGGCGGCGGGCAGCGAGAAGCCCTCGTACAGCGAGGGCACGCAGGCGACCTCGGCCGAGCGGATCAGGTCGACCAGCTCGGCGTCGGAGATGCCCTTGACGAACTCGACGGCGCCTTCGAGGCCGTAGCGCTCGATCGCCGCGGCGACCGGGCCCTCCGTGGGCCGCTTGCCGACGACGACCAGATGGGCGGCCGGGTGCTCGGTGCGCACCTTGGCGAGCGCCTCCACGAGGAAGACCAGGCCCTTGAGGGGCACGTCGGCGCTGGAGGTGGTGACGATCCGGCCGGGCACCTCGGGCACGGCCGGATTCGGCGCGAACAGATCGGTGTCGGCGCCGATGTGGACGACGTGGACGCGGTCGCCGCGGACGCCGAGGTGGTCCACGATCTCCTGCCGGGAGCTGCCCGAGACGGTGAGGACCGAGGGCAGGCGGCGGGCGACGCGCTTCTGCATCCGGGTGAAGGCGTACCAGCGGCGCACCGAGTAGCGGCGCTGCCAGCCCACGGCCGCGTCCAGCTCCAGTTGCCGGTCGACGGTGATGGGGTGGTGGATGGTGGTCACCAGCGGGGCGCCGATGTCCCCCAACAGCCCGTAGCCGAGGGTCTGGTTGTCGTGGACGACGTCGAACTCGCCGGTCCGGGCGCGCAGGTGGCGGCGGGCGCGGAGGGAGAAGGTGAGCGGCTCGGGGAAACCGCCGGTCCACATCGTCGCCACTTCGAGGGCGTCGATCCAGTCCCGGTACTCGTCCCGTCCCGGGGTACGGAACGGGTCGGGCTGGCGGTAGAGGTCGAGGCTGGGCAGCTCGGTCAGCTGCAGCCGGCCGGCGTGGTCGACGCCCTCGTCGAGGACGGGGTACGGCTGCGAGCCGATGACCTCGACCCGGTGGCCGAGACGGGCCAGCTCACGCGAGAGGTGCCGTACGTAGACGCCCTGGCCGCCGCAGAACGGGTTCCCTTTGTAGGTGAGGAGCGCGATGTCGAGCGGTCGCTCGCCGTCGGATGCGGGGTCCTCCTGGGCACCCGCTTCCCGGGCCTCAGCGGTCACTCCGTGCCCCCTTCTGCCTGCACTGTCCCGCGAGACTACGCGGGACGCTAATCTAGAACAAGTTTCAGACTTGATCGTTCAGGAGGCTCTGAATCTACCGGCAGGTAGGAGCGCTGTGAGCGGTGGATCAGGTGATTCGCGCCACGGCGCGCGCCCCTGCCATGCTGTCTGATCACGTGCCCTACAGACGCCCTCACCGACTGTCACGGAACGGGACCCATGCCTGCGGAATCGAAGGTCGAAGCCACCACGGTCCGGCCCACGCCGTCCCCGGCGTCTCCGCTCACCGAGCGGCAGGAGGCCCGCCGCCGCAGGATCCTGCACGCGTGCGCCCAGCTGGCCAGCCGGGGCGGTTTCGACGCCGTGCAGATGCGCGAGGTCGCCGAGTCCTCCCAGGTCGCCCTCGGCACCCTCTACCGCTACTTCCCCTCCAAGGTGCATCTGCTGGTCGCGACCATGCAGGACCAGCTGGAGCACATGCACGGCACCCTGCGGAAGAAACCTCCGGCGGGTGACCGGGCCGCCGAACGGGTCGCGGAGACCCTGATGCGGGCCTTCCGGGCGCTGCAGCGCGAGCCGCACCTGGCCGACGCGATGGTCCGCGCGCTGACGTTCGCCGACCGCAGTGTCTCGCCGGAGGTCGACCAGGTCTCGCGTCAGACGACACTGATCATCCTGGACGCGATGGGCCTGGACGACCCCACCCCCGAGCAGCTCTCCGCCGTGCGGGTGATCGAGCACACCTGGCACTCGGCCCTCATCACCTGGTTGTCGGGCCGCGCCTCCATCGCCCAGGTGAAGATAGACATCGAGACGGTCTGCCGCCTGATCGACCTGACGGAGCCGGGCGCCGGACACTGACGCCCGGCCGTCCGACATGAGGCTCATCGGTTTCCACCAGGCCACGGACCCCGGGTATCCGGCGTCCCGGGCGGCGCCGCACCGCGCCCCGGGGCGGGCGCGGGCACCCACCCGGTCGGCGAGGTGGTCGCCTACCTGTGGATCGGGTCACCCCGTCCCGGACGCGACGGAGCTGACCGTCGATGTCGTCGGCGGCGCTTTCCGCGTCCCGGGTGGATCGTCGCTTCTCACCGACGGTCACTTCGTCTGGCGCGAGGACCTGGCCCCCTACGTCGAGCGGTACCGGATCGAACTCCCGCCGGATTGCGTCCAGACCGCTCACCGGAACGGCTTCCGCATCCCCGGCACCGGCCGCGAAACGATGCTCACCCTCTCGGTCGACGTCGGCCGGACGCCGGGCTTTCGGCCGCGGCCGTGACGGGCGGCTCCGCCACGGGTCTTCGGCGCGGGCTCCGGCTCCCCTACTCCTCGGGCGGGAACACCGCCTCCCCGCTGTCCGGCAGCGTGATCACGATCGCCTCGACCGGGCAGCTCTCGGCCGCCGTCAGGACGTGCTCGCTCGCGTCGGTGTCCGGCTCGACCGGGTGGGACTGGCGGGCGGAGTCGAGGCGGAAGCCGTCCGGGGCGTGGTGGAGGCACTGGGCCGAGCCGATGCACACGGACCGGTCGACCTCGACGTGCCAGCGGTCGCCCATGGTCTACGCCCCCGCCGGCAGGTGGATCATCTTGTGCTCGAGGTAGGCGCCGTACCCCTCGGGACCGAACTCCCGCCCCAGCCCGGAGTTCTTGTAGCCGCCGAACGGGCCCAGCATGTCCAGGCTGAAGGTGTTGACCGAGTAGGTGCCGGTGCGCACCTGACGGGCGATCTCGATGCCGTGCTCGACGTCGGCGGTCCACACGCTGCCGGACAGGCCGTAGTCGGAGTCGTTCGCGATCTTGACGGCCTCGGTCTCGTCACCGTACGGCAGCAGGCAGATCACCGGGCCGAAGATCTCCTCGCGGGCGATCCGCATGGAGTTGTCGACGTCGCCGAAGAGGGTCGGTTCGACGTACCAGCCCCGTTCCAGGCCCGCCGGACGGCCGCCGCCGGTGAGGATCTTGGCGCCCTCCTCCTGGCCGATCCGGATGTAGTCGAGGTTGCGGCGCTGCTGCCGCTCGGCGACCAGCGGGCCGACCTGGGTGGCCGGGTCCAGCGGGTCGCCGACCTTCAGCGCGCTCGCGGCCCGCGCGAAGGCGTCGGCGAACTCGTCGTAGCGGGCGCGCGGGACGAGGATGCGGGTCTGGGCCACGCACGCCTGCCCGTTGTTCATCCAGGCCGCCGGGACGATGCCCGCCACGGCCGTCTGCAGGTCGGCGTCCGGCAGGACGAGCGCCGCCGACTTGCCGCCCAGCTCCAGCGTCACGCGGGTGAGGTTGCGGGCGGCCACTTCCATCACGCGCCGGCCGGCCGCCACCGAGCCGGTGAAGGAGATCTTGTCGATGCCGGGGTGGCCGACCAGGTACTCGCTGACCTCCCGGTCGGCGGGCAGGATCGACAGCACGCCCTCGGGAAGCCCGGCGTCCCGCGCGATCTCGCCCAGCAGGTACGCGTCCAGCGGAGACTCCGGGGACGGCTTCAGTACGACCGTGCAGCCGGCCAGCAGCGCGGGCGCGAGCTTGGCGGCGGCGACGAACTGCGGGACGTTCCACGGGACGACGGCCGCGACCACCCCGACCGGTTCCCGCCGGACGAGCAGCGGACCGAGCACCCCGTCCCGGCGCTCCTCGTGGGTGAAGTCCCGGGCGACCCTGATCGCCGCGTCCCACACCATCATCGCGCCGAGCGCCTGGGCGAGGACGCTCCAGGAGTACGGGGAGCCGTTCTCGGAGGAGATCACCCGGGCGATCTCCTCGTGCCGGGCGGCGATGCCGTCCTTGATGCGGGTGACGACCTCGATCCGCTCCTCCAGCGAGGCGCGCGGCCAGGGCCCTTCGTCGAAGGCGCGGCGCGCCACGGCCACGGCCCGGTCGACGTCCTCCCGCGAGGCGTGCGGCACCCGGCCGACGACCTCCTCGGTGTGCGGCGAGATCACCTCGATGACGTCCGTGCCGAGGGGGTCGGTCAACTCCCCGCCGATGAACAGCTGTCCGTGTTCCACGAGCTGGGTCATGACCGCCCGCCTCCCGCCGCTACGGTTTCTGACGCTGTTTCAGAACTGATATCAGTTCCAGTTATCGGGGGCAATGGCCGGAACCCCGTGGGCGGACCGCGTGTGACAGGGGTGTAGGGAACGTGTCACAGGGCTCGTACCGGCCGGGGCCGTCACTTCCCCGGCACGCCGGCAGGTGGGACATTTACCGGCCGGAGCGGCCCGCAACGGGCCGCGGGGAGGGAACGGGGTGGACACCTTGACGCACCGACGACACCGCACGGGCAGCGGCAGAACCGCCGGGACGGCCCGGAGAACGACCGTCAGGGCCGGCACGCACGGCACGACGCGGCGCGGCCCGGCGGTGCTGACCGCCGCCGCGCTCGCCATGGCGGCGCCCCTTACCCTCGGCGCCGCGGGGGACGCCGGTGCGGCCGCGGACCATTCGATCGTCTTCGCCCGCTACACCGCGGCGGCGCCCGTCGAGGACCTCTACGCCGTCTCCCCCGCCGGGGGCACGCCCGTCGCCCTTACCCACACCCCCGCCGTCAGCGACGTGATGCCCAGCTGGTCCCCGGACGGCAAGCGGGTGGCCTTCGTGCGCTACGGGTCCGGTGGCGCCGTCGACGGCATCTGGACGATGAAGTCCACGGGCGGCGGCCTGAAGGCCGTCCCCGGCACCAAGGGTGCCTCAGACCCGGCGTGGTCGCCGGACGGCAAGCGCATCGCCTTCGCCAAGCCGGTCGGCACCCAGCGCGAGATCTACGTGGCCGACGTCGACGGCACCCCCGCCACCCGGCTCACCCACAACGCGGTGGACGACCTCCACCCGACGTGGTCACCGGACGGCAGGAACCTGGCGTTCAACCGCGTGGACCCGGGCGGGCACAGCCGGTTGATGCGGATCCGGCTGTCGACCCTGGCCCAGACGGCGGTCACCGGATCCGGCTCCCACGACTGGACGCCCGACTGGTCGCACACCGACCGGATCGCCTTCAGCCGCGTGGACTCCTCGGGCTTCGCCCACCTCTACGTCGTCCGCCCCGACGGCACCGGAACGCACCGCATCACCGCGGCCCGCCTCAACGACAAGAACCCCTCGTGGTCCCCGGACGGCGGCCGCCTGGTCTTCACCAGGGGCGGTGCGGACGACGCCGACCCCGAGCACCTCTACCTGGTACGGGCCGACGGCACCGGCCTGAAACAGCTCACCAAGACCGACTCCCACGACCTCCAGGCGGACTGGCGCCGCTGAGAGCCGGCGAGGGCCGGCGCGTGGGTCAGCGGCAGTACCGGTGGTAGGCCGTGCTGTAGCCCTGCTTGTAGCCGTCGACGTAACCGCGCGCCCACGAGGAGTCGTGGCCGCGCGCGTAGCCGGATCCGTAACCGCCACGGTGGCAGTCGGAGCGCGCGTCGGAGAAGCCGTCACGGAAGCCCTGCCGGAAGCCCTGGCGGTAGTGGTTCTGCGCCGGGGCGACCGTCGTGGAACTCACGTGCGTCGTCGCAGGAGACGCGAGCGCCGGCTGGGCGCTCAACGGCATGAGGGCGACACCGGCCGCCACCAGGGTGGAGCTGAGGGCAGCGGCCCTCTTGAAAGTCCTTCGCTGCATGAGCTCTCCCCAAGTACGCCTGTATACCGTAATTCCACCCTAAGGGGCTGAAAGAGTGATGCAACCCGACGCCCCACTCGCGGACGGAGGTGGCAGGGGCCCCGCGGCCCGCCGACGACCGACGGCTTAAAGTCGCCCCCATGGGTGGGGAGACCGGGGCGCGGAGCGCTCGAAGAACCAGGGGCCGTACGTGCCTGAAGTGCGACGGGCCGCTGCCGGAGAGCACGCGGCCCGTACCGCGCCTGTTCTGCTCGTGGCGGCATGCGGCATCGGGCGCGGTGATGACCGTGTTCATCGTCGTCGTGCTGATCGCGCGGCTGTCCCACTTGTGGGCACTGTTCGACTGAGGCGGCCGGGACCGGGCCCTCCTCGCACTATCTGACGCGGAGTCAGTTCGGCTTATAGTGGGCAACGGCCGTGCGGCCGTGGGGCGGAGGAGTCATGACGAAGACGCCGGGGACGTTCGATCACGGCGGGGGCGTGCGGTCCGTGCGGGTACCCATCCCGGACAACCCCCTCGGACACACGCTGGTGTACGTCGTGGACACCGACCGGGGTCCGGTGCTGGTCGACACCGGCTGGGACGACCCCGTCTCCTGGGAGGCACTGGCGGCGGGCCTGGCGGAGTGCGGTACCGCGGTGGGGGAGGTGTACGGCGTCGTCGTCACCCACCACCACCCGGACCACCACGGGCTGTCCGCCCGGGTCCGCGAGGCCTCCGGCGCCTGGGTGGCGCTGCACGAAGCCGACGCGGCGATCGTGCGCCGGGCGCGCGAGACCCGGCCCGAGCGGTGGTTCGCGTACATGGCCGCCAAGCTGACGGCGGCCGGGGCGCCCGAGGAGCACGTGGCCCCCTTGCGCGCCCCGCGCACCGGCCGCACCCTGCCCGGCCTCTCCCCCGCCCTCCCCGACCGGGAGATCGTCCCTGGTGAACTCCTCGACCTGCCCGGCCGCCGGCTGCGCGCGATCTGGACCCCGGGTCACACGCCCGGCCATGTCTGCCTGCACCTGGAGGAGGAGCACCCGGGCCGGCTCCCCGGCCGGGGGCGCCTGTTCAGCGGCGACCACCTGCTGCCGCGGATCACCCCGCACATCGGCCTGTACGAGGACCCCGACGACGCGACCGTGACCGACCCCCTCGGCGACTACCTCGACTCCCTGGAGCGGATCGGCCGGCTCGGCCCCGCCGAGGTCCTCCCCGCGCACCAGCACGCCTTCGCCGACGCGTCCGGCCGGGTAAGGGAGTTGCTCGACCATCACGAGGAGCGCCTGGCCGGCCTGCTCGCCCTGCTCGCCGAGCCGCTCACCCCCTGGCAGCTCGCCGAGCGCATGGAGTGGAACCGCCCCTGGGCCGACATCCCGTACGGCTCGCGGAACATCGCGGTCTCGGAGGCCGAGTCCCACGTCCGCCGCCTGGTGAAGCAGGGCCGCGCGGAACCGGTACCGGGGAGCGAACCGGCGGCGTACATCGCGGTGTGATCCGGTCGCACCCCCAGGGAGCGGCCCTGCTCGACAGACCCCATGGAACAACTACCGACGCGAGTCACCGACCTCTCGGCCGAGTACACCTAGGTCCTGTCGTCATGGCCGTGACCCTGGTCACGACCGCAGTGTGCCCACAGCCACCCCTCAGGCCGCTGAGGGCTGCCGGTAAAGTGGCGGAGTCGTCATCACACCCGTACGGGGGGAAGCCGGTGCAATTCCGGCGCTGACCCTCCCCCAAGCTCTCGGCTGCGCTCGAGCCCGGGGGCACCCCCACCCGTGAGCCGCCGAAGGGCGGTGAGCCGGAACGCCCCCGGGCGGGACGTTGACCGGCTCATGTGCGTCGGCGGCCCGCCGCGCACCGCACCGTCGAGGTCTACGGAGCCGAGCCGCCCGGGGTGACCCGTGCGCTGCCCGGCTCCCCGCAGGAGAGGCAGTCGCCGACCATGAACGTCCGCCGCAGTGCCGCGGCTCTCGCCGCCATAGGCGTGCTGGCCGCCGCCGCACCCGCCACGGCCGCCGGCCCGTCCCCTTCTCCGAAGGTCGCGATCCCGTCCGGGTTGTACGGCAAGAGCGACCCGACCTACGACGGGGTGTGGCGGCAGTCGCTGGCCCTGGTCGCCCAGCGGACCCTCGGCTACCGCCCGGCCGCCGAGGCCGTGGACTGGCTCACCGGCCAGCAGTGCGCGAGCGGCGCCTTCGCCGCCTTCCGCGCCACCCCCGCCCAGGCCTGTGACAGCAAGGTGGCGGTGGACACCAACAACACGGCCGCCGCCGTCCAGGCGCTGCACGCGGTCGGCGGGCACGGCGCCGCCGTCGAGAAGGCGGTCGCCTGGCTGAAGTCCGTGCAGAACAAGGACGGCGGCTGGGGCTACTACCCCGGCGGCGCCAGCGACACCAACTCCACGTCCGTCGTCATCGGCGCGCTCAGCGCCACCGGCGCGGACCCGGCGGATGTCCGCAAGGCGGGCAAGTCCCCCTACGACCTGCTCTCGGCCATGTCCGTCCCCTGCGACCACCCCGACGGCGGCGGCCTCGCCTTCCAGCCGGACAAGAAGGGCAAGCTGTACTCCAACGCGGACGCGACGGCCGCCGGGGTGCTCGGCGCGCTCGGCAAGGGGTTCGTCGCGGAGGCCGGCAAGGCGCCCGCGGGCGGCAAGTGCGCCGCCGGCGACCACCTCACCGCGGCCCAGGTCGCGGACAACGCGGGCGCGAACCTCGTGCGGGCCGTCGCGCACACCGGCCACCTGGACTCCACGCTGCCCGGCGCCAAGGACCAGCCCGACTTCGGCAACACCGCGGACACGGTCGTCGCCCTCGCCGCGAACGGCCGGACCGAGCAGGCGAAGGCGTCGTACGCCTGGCTGGAGAAGAACGCCACGCAGTGGGCCACGCAGAGCGGCCCGGCCGCCTACGCCCAGCTGATCCTCGCCGCGCACGCGGTCGGCGCCCAGCCGGGCGACTTCCACGGCACCAGCCTGGTCAGCTCCCTCAACTCCCTCGGCCCGGCCCCGCACATGGAGCAGGCGGCCGCGCAGAAGGCGAAGTCGTCCGACGACGGCAAGAACACCGGTGTCTGGTGGATCGTCGGCATCGGCCTCGTCGCGGGCATCGGCGTCGGCTTCCTGTTCAGCGGCCGGAAGAAGCGGCAGCCGTGACCGCCGTCCGCCGTGCCGCGCCCCTGCTGCTCGCCGCGCTCGTCCTGCTGGCCGGCGCGGCCCGGGCGCATGCCACCGGCTACCGGTACTGGTCCTTCTGGGAGCGGTCCGGCGGCCACTGGACCTACGCCACCCAGGGCCCGTCGACGGCACGGCCGGACGACGGGGCCGTGGAGGGCTTCCGGTTCGCGGTGAGCGCGGACTCGGCGGACGCGAACCGGCCCCGCGGCACGGCGGACTTCGGCACGATCTGCGCGGGCACGCCCGCCGAGCCGGGCAGGAAGCGGGTGGCGCTGGTGCTCGACTTCGGCACCCCGGGCGACGCACCGTCCGGTGAGACCCCGCCCGGCCGCCGCACGGCCTGCGCGCGGGTCGCCTCCGACGCGACGAGCGCGCAGGCGCTGGCGGCGGTGGCGAAGCCTCTTCGCTACGACACCAACGCCCTGCTGTGCGCGATCGCCGGGTATCCGGAGAAGGGGTGCGGGGAGCAGGTGTCGACGGGGAAGGAGGAGAACTCCGCGGCCTCGGCGAACTCGGCCCCGCGCAAGCACGGTCCGGACGGCGGGCCCTCCCTCGGCCTGCCGATCGGTGCCGCGGTGGTCGCCCTCCTGACGGGCGCGGCGGTGTGGCAGTCCCGACGGCGACGCGATGACTCCGTCTAGGTGCGGCCCGCTGGAGGCTGGGCGCCGCAGCCCTGTGCACCCCGGCGCCTGGTGGCTGTGGGCCCTCTCCCTCGGGACCGCGGCCACTCGCACCACCAACCCCCTCCTGCTCGCCCTGCTCATATCGGCGTCCGCCTACGTCGTGGCGACGCACCGCTCCCCCACCCCCACCGCCCGTTCCTACACCGCCTTCGTCAGGCTCGCCCTCGCCGTCCTCCTCGTCCGCCTCCTCTTCGCCACGGCGCTCGGCTCGCCCATCCCCGGCACCCACACCCTCCTCACGCTCCCCGAAGTGCCACTCCCGCACTGGGCCCAGGGCATCCGCCTGGGCGGCGAGGTCACCGCGGAGGCACTCCTCTTCGCCGCCTACGACGGCCTGAAACTCGCCGCGCTCCTCATCTGCGTCGGCGCGGCCAACGCCCTCGCCGCCCCCTCCCGCCTGCTGAAGTCCCTCCCGGGCGCGCTGTACGAGACGGGTGTCGCCGTCGTCGTCGCCCTCACCTTCGCGCCCCACCTCGTCGCCGACGTGCAGCGGCTCCGTGCCGCCCGCCGCCTGCGCGGCCGCCCCGACCGGGGTCTGCGGGGCCTGCTCCAGGTCGGGCTGCCGGTTCTGGAGGGCGCGTTGGAGCGGTCGGTCGCGCTCGCCGCCGCGATGGAGGCCCGGGGGTACGGCCGTACCGCCGAGGTCCCCGCCCGCGTCCGGCGTACGACGACCGCCCTCACCCTCGGCGGCCTGCTGGGCGTGTGCGCGGGAACGTACGGGCTGCTCACCGCGGAGGGCGGCACGTACGGGCTGCCGGTGCTGCTCGCGGGCGTGGCCGCCGCGCTCGCGGGGCTGCGGCTGGGCGGCCGGCGTTCCCTGCGCACCCGGTACCGGCCGGACCCCTGGGACGCGCGCGCCTGGCTGGTCACGGGCTCGGGTGCCGCGGTCGCCGCGCTGCTCACGCTCGCCTCGGCCCGCGACCCGGAGGCGCTGCACCCGGGTGTCGTCCCGCTCGTCGCGCCCACGCTTCCGCTCTGGCCCGCCGCGGCCGTCCTGCTCGCCCTGTTGCCCGCCCTCGCCGTACCCAAGGCCCCCACGGACCCCAAGGAGCCGTCGTGATCCGCTTCGAGGACGTCAGCGTGACGTACGACGGTGCGGCCGAGCCCACCGTCCGGGGCGTCGGCTTCGAGGTGCCCGAGGGCGAACTGGTGCTGCTCGTCGGCCCGTCCGGGGTCGGCAAGTCGACGGTGCTGGGCGCGGTCAGCGGGCTGGTCCCGCACTTCACCGGCGGCACCCTGAGCGGACGTGTCACGGTGGCCGGCCGGGACACCCGTACGCACAAGCCGCGCGAACTCGCCGATGTCGTCGGCACGGTGGGGCAGGATCCGCTCGCCCACTTCGTGACGGACACCGTGGAGGACGAACTCGCCTACGGGATGGAGTCGTTGGGGCTGGCCCCGGAGGTGATGCGGCGCCGGGTCGAGGAGACCCTCGACCTGCTGGGTCTCGCCGGGCTGCGCGACCGTCCGATCGCCACCCTCTCCGGCGGGCAGCGGCAGCGCGTCGCGATCGGTTCCGTGCTCACTCCGCACCCGCAGGTGCTGGTCCTGGACGAGCCGACCTCGGCGCTGGACCCGGCCGCCGCGGAGGAGGTGCTGGCGGTACTGCAGCGGCTGGTGCACGACCTGGGGACGACGGTCCTGATGGCCGAGCACCGCCTGGAGCGCGTGGTCCAGTACGCCGACCGGGTCGTGCTCCTGCCGGCCCCCGGCGAGCCCCCGGTCGTCGGCACCCCGGCCGAGGTGATGGCGGTGTCCCCGGTCCACCCCCCGGTGGTGGCCCTGGGCCGGCTGGCCGACTGGTCCCCCCTCCCCCTGACGGTCCGGGACGCCCGCCGCAGGGCGGCCCCCCTGCGTGCCCGCCTGGAAGCGGCACCCCGCCGACGCGGGCGAGCGGAGCCGGCCCCCGCCCAGCTCCGGCACCCCGCACCCGGGAACCCCGGCCGCCGACGCTTCTTCCGCGACCGCCCCGCCCCGGAAGCAGTGGCCACCCGCACCGCCGACGTCCAGAACCTCTCCGTCCGCCGCGACGGCGTCCAAGCCCTGCGCGGCATCACCCTCACCGTGCCCCCGGGCGAGACCATCGCCCTCATGGGCCGCAACGGCGCCGGCAAGTCCACCCTCCTCGGCTCCCTCGTCGGCCTGGTAGCCCCCACCTCCGGCACCGTGCACGCCGGCGGAGCCGTCCCGCACCGCACCCCGCCCCGCGCCCTGCTCCACCGCGTCGGCCTGGTCCCCCAGGAGCCGCGGGATCTGCTGTACGCCGACACGGTGGCCGCCGAGTGCGCGGCGGCCGACCGGGACGCGGACGCCGCGCCGGGCACCTGCCGGTCGCTGGTGTCCCGGCTGCTGCCCGGCATCGCGGACGACACGCACCCCCGCGATCTCTCCGAGGGCCAGTGCCTGGCGCTCGCCCTGGCCGTCGTGCTGACCGCCCGCCCGCCCCTGCTGCTGCTCGACGAGCCGACGCGGGGCCTGGACTACGCGGCCAAGGCGCGCCTGGTGGCCGTGCTGCGCGAGCTGGCCGCCGAGGGGCACGCGATCGTGCTGGCCACGCACGACGTGGAGCTGGCCGCCGAAATCGCGCACCGGGTGGTGCTGCTGGCCGAGGGCGAGGTGATCGCGGACGGGCCGACGGAGGAGATCGTGGTGTCGTCGCCGTCCTTCGCACCACAGGTGACGAAGATCCTCGCCCCGCAGCGGTGGCTCACCGTGTCCGAAGTACGCGAGGCCCTCGCGTGAGCGCCCCCCGGCTGCACGCCGTCCGTCTCGGTCCCCGCGCGCTCGCCGCCCTGGTGCTGGTCAGCGCGGTCGGCGTGGTGGCGTTCGGCTGGCCCTTCCTCGCCCCGCCCTCCTCCGGATTGAGCGCGCACGCGCAGGACGCGCCGTGGCTGTTCGCCGGTCTGCTGGTGCTGCTGGTCGCGGTGGTGGCGGCGACCCTCTCCGAGTCCGACCTCGGGCCGAAGGCGGTGGCCATGCTGGGCGTGCTGGCCGCGACCGGGGCGGCGCTGCGGCCGATCGGCGCGGGGACGGCGGGAATCGAGCCGATGTTCTTCCTGATGGTGCTCAGCGGCCGGGTGCTGGGGCCGGGCTTCGGGTTCGCGCTGGGCTCGGTGACGATGTTCGCGTCCGCGCTGCTCACGGGCGGGGTCGGGCCGTGGCTGCCGTTCCAGATGCTGGCGATGGGCTGGTTCACGATGGGCGCCGGGCTGCTGCCGTGGCCGGTCCGGGCGCGCGGCCGGGCGGAGCTGGCGCTGCTGGCCGGGTACGGCTTCCTGGCGGCCTTCGCCTACGGCACGATCATGAATCTGGCCGGCTGGCCGTTCCTCGGTGCCGCGGCCTCGAACATCTCCTTCGACTCCCATGCCTCGGTCCCGGCGAACCTGGCGCGTTTCGTGGCCTACTGCACGGCCACCTCCCTCGGCTGGGACCTGGGCCGGGCGGTCTGCACGGTGGTGCTGACCCTGGCGCTGGGCCCGGCGGTGCTGCGGGCGCTGCGCCGGGCCACGCGGCGGGCCGCGTTCGAGACCACGGTCACGTTCGACGGTCCCGAGCGACGACCGTTGGGTGAGGACGCGGCTTCGCGCAGTGAGCGGGCCGGTGAAGCACCCCACATGACCCAGGTCACCTACGACCCGAGGCCGTAGTCCCCTTTGCCCGATATATGCCTTCTGGCACCCCTGCTGACCTGCGGTTCGAGAGCCACGTCACACCACCGAGGTGCGCCGCCGATCCGGCCACAACTAGTAAAAGGGGGCATTGCGGACGGATTTCCGGCCTGCTTGTCTGGACGACGTCGCCAGGCGCCACGAGCCCCCAGGGCCGCGGCGCCGACGCATGCGGCCACAGCACGTGGTCCTTCCCATGCGGGCGATCCCCTGTCCCCGACGCAAGAGGTTCTCCGTGTCCGTCTCCTTCATCCGTCGCATCGCCTCCCCGAAGAAGGCCCTCACCACCGCCGCCGTGGCCGCCGCCACCGCCGGCATGGCTCTGAGCGCGGCGCCCGCCCATGCCGCGACCCCGGCCACGGCCTCCTCCGCTCAGGCGATCGCGCACAAGATGATCCCGGACACCGCGCAGTTCAACGCGTTCAGCAAGATCGTCTCCCACGAGAGCGGCTGGAACCCGTCGGCGACCAACAGCTCCTCCGGCGCCTACGGCCTGGTCCAGGCCCTGCCGGGCTCCAAGATGGCCTCGGCCGGCTCCGACTGGAAGACCAACCCGGCCACCCAGATCAAGTGGGGCCTGGACTACATGAACTCCCGCTACGGCAGCCCGGCCAAGGCCTGGAGCTTCTGGCAGGCCAACGGCTGGTACTAAGCCGTCCCAGCCGTCCGGCTCCCGCCGCTGAACCAGCGCGCGATCCCGGCCAGGGCCGCCCGGTACGACCCCTGGTGATCGACGGCCCCCATGTCGAGCACCCGCACCCTCGCCCCCCGTCCGGCGAGGGTGCGCGCGCAGGTCCGGGAGTTGCCGATCGGCACGTCGGTGTCGTCGTCACCGGCGTACAGCCGCACCGGCACGTCCGGCTTCCAGTCGCAGGTGTGGTCGTTGGCGCGCAGCGCCTCGCGCAGCCCCCCGGTCGGGTGGCCGAGCTGCCGGTAGAAGTCGTCCGTCACCAGCGCCTTCACGTTCGGCGCGAGCTGCCGGACGATGTCCTCGTCCTCGTGCCGCCCGTCGAAGAGCCCCTCCACGCGCGCGGCGTAGGGCTGCCGGAACACCTCAGCCGGGTCCTTGTAGACGGGGTGCAGCCGGTTCTGCGCCACAAGGAAGTAGGAGAGGTAGAACACCCCGCTGATGTCGTTGACCCGCCCGTCGGTGAGCGCGGGCACCTCGGTGCCCTGGAGGTCGTACGGCCCCGCCACCGGCGCGACCGCCTTCAACCGGAAGCCGGGCGCGTCCCCGCCCTGGACCGCCCGCGCCACCGCCATCGCGACCTGCCCGCCCTGCGAGAACCCGGTCACGTACAGATCGTGGTTCACCGTGCGCCCCAGCCGTCCGGCCGCGGTCCGGGCGGCCCGGAGCATGTCCACGGAGGCGGTCACCGTGGAGCGCGTGTCCATGTACGGGTGCAGGCCCGGCCCCTCGCCCAGCCCGAGGTAGTCGGGGGCCGCCACGGCGTGCCCGGCGGAGGCGAAGAGATACGACTGGACCCGGGCGTCCTCGGCGACGGAGGGGGCGTAGGCACGGTCGGACATGGTGCCGTGCGTGTCGGAGACGAGTCCGAGACTGCGCCCGCCGCCCTCGGGCAGGGTGAGCAGCCCGGTGGCGGTGGTGGGCCGCCCGTACGGGTCCACCGTGCGGTACGTCACCCGGTACGCCCGCACGCCGTGGCGCAGCGAGTCCGTGCCGATGTGCTGGGCGGCGAGCTGCCGGGCGATCTCCGCCTTGCTGTGCGTGGCGACGGGTACGACGGAGACGACCTCGCCTCTGCCGCTCACCGGACGCCCGTCGGCGGCGAAGGCGGCCGGGGCCGCGCAGGCACCGACGAGCACCAGGGCGGCGAGCCCGGCCGCCATTCCCTTGCGCACACCCCAACTGGACTTCGGTGCCGTTGACTTGAGCGTGTCCTGTGTCATGTCCGGAACGCTACGGAAGACACGCTCGGCCGGGACATCCGAGATCCCCCCACACCCGTGGTGGAGTTGTCCCCACTCTGTCCGTCGGGCCAACCGGAGGAACGATGACATCGCCGACGCCGCCGACGACCCCGGAGGCGCACGAGCGCGGGGTGCGTCTGGTGGCCGTCCTGCTGGTCCTGACCGTGGTGAGCGGGCTGATCGACGCCGTCAGCTATCTGGGGCTGGGCCGGGTCTTCACGGCCAACATGACCGGCAACGTGGTGGTGCTGGGCTTCGCGGCGGCCGGCGCGCCGGGATTCTCGGTCCCGCACACGGCCACCTCCCTGATCTGTTTCCTGCTGGGCGCGGTGGTGGGCGGCAGGGTCGCGGCCCGCTTCGGCGGAGGCTCCCGCCGCACCTGGGCGCGCCTGACCCTGGCGGCGGAGGCGATCCTGGTCGGCGGCTCGGCGGCGGTGGCCTACGTCTGGCCGGGCACCACCGGCACCCGGTACGCCCTCATCGCGCTGACGGCCTTCGCGATGGGCCTGCGCAACGCGACGGTCCGCAAACTGGGCGTCCCCGAGCTGACCACGACGGTCCTGACGATGACCCTGACCGGCCTGGCCTCCGAGTCCCGGCTCGGCGACGCCACCGGCCACCGCTCCCCGCGCCGTACCGCCTCGGTGATCGCGATGCTCGCCGGCGCCTTCCTGGGCGCCTGGCTGGTCCTGCACCACGGGCTGGCCCTGCCCCTGCTGCTCGCGGCACTGGCGTCGGGGGTACTGGCGCTGGTGGCGTCGGGGCGGGAGTGAGGGGGCGCGGGGACCTCGGGGGAGGCAGGAACAGGGCGGGGGATGAGGGCTCCTGCCTCCCTCGGGGTGGGCCGGCCCCGTCAGCCGGCGGTGACCCGGAGTTCCTTGACGCCGTTGATCCAGGCCGAGCGCAGCCTGCGGGGATCGGCGGACAGTGTGAGGCCGGGCATCGCGTCCGCGAGGGCGTTGAAGATCAGGTCGATCTCCAGGACGGCCAGGGACTTGCCGAGGCAGTAGTGGGGACCGCCGCCGCCGAATCCCAGGTGGGGGTTGGGGTCGCGGGTGATGTCGAAGGCGTCGGGGTCGGAGAAGACCTCGGGGTCGTGGTTGGCGGAGGCGTAGAACAGGCCGACGCGGTCGCCCTTCTTGATGTGCACGCCGCCCAGTTCCGTGTCCTGGGTGGCGGTGCGCTGGAAGGCGTTGACCGGGGTGGCCCAGCGCACGATCTCCTCGGCCGTGGTGGCGGGCCGCTCGCGCTTGTAGAGGTCCCACTGGCCGGGATGGGTGAGGAAGGCGTGCATGCCGTGGGTGATGGCGTTGCGGGTGGTCTCGTTGCCGGCCACCGCGAGCATCAGCACGAAGAAGCCGAACTCGTCGGAGTTCAGGTTGCCCTCGTCCTCCGCCGCCACCAGCGTCGTCACGATGTCGTGGGCCGGGCACCGCTTGCGCTCGGCGGCCATGTTCATGGCGTAGGCGATGATCTCGGCGGCCGACTCGGCGCCGACCTCCTCGGTGATGGCGTACTCGGGGTCGTCGTAGGCGATCATCCGGTTGGACCAGTCGAAGATCTTCGAGCGGTCCTCCTGGGGCACGCCGATCAGCTCGGCGATGGCCTGCAGGGGCAGTTCGCAGGCTACCTCGGTGACGAAGTCGAAGGGCCCGGAGCGGCTCCGGGCGCCCGCCACGATCGCCTCGGCGCGGGCGCGCAGCCGGTCCTCCAGTGCGCGTATGGAGCGTGGTGTGAATCCCCGCTGCACTATCTGCCGGACGCGGGTGTGCTCGGGCGGGTCCATGTTCAGCAGGATCAGCCGCTGGGCGTCGATCGCGTCCCGCTGGATGTGCTCGTTGAAGCGGATGATCGCGGTGTTGAGGGTCGAGGAGAACAACTCCGGGTGCGTGGAGACGTACTTGACGTCGGCGTGCCGGGTCACGGCCCAGTAGCCCTCGTCCTGGAAGCCGGCGACGTTCCCCGACTGCGCTGTCCAGCGGACCGGTTCGGTACGGCGCAGTTCGGCGAACTCCGGCAGGGGCACGCGGTGGTGCAGCACATCGGGGTCGGTGAAGTCGAACCCGTCGGGCAGCGCTGGACAGGGCATCGGCGGTCTCCAGCCATCTGACGGTCCATCAGCGGGTGCCGTGAACGTAGTAACGGGTTCTACAACTGGCAAGAGGTACGACACGGCCAATCCACTGCACGACCCTTGCGGTGACGGACGTCACGTCAGCAGACTGCACACAGAACTAGAACGCGTACTAGTTCTGGAGGAGAGCCCTCTCGGAGAGGACCCGCACCCATGGCCGCCGAACCCGTGATCGTCGAAGCCGTACGGACCCCGATCGGCAAGCGCGGCGGCGCGCTCGCCAATCTGCACCCCGCCTACCTCCTCGGCGAGACCTACCGTGAACTCCTCGGCCGCACCGGCATCCCCGCCGACGCGGTCGAGCAGATCGTCGGCGGTACGGTCACCCATGCCGGCGAGCAGTCCATGAACCCCGCGCGCACCGCCTGGCTCACCATGGGCCTGCCCTACGAGACGGCCGCGACGACGGTCGACTGCCAGTGCGGCTCCTCCCAGCAGGCCTCGCACATGGTGGCCAACATGGTCGCCGCGGGCGTGATCGACGTCGGCATCAGCTGCGGTGTCGAGGCCATGTCCCGCGTCCCGCTGGGCTCCGGCTCCAAGCACGGGCCGGGCAAGCCGTTCCCCGACGAGTGGAACGTCGACCTGCCCAACCAGTTCGAGGCGGCCGAGCGGATCGCCCGCCACCGGGGCCTGACCCGGGAGGACGTGGACGCCCTCGGTCTGCGCTCCCAGGAACGCGCCGCCCTCGCCTGGGCCGAGGAACGCTTCAAGCGCGAGACGTTCGCCGTCCAGGTCCCCACCACGGAGGACGAACAGCACGCCGGGCAGGGCATGTGGCGCCTGGTCGACAAGGACGAGGGCCTGCGGGACACGTCACCGGAGGCGCTGGCCGGCCTCAAGGCGGTGATGCCCAATGCGATCCACACGGCGGGCAACTCGTCCCAGATCTCCGACGGTGCGGCGGCGATCATGTGGGCGTCGAAGCGGATGGCCCGCGCCCTGAAGCTGAAGCCCCGGGCGCGTATCGTCGCCCAGGCGCTGGTGGGTGCCGACCCGCACTTCCACCTGGACGGACCCATCGACGCGACCCGGGCGGTGCTGGGCAAGGCGGGGATGTCGTTGAAGGACATCGACCTCGTGGAGATCAACGAGGCGTTCGCGTCGGTGGTGCTGAGCTGGGCCCAGGTCTTCGAACAGGACCTGGACAAGGTCAACGTCAACGGCGGTGCGATCGCCCTCGGTCACCCGGTGGGCGCGACCGGCGCCCGCCTGATCACCACCGCCCTGCACGAACTGGAGCGCGCGGACAAGGAGTTCGCGCTCGTCACCATGTGCGCGGGCGGCGGACTGGCGACCGGGACGATCATTCAGCGCCTGTAGAGGCCCAGTGCACGAAGGTGGAGAACGCGGCGGGGTCGAGGGTGAGGATCGGTCCCGCCGGGGTCTTGCTGTCGCGGACGGCGACGGTGGCTTCCGCCAGTTCGGCCACCTCGACGCACTCGCCGCCCTGGTCGCTGCTGTAGCTGGACTTACGCCACTTGCTCTCCATAGCGGTCCTCCATCACCCGTCGGATCAGCCCCGCCGAGTCCTTGATCGAGAGCGCGGCGGCTCGCAGATGATCGTAACGGAGCGAGCAGTCCTTGACGGTGTCCGGATTCGCGGTCGGATGCCCACTGCCGTAGCCCTCGGTGTAGACGATGGTCGGATCGTCGACGAAGCGGAAGACGGTGAACGAGCCTGTCAGCCCCGCGTGCGCCCCGGCCGAAAACGGCAGCACCTGGATGTTGATCTGAGGGTTGTTCTCGAAGGCCAACAGGTAAGCCAGTTGGCCGCGCATGATCTGCGGTCCGCCGATCTCCTGCCTCAGCGCGGCCTCGCTGAGGACCATCCAGAAGACCGGCGGCTCCGCCTTGTCGAAGATGCGCTGGCGGGCCAGTCGCACGGCGGAGCGGTCGTCGAGGCCCGTGTCGTCCAGCGCGCCGAGCACCGCACGCACATAGTCCGGGGTCTGCAACAGCCCGTGGATCATGCCCATCTGAAAGGTGCAGATCTCCGTCGCCCGCACCTCCAGCTCGGCCACCTGCTGAAACCAGGCCGAAAGTTGACTTCGCATCACCAGCGGATGGAGCCGGGACAGTAACCCGCCGGTCCCCAGCGCCGCGTCCGCCCGTTCGCTGAAGTCGAGCGTCGGCAGCTTCCGGGCCGTCTCCACCTGACCGACGAGCGACCCCGTGAAGTTGATGACGTCCCCCAGTTGCCGCTGGGTCAGCCCCGCCGCCTCCCGGCACCGACGCAGCTCGAAGCCGTAGTAGTCGAGCGGTGAGGCGCCCGGGTCGAGGGTGTTGATGTTCACCACGGCAAGTCCCCTCTCGGACCCGTTGTGTTCACTCCGTAGCCCAGCGTAGTGACGCAAGGTCAGGCTCGTCCTGTGAACCTCGACATTCCCCACACCCCCCAGTACCGCCTGCACCTCACCGTCGGCGAGCACTCGGTGCACCACATCCGCCGCATCGTCCGCTCGCTGCTCCACGAATGGGAGCTGACGGAGCTGACGTTCGCCGTGGAGCTGGGCGTGAGCGAGCTGGTCACCAACGTCGTACGGCATGTGCCGGATCGCCGCTGCACGGTCCTGCTCGCACGGCAGACGGCGGGCGTACGGGCCGAGGTGTCCGACGGCTGCGCCCGGATCCCGCTTCTCGACCTCGACTTGGACCGGGACGCGGAATGCGGCCGCGGCCTCGCCCTGCTGGACGCCGTGGTCGACAAGTGGGGCGTCTCACCGGCCGGGGGCGGCGGGAAGGCGGTCTGGTTCGAGTGCGGGACGGACTGACACCCCCTGGATGCTGAACGGAGGAGCCCCCGCCGTCGGGCAGGGGCTCCGGGCGCCGAGACGCACTCAGGTCGTTCACACGGCGGGCGTCTGCACGCTCTCTTCGGGCGTCGTCTGGGCGCCCTCGTTGTTCGGCGTGGTCTGGGTGCCTTCGTTGTTGGGTGTCGTTCCCGTGCCCTGGTTGTTGGGTGTCGTTCCCGTGCCCTGGTTGTTGGGTGTCGTTCCCGTGCCTTCGTTGTTGGGTGTCGTTCCCGTGCCTTCGTTGTTGGGCGTCGTTCCCGTGCCTTCGTTGTTGGGTGTCGTTCCCGTGCCCTGGTTGTTGGGTGTCGTTCCCGTGCCCTGGTTGTTGGGTGTCGTTCCCGTGCCCTGGTTGTTGGGTGTCGTTCCCGTGCCCTGGTTGTTGGGCGTCGTCCCCGTGCCCTGGTTCGGCGCGTTCTGCGTGTTCTGGTTGGGCGCGTTCGGAGTGCCCTGGTTGAACGACCCGTTGATGTTCGTGTTGGTGTTCGTGTTATTGGTTATGTTGCTCACGTTGTTGGTCGTCTGATTGACGACTTGATTCACCGCCGACGCCGGCAGACCGAGGCTTTGCGCCTTGGCCTGTGCGGCCGCTACACCCTGCTGCTTCGCCTCCTGCGGGGTGGCGCCCCGCTTTATCGCCGCTTGCGCAGCGGCCGATCCTTCCGCCACAGCCTCGGACACCTGTCCTGGATTCCCCGTGGCGGACGAGGACCCTCCCGTGTCTCCCGCGCAGGTCACGGAACCCACGGAGAAAGGCCCCGTTCCCGAGACGGACGTCGGTCCGATGCTGCCGCCGGAAGACGAGTTCACGCTTTCCCCGCCGGGCGAGACGGTGAAAGTTCCGTTGCCGGCGAAGCCGTTGCCCGTCAGGCTCCCCCCTGAGACCCGACAGCTCTGGTTCGGGGCAGCGGAGGCCGATTCCACCGTGCCGACAGTCATTCCTCCGACCAGCACAGCCATGGCGGCGGCGCTCAGTACTGATTTCCCTCGCATGAAGCTCTCCTTCGCTGGGGACGTAATGCAGCGACCGGAGACGTTTCCGTCCGGACAACAGCACGCTAACTCCGCCAACCTGCTGGTGCATCTAGGGTTGCAGGCACCATCGGCGGGCATTAGCCTTTCTCAACTTGCCGCGAGAAGGCCCTTTTTCCGTTTAGCGCACAAGTTTTTTGTCCTCGTGCCGGACCTCGGCCGTGGTGCGGGTGCGGGACCAGCCGGGCCCGTGGCCCCTGGAACAAGTACGACAGCCCGAAGCCCGTGGTCACCACCGCCGCGCCACCGGCCGCGTCGAGGACCCAGTGGTTGCCGGTGGCGACGATGGCCGAGAGGGTGAGGAGGGGGTGCAGCAGGCCCAGGGCCTGCATCCACCGCTTCGGGGCGATGACCTCGATGACGACCCCGCACCACAGGGCCCAGCCGAAGTGCAGGGAAGGCATCGCCGCGTACTGGTTGGTGAGCGCGGTCAGCGTGCCGTAGTCCGGCTTGGAGAAGTCCTGCACGCCGTGGACGGTGTCGATGACACCGAAGGTGGGCATCAGGCGCGGCGGCGCCAGCGGGAAGAGCCAGAAGCCGATCAGGGCGAGGAAGGTGGCGAAGCCGAGGGAGGATCGCGCCCAGCGGTAGTCGCACGGGCGGCGCCAGTAGAGGACGGCGAGCACGGTCAGCGGGACCACGAAGTGGAAGGACTCGTAGTAGAAGTCGAAGAAGCACCGCAGCCAGCCGATCTCCGCCACGGCGTGGTTGACCGCGTGCTCGACGTCGACGTGCAGGAAGCGCTCGGTGTCGAGGACGAGGCGGCCGTGGTACTCGGCGGTGAGGCGGCTCTCGGTGTTGCTGCCGCCGGTGGCCGCCAGCCGGACCTGCTGGTAGGCCGCGTAGGTGACGCGGATCAGCAGCAGCTCCAGGAACAGGTTGGGGCGGGTGAGGACCCGGCGGAGGAAGGGCAGGAGGGGTACGCGGCGCAAGCGGGCCGGGACGGCGGTGGCGTACTCCGCCGGGATCGGGATCTGGTGGTACGGAGAGGTGCGGGGCAGGAAGGGGACCGCGGTGGCGGCGGCCAGGGCCGCGAGCAGCACCAGGTTGTCCCGCAGCGGGTACACCACCGGCGTGTTCGGCAGCATCATCGTCGACGGGAGCGTGGTGACCAGGATGACGGCGACCGGCCAGACGTAGCGGTCGGAGGCCCGCCTGCCGACCCGGCCGACCGCCGCGAGCAGCACCCACAGCAGCTGGTGCTGCCAGGTGGTGGGCGAGACGACGACGGCGGCGCAACCGGTGACCGCCACGGCGAGCAGCAGCTGGCCGTCGTGCGCGTGGCGGACCGCGCGGCGCAGGGCGTGGGCGGCGACGGCGGCGCCCAGCAGCAGGAACAGGGCGACCTCCAACGGGCCGGTGAGACCGAGGCGGAGCAGGGCACCGTGCAGGGACTGGTTGCCGAGGGCGTCGGCCTTGCCGCCGAGGCCCACGCCGGCCATGTGGTGCACCCAGTAGGCGGAGGAGTCGTGCGGCAGCGCGGCCCAGGCGAGCGCGGAGCCGGCGAGGAAGGACCCGCCCGTGGTGAGGGCGGCCCTGCGGCGGCCGGTGCACCACAGCAGCGGGGCGAAGAGCAGGACGGTCGGCTGGAGGGCGGCGGCCAGGCCCGTGCACAGGCCGGCGACGCGTTCCCCGCGTACGGCGAAGCAGCCGGTCAGCACGAGCAGCACCGGGATGATGCTGGTCTGGCCGAGCCACAGGGCGTTGCGGACCGGCAGGGACAGCATGAGGAGGCTGACGGCGACCGGTGCGGCCGGCAGGGAGGTGCGGCGGCCGACCGGCGGGGGCAGCGCGCGGGCGGCGATCAGGCCGAGGGCGACGACGAGGAGCAGGGTGCCGAAGGTCCAGCCCCAGCCGAGGGCCGCCTGCGCCGAGCGGGTGAGGGGCTTGAGCACCAGGCCGGCGAAGGGGGTGCCGGTGAACCGCGTCGAGTCGTAGAGGGAGCCCGTCACATGCAGGACGCCCTGCGGACCGACCCAGGTCTCCAGGTCGGTGAGCCGTTCCCGGCTCGGGGTGGCGAGGACGACGGCCACCTGCCGTGCCGCGAGGGTCGCCGGCACCGCCCACAGGGCGAGCCGGGCCGCGCGCAGCCCTGTCCCCGCCGCGGCTGTCGAGAACGCACCCGCCGGTCGCCCGCTGTGCTCCACGTTCGCCACGGCTCGTCGGCCTCCCGCCCCGCTCCGTTCCCGGCGGCGTGCGCGCCGGGTCCTTCTGCGGACCTCTACGAGGCTTCCTGCACCTTTTGTCCGGATAACGATAGTCGGGGGTGCATGCGGTTGCCCGTCCAGGGCGCGACAAGGATCACAGCGGACAGCCGGAATGACCTGCTCGAAGCGGGCAGACGTACCTGCATACACGCCATTTAGCTGCACAATGCATCGATGTGTGTACGCGACGTAACGGGCGAAACACTGCCTATGGTCGCTTTTCGGCCCGTCGTACGTCACCGCCGCCGTCCGGGTCGCGTCCCTGTCCCCGTCGAAAGGCAGGCGAGCTTCGTCTTGGCCACCGCCACAGCCGTCACCCCGCACCTGAAGACCCGGCGGGCCGGCACCGCCCGCGACGTCACCGTCACCGACCCCGCGCTCGTCAAGCGCGCCGTCAAGGCGGCGGCGCTCGGCAACGCCATGGAATGGTTCGACTTCGGTGTCTACAGCTACATCGCGGTCACTCTCGGCAAGGTCTTCTTCCCTTCCGGCAACCCGACCGCGCAGCTGCTGTCGACATTCGGCGCCTTCGCGGCGGCCTTCCTGGTCCGTCCGCTCGGCGGCATGGTCTTCGGCCCGCTGGGTGACCGCGTGGGCCGGCAGAAGGTCCTCGCCATCACCATGATCATGATGGCGGCGGGCACGTTCGCCATCGGCCTGGTCCCGTCGTACGCCACGATCGGCGTCGGCGCCCCGCTGCTCCTGCTGGCCGCCCGCCTGGTGCAGGGCTTCTCCACGGGCGGGGAGTACGCGGGCGCCTCGACGTTCATCGCCGAGTACGCCCCGGACAAGAAGCGCGGCTTCTTCGGCAGCTGGCTGGAGTTCGGCACGCTCGCCGGCTACATCGGCGGTGCGGGCCTGGTCACGGTGATGACCGCGCTGCTGTCCTCGGACGACCTCACGTCCTGGGGCTGGCGGATCCCGTTCCTGATCGCGGGCCCGATGGGCATCATCGGCCTGTACCTGCGGATGCGGCTGGAGGAGACCCCGGCGTTCGCGGCGGAGGTGGAGAAGGCCGAGGCGGCCCGCCCCAAGGTGCCGCTGCGCGAGATGATCACCGGGCAGTGGAAGTCGCTGGTCATCTGCATGGGCCTGGTGCTGGTCTTCAACGTCACCGACTACATGCTGCTGTCGTACATGCCGAGCTACCTGACGAGCGAGCTGAAGTACGACGAGACGCACGGTCTGCTGGTCGTGCTGGGCGTGATGGCCCTGATGATGATCGTGCAGCCCTTCGCGGGCGCCCTGTCCGACCGCGTCGGCCGCCGTCCGGTGATCGCGGCCGGCTGTGCGGGGTTCCTGCTGCTGTCCGTCCCGGCGCTGCTGCTGATCCGCCAGGGCAGCCTGCTCGCCGTCGCGCTGGGCATGGGGGCGCTGGGTCTGCTCCTGGTCTGCTTCACGGCGGCCATGCCGGCCGCGCTGCCCGCTCTCTTCCCCACCCGGGTGCGGTACGGCTCCCTGTCCATCGGCTTCAACGTGTCGGTGTCCCTGTTCGGCGGGACGACTCCGCTGGTCGTGACGGCGCTGATCGGGGCGACGGGGAACATGATGATGCCCGCGTACTACATGATGGCCGCGGCCGTGGTGGGCGGGTTCGCGGTGTGGCGGATGTCGGAGTCCGCGGGGCGGCCGTTGCCGGGTTCGGCACCGTCGGTCGAGAGCCGGTAAGACCCCGCGCCCCCCGCGGGACACTCATGGGCACCGGAACCGATCATCCACCGGTACCGTCTGTTGCCCTGTGAAACGTGCCCGGATACTCGCCCTGCTCCTCGGTCTTCTCGGTATTCAGCTGAGCTGGTTCATCGCCCCCGCCTACGCCTGTGGGTGCGGGGCGATGCTGCCGGACCCGGCCGGCCGGATCGCCGTCTCCGACGAGCAGTCCGTGCTCCGCTGGGACGGCCGCCAGGAGCAGATCGTGATGCGCCTGACGGTGAACGGGGACGCGCGGCACGCCGCCTGGATCATGCCCGTACCGCACCGGGCGACCGTCCGCCTCGGCGATCCCGCCCTCTTCGACCAGCTGGCCGGCGCCATCGCCCCGGTGCACCGCACCCGGTACCACTTCTGGCCGCGGAACGGCGACTGGCCGTTCGACGACGACGACACGGCCGGCGACGCGGCACCGCCCCCCGCCGCGGGCGCCGTCGGCGTGGTCGGCCGACAGACGCTCGGCCCCTTCGACGTGGCCCGGCTCACCGCCACCGACCCCGCCGCGCTCGACCACTGGCTGCGCTCCCACGGCTTCACCTTCCCGGCCCGGCTCAAGGCCGCCCTGCGGCCGTACGTCGACCAGCACTGGGAGTACGTCGCCGTCCGCCTCGCCCCGAAGGCGAAGGGCACCCCGTTGCGGGGCGCGCTGGAGCCCCTCCGCCTCGCCTTCGCCGCCGACCACCCGGTCTACCCGATGCGGCTGTCCCGCCTCGCGAGCCTGCCGCAGACCCTCGGCCTGTACGTCCTCGCCGCGCACCGCATGCAGACGCGCACGACGATCGGCGGCCTGCCGCCCGAGATCCTCTTCGCGGGCCGCCTCGACACCGGCAAGGGCGCCCTCGGCGAGCTGGCCGCCGGCACCCCGTACCTGACGGCCCTCACCCAGCGGTTCCCCTACCCCGACCGGATCTCCGGCGACCACGAGCTGCGCCGGGCCCCCGCCGACACCCCGGTCCGGCAGGTGATCCACGACGACGAGCTGCGCCGGATCGGCGGCATCCCGGCGTGGGTCCTGACGGTCGGCGGCGGCCTGCTGCTGGTGGTCGCGGCCGTTGCCGTGGTCGTCGTACGACACTCCCGGCGGCCCGTGACTCCCCCGCCGCCCGTGCAGCCACCGTCTCCGGTCACCCCGGAGACGCCCGTCGGCTGAGACGATGCAGGGGGACAGGCAGACACTCGGGAAAGGCAGCAGACCATGAGCGGGTCGCAGCAGCTCTGGGACGACGTCGACGACTACTTCATCAGCCAACTCTCCCCCGACGACGACATGCTGCGGGCGGCCCTGCGGGACAGTGAGGCCGCGGGGCTGCCGCAGATCGCCGTCACGGCCGCTCAGGGCAAGCTGCTGCACCTGCTCGCCCAGGTGCAGGGCGCCCGCACGATCCTGGAGATCGGCACGCTCGGCGGGTACAGCACCATCTGGCTGGCCCGCGCGCTGCCCGAGGACGGCAAGCTGATCTCGCTGGAGTACAGCGCCAAGCACGCCGAGGTGGCCACCCGCAACCTCGCCCGGGCGGGCCTGGACCGGGTCGCGGAGGTGCGGGTGGGCCCGGCCCTGGAGTCGCTGCCCAAGCTCGCCGACGAGAACCCGGCCCCCTTCGACCTGGTGTTCGTCGACGCGGACAAGGCCAACAACGCGCACTACGTCGAGTGGGCGTTGAAGCTCACCCGTGCGGGCAGCCTGATCGTGCTCGACAACGTGGTGCGCGGCGGCCAGATCGCCGACGCGGGCAGCGGCGAGCCGGACGTGGTCGGCACCCGTGCCGCCCTCGAACTGATCGCCACCCACCCGAGACTGACCGGTACGGCGATCCAGACGGTGGGCAGCAAGGGCTACGACGGGTTCGCGCTGGCCCGCGTGCTCGGCTGAGCGTCAGGCCTCGTGGTAGAAGCCGACGTTGACGCTGCGCGGCGCGGTGCGGTCCTGGACGATGATCTCGCCGGACCCCCCGCGCGGCAGCGCCACGACCCCGCCGTACGGCACGGTCTGGGCGTACTCGCCGACGATCAGCCGTACCTCGGACGCCGGGTCGGCCTGCGAACCGCGCAGCCAGGACAGCTGCCAGCCGCCGTCGGGGCCGCACAGGAACTCCAGGTGGACGCGGGAGACGAACAGCCAGTCCTCGGGGGTGACCAGCCGGCACACGGCCGCGTCCCGGCCGACCCTGAGCGCGGCGCCCGGCTCGCTCGGCGCCTCGGCCATCGTCATGCCGGCCGTGGCGCCCGCGTCGGCGCCGGAAACGGTGGCCATGGTGAGTTCGAGCACGCGTGTTCCCCCTGAGACGTCCTTGCACGGCGGCTGAATCGCCGTACCGCCGCCGCATGATAAAACGCCCGGCCGGGTGGCGTCCGGCACAATGGGTTCATGACCGAGCGAAAGCCACCGGGGGTGCCGTTCGATTCCTGGGTGGACAAGCAGATACGGGACGCACAGGCGCGCGGTGAGTTCGAGCGGCTGACCGGTGCGGGCGAGCCGCTGCCCACCGAGCTGGAGACCGGCTACGACGAACTGTGGTGGGTGAAGCGGAAGATGGCCCGCGAGGGGCTGGCCGTGCTGCCGCCCGCGCTGGCCCTGCGCAAGGAGGCCGAGGACGCGCTCGTGGCGGCCTACGCGGCCCCTTCGGAGCGAATGGCACGCAAGATCATCGAGGACGTGAACGTCCGGATCCGCGACATGATGTTCAAGCCACCGCCCGGCCCGCCGCTGGGGAAGAAGCCGTACGACGTCGAGGAGGTCGTACGCGAGTGGCGGCAGCGCAGGGCTGCCGCCACGAGTGAGGTGCCCGGGTCAGAGGTGTAGCAGGCGCCCGGCCAGTTCCCGGTAGTCGCGCAGGGCCAGCCGCAGCTGCTCGGTGTCGGTCTCGGCGCCCGGGCCGCGGTCCTCGGTGCCCTCCCAGGACATGCGCAGGGTGCGGCGCCGCCGGGACACGGCCTCGGTGAAGCGCGTGGCGATCTCCTCCAGCGCGTGGTCGGCCTCCGCGACGGCTTCCCGGGGCTCGTCCACGAATCCGACCGCCACCTGCCGCATCCGCTGCTCCCACCGGTCCGTCTCCTCCCGCGGCAGCAGGGGCGAGCCGGTACCGGAGGGGGCGTCGCTCTCGCCGACGCCACGGCTCCCGGTGCCCGGGGTGCCGGGCGCGGCCGGCCAGGCGTCCGCGGCCCGCGACTCGGTGGTGCTCGCCTCACGCCCGCTGACGTCCCCGGAGTACGGCGCCCCGAGCCCGTCGTCGGGCATCGTCCCGTCCTCGGAGACCCCGGCACCGCGTGCCGCACCGGAACCACCGGCCCCGGACTGCCGGGTACCGGCCCCGGAGCCTTCCGCACCGGCCGCGAGGCTCTCCGTTCCCGGCCGCAGCCCCTCCGCACCCGTCCGTGCTCCCGCGCGACCACCGGCCGGCGGCCCGGCGGGCGCATCCGCGCGCATCGCTCGCTCCGGCACACCGGCGCCCGCCGCCCCGGTGTGGTCGTCCTCCGGGGTCCAGTCGTCCGCCCTCGGGCCTCCGCGGGTCGCCGCTGATGCCGCACCGGAACCACCGGCCCCGGACTGCCGGGTACCGGCCCCGGAGCCTTCCGCACCGGCCGCGAGGCTCTCCGTTCCCGGCCGCAGCCCCT
>NZ_JBIUBE010000004.1:0-90338 GCF_044593395.1 Streptomyces sp. NPDC052301 | reverse complement strand
CCGCACCCGTCCGTGCTCCCGCGCGACCACCGGCCGGCGGTCCGGCGGGCGCATCCGCGCGCATCGCCCGCTCCGGCACACCGGCGCCCGCCGCCCCGGTGTGGTCGTCCTCCGGGGTCCAGTCGTCCGCCCTCGGGCCTCCGCGGGTCGCCGCTGTTCCGGACGGGCCCGTCCGTGCCACCGGTTCGCCGGGGAGCCGCTCGTCCGGCCGGGGCTCCCTCGGGATGCGGCGGCCCGGTGACGCGTCCTCCGGTGCCCACTCGTCGTCCGGCGTGTGCGGGTACCGCTCGTCGCCGGGTCCGGTCCTGCTGTCCGACATGGCGCTCAGCTCTCCTTCGGTCGGCTGCGGTGCAGGGCCCACGGCGTGGGGGTCCGGGCGTGCGAATGCGTGCCCGGACCGGCCTTCGGACCACCGGCCGTGCCCGAGGGGGCGCGGTGGCGGCCGGAGTCCTGGCCGGGGCCGGACAGGTCGTCGAAGAGGGCACGGGCGCCGACCAGGGCCGCACGCATCTCCTCGGTCCCGGCGCCGGCCTCGCTCAGGCCGCCGCTCGCCCCGGCGCGGGCCACGCGGTGGACCTGCCGGTAGCCGTCGACGTGGTCCGCGTGGTGCACGGACAGTGCGGCGAGCTGCTCCTCGTAGCGGCCGCCGTCGGGGTAGCCACGGACGGAGGCGAGCTCCGCGAGCAGCTGGTCGGCCTCGGCCACGGCCTGCCGCGGCGAGTCGACGAAGTGTTCCTGGATGACCGTCCAGCGGGCCGCGTACCGCTCCCGCCCCTCCGCGTCCAGGGGGCGTTCCCGCAGCTCGCCGTGGCGTTCCACGCGCTCGGCCAGCTCCCGCTCGGCGGCCTTGGTGTCCCCGTCGTGCAGGGCCACGGCCCGCTCGTACTCGGGCCCGAAGCGCCGCTTGAGGCTCGGCCCGCCGCGCCGGGTCCGGCCGCGCAGGGTCAGGGCGGCCGCGAGTACGACCACGGCCGCCACGATCACGATCACGATCAGCAAGATGATCATGCCTGTGGACATGGTTGCCTTCCGCATCGGGCCGGCCCCGCTGGCCGGCTCCTCCTTCGGGTGACCCGGAAGGCAGCCCACAAACGGCGTCAGTCCGCGAACCGGCGCAGCCCGGTGACGGACCAGACGGTCCTGATCCGGCCGTCCGCCACGTCCAGCAGGTCGATCCCGCTTCTCCGGGCGCCGTCCGCGAAGGTCACGTACCAGCAGCAGGCGACCCGGCCCAGAGCGGAGTCCACCGTCGGCGTCCCGTCGACGGTGTAGCGCAGTCCGGGCTTCGCCTCCCGGAAGGCCCGGACGTAGTCGGTCATCCCGGCCGGCCCCCGCACCTCGTCGGTGGCGGCGTTCGCGGGGTCGTTGCCGAAGCGGATGCGGAAGTCGGGCGCGAGGAAGGCCTCCGGGTCGCCGAAGTCCCCGTTCCACAGGGCGGTCCAGCGGTCGAAGAGGGCGATGCCGGTGTCGCTGGTCAGCGTGGTGGGGCCGGTGTGCGTGGTCGATGTCATGGGCTCAGCCTCCGCCCCGCCCGCGACACCCCCCTGTCGGTGATTGGCGTCACATCACCGCCGCCGCGTCGAGCGGTACGACGTCCGAGCCGAGCGTGTCGAGCGCGGCGAGGTCGACGCCGCGGTGCGGGGCCCGCTGGTCCAGGGCCGTCACCGCGCGGACCCGGTCCAGCCGGAAGCCGCGCGGGGCGTCCCGCAGCCGGCACCAGGCGGCCAGGTACCAGTGCTCCTCACCGCCGAGGAAGCCGAGCGGTTCGACGTCCCGTGCGGTGACCCGGCCCGCCGCGTCGGCGTACTCCAGGCGCAGCACCCGCCCCGCCGTCAGCGCCTCCCGCAGCGCGGCGGGCACCGTCGGTCCGGCGGGCCGCGCCGGGCGGGCCGCCGGGACGAGCAGCCGTACCCGCTCGGCCAGCTCGGCCGCCGCCCGCCGCTCCCGTTCCGGCATGACGGCCAGCACCTTGTGCAGTGCGCTGCGCGCGTCCGCGGCGAACGGCGTCCCGGTGAGGGTGTGCAGCCCGACGGCGAGGGCGGTCGCCTCGGCAGGGGTGATGGTCAGCGGCGGCAGGGTTCGCCCCCGGTCGAGGACGTACCCGCCGCTGCGGCCCGGCTCGGCGTGGATCGGCAGTCCGGACTGCTGCAGCGCGGCCAGGTCCCGCTCGATGGTGCGGACGCTGACCTCGAAGCGCCGGGCCAGCGCGCGGGCGCTGCGGGGGCGGGGAGCGGCGGCGCGCAACTCCTCGACGAGGGCGTAGAGACGGTCGGTGCGGTTCACGGCAGCCAGTGTCGAGGAAATCACCCCGGCGGCGGGACGGCGGGCGTCGACAATGGCCGGCATGACGTGGACGATCGCCCCGGAACCGTACGACTCCCCGGTCGCCGCCGCGCTGTGGCGGGCGTACTACACGGAGGTCAGCGACCGCTGGTACCTGCTGCACGAGGGCCGGCGCACCGACCCGGGCGAGCTGGAGCGGCAGGTGGCGGCGTCCACCGGGTCCGAACTCGCCCCGCCCGGCGGCCGGTTGCTCGTCGCCCGGTACGACGGCACACCGGCCGGTTCGGCGGGGGTACGGCTGCTGGACGCGGACACGGCCGAGCTCACCCGGGTCTTCGTCACCGAGGAGACGCGCGGCAGGGGCGGGGCCGCGCTGCTCGTGGCCGCCGCCGAGGAGGCCGCCCGGGCCCTCGGCGCCCGCCGTATCGTCCTCGACACCCGCTCCGACCTGGTCGAGGCCCGTGCCCTGTACGCGCGCCTCGGCTACGCCGAGACCCCTCCGCACAACGACGACCGGTACGCCGAACACTGGTTCCGCAAGGAGCTGGTGGCAGCACAATCCGTCAACCGACCTTGGTGACGGTGCCGTTGTGCGGCCGTTCCTGATCCGAGCCGCACAGTTCACCGGTGAGCTCCTTCACGAGCCGCGTCAGGTCGGTCGAGCGGCCCGGCTGCCACCAGTTGCCGAGCAGCTCGGCCAGGGACTCCTCGCGGGCCGTCGCGAGCCGTTCGGCGACCGCGCGGCCGGACTCGGTCAGCATCAGGTCCAGACCCCGGCGTTCGGCGAGGTGCCGTTCCTCGACCTGGCGGGCGGCGGCCATGACCGCCTGGAGCGGGACGGGGCTGCGCTCGGCGAGCACGCCCGGCTCGACGGAGCCGTACTTGCGGATGCGCAGCAGCATCCAGCTGGCGGCGGGCAGCAGGTCGTAGCCGGCCCGTTCGGCGATCTTCCGGTAGATCTCGTGGCGGCCCTCCCGGGTGCCGAGCAGGGACAGGGCCCGGCTGCACTCGTCGTAGGAGGACCGCTCGACGGGGTTGGGCGGGATGGTCTCGGAGACGTCCGGCGCGGTGACCGAGCCGCGCAGCCGGTCCTCTTTCAGGAACCAGGCCAGCGCGAAGCCGAGGAGGGCGACGGGGACGGCGTAGAGGAAGACGTCGGTGATGGCGGCGGCGTAGGCGTGCAGGGCCGCCGGGCGCAGGGCGGGCGGCAGGCCGGCGATGCCGCGCGGGTCGGACTCGAGGGCGTTCGCGGAGACGCCGGGCGGCAGGGTCACGCCACGGAAGGCGGCGGCCAGCTTGTCGCCGAGACGGCTCGCGAAGACCGTGCCGAAGACGGCGACGCCGAAGGAGGCGCCGATGGAGCGGAAGAAGGTGGCGCCGGAGGTGGCGACGCCCAGGTCCTCGTACGACACCGCGTTCTGCACGATGAGGATGAGCACCTGCATGACCAGGCCGAGCCCGAGGCCGAAGACGAAGAAGTAGACGCTCATCTCGGCGGTGGAGCTGTGCTCGTCGAGCCGGTGCAGCAGGAGCAGGCCGATGGTGGTGACGGCGGTGCCGGTGAGCGGGAACACCTTCCAGCGGCCGGTGCGGCTGACGATCTGCCCGGAGAGGGTGGAGGTCAGCAGCAGCCCGACCACCATCGGCAGCATGTGCACCCCGGACAGGGTCGGCGAGATGCCGTGCACGACCTGGAGGAAGGTCGGCAGGTAGGTCATCGCGCCGAACATGGCGAAGCCGACGACGAAGCTGATGACGGCGGCCAGGGTGAAGGTGCGGATGCCGAACAGCTTCATCGGCAGCACCGGTTCGGCGGCCCGGCGCTCCACGGCGACGAACGCCACGGCCAGCAGCACGCCCAGCACGGCGAGCCCGATGATCTGCGCCGACCCCCACGCCCAGGTCGTGCCGCCGAGGGAGGCGACGAGCACCAGACAGGTGGCGACGGCGGCGATCAGGAACGTCCCCAGGTAGTCGATGACATGGTGGGCGGTACGGCGCGGGATCTGCAGGGCGGTGGCGATCACGGCGAGCGCGACGACACCGACGGGCAGGTTGACGTAGAACACCCAGCGCCAGCTCAGATGCTCGGTGAACAGCCCGCCGAGCAGCGGCCCCAGCACGCTCGTCGCCCCGAAGACGGCCCCGAACAGTCCCTGGTAGCGCCCGCGTTCACGCGGCGGCACGATGTCGCCGACGATCGCCATCGACAGCACCATCAACCCGCCGCCGCCCAGCCCCTGCAGCGCCCGGAAGCCGATCAGCTGGGGCATGTTCTGCGCCATGCCGCACAGCGCCGATCCGATCAGGAAGATCACGATGGCGGTCTGGAAGAGCTTCTTGCGCCCGTACTGGTCCCCGAGCTTGCCCCACAGCGGGGTCGCGGCGGTCGAGGCCAGCAGGTAGGCGGTGACCACCCAGGACAGGTGCTCCAGCCCCCCGAGGTCGCTGACGATGGTGGGCAGCGCGGTCGACACGATGGTCTGGTCGAGCGCGGCGAGCAGCAGCCCGAGCAGCAGGGCGCCGATGGAGACGAAGACGTTGCCCGGCACGTGCTCGCTGCTCCTCACGTCCTTCGCCGCGCCGTGCGTGTCCAGGGTCATGGAGACCTCCCGGGGCTCGGGTGCACCTCTTCCATGGTGGTGGGAGTCACCGTTTATGGCCTGTTGAGTCCTGCGTTTCCGACGGTGCCTGTGGAGGAGGTGCGCATAGTCTCTGAAGTTCGTGAGGGGAGGGGACGAACACGTGAGTGATCCCAAGGGCCACACGTGCCCGGAGTGCGGGGCGCCGAGGGGCGCGGACCGCACCCCGTCGTGCGACTGCACCGAGCGGGCGTCCGAGGCCCTGCGCGAGGCCCGGACGGCCGAGGCGGCAGCGGCGGAGGACTTCGACCCCCTGCGGATACGGCCGTACGTCGGCATGCAGGCCCCGGCGCCGCCTGCCGACGGCGTCGGGACGGGGGGTGCGGGCGGGTCCGGCACGGCGGAGACGACAGGCGGCGACCCGGGGACAGCGGACACGGCCGTCGGCGGGCCCGGCACGCCACACCCGGTCGAGGTCGGGTCCGGCACGGCGGAGACGACAGGCGGCGGCCCGGGGACAGCGGACACGGCCGTCGGCGGGCCCGGCACGCCACACCCGGTCGAGGTCGGGTCCGGCACGGCGGAGACGACGGGCGGCGGCCCGGGGACAGCGGACACGGCCGTCGGCGGGCCCGGCACGCCACACCCGGTCGAGGTCGGGTCCGGTGGGGACGTGCCCCACGCGGGGGAGCCCGGTGGCGAGGAACACGGTGACCGCGAGGAGGAGCGGATACGCCCCAGGGGCCGTCGTACGGTGCTGCTGTCGGTCGCGGGGGCCGGGGTGGCCGTCGTCGTGGCGGCCGGTGTCGCGAGCGGGCTTTTCTCCTATCACACGCCGACCCGGAACCGGGCGGCCCAGGAGGTCAGGCAGAGCGTGCCGAGCGCAGCGGCCCCGGCCTCGACCTCACCGCGGCCCCCCGTCGCACCGCCCCGCTCCCCCGCGCCCTCCGCGCCCCCGCCCACGTCGGCCGGTCCGAGCCCGTCCGCCACGCCTTCCGCCTCACCGTCCCCCTCCCCGTCCGGCTCGGCGCCCCGCGCCCCCTCCCCCACTCCGAGCCCGAAGACCTCCACCGCCCCCCGCACCACCCCCGCCGCCGCCCCGGTGCTGCAACGCGGCGACTCCGGCCCGGAGGTGAGGGAACTCCAGCTGCGGCTACGGCAGTTGAATCTCTACGGCGACCAGATCGACGGGGTCTTCACCCGCCCGGTGGAGGACGCCGTGCTCAACTACCAACTGGCCAGGGGCATCCGCGGCGACACCCTGGGCGTGTACGGGCCTGCGACCCGGGCGAGCCTGGAGGGGGAGACGTCGGACCCGTGAGGAACCCGGGGCCCGGAGGGCGCAGTCACGCAGGATGGAGGGCGGAACCCTACGCCTGGCCGACGTGCAGACGGAGCAACCCCTCGCCCGCGTCCTCGACCCGCACCTGTGTGAGATCGCGTACGACCACGTCGGGACCGTGCGCGGCGGCCCGGGGTCCGACCCCCACGACACGCATGCCGGCGGCCCGCCCTGCCGCTATCCCCGCGCCCGAGTCCTCGAAGACGACACACTCCGCGGGGTCGATCCCCAGCTCGGCCGCCCCCTTCAGGAACCCCTCGGGATCTGGCTTGCTCGCCCCCACCGACTCGGCGGTCACCCGCAGCTCGGGCAGCGGCAGCCCGGCGGCGTTCATGCGCGCGGTGGACAGGGCCACGTCCGCGGAGGTCACCAGGGCGTGCGGCAGCCCGCGCAGGGAGGCGAGGAAGGCGCTCGCGCCGGGGATCTCGATCACGCCGTCCATGTCGGCGGTCTCCTCGGCGAGCATGCGGGCGTTGTCCGCGAGGTTCTGCTCCAAGGGCCGGTCGGGCAGGAGGAGAGCCATGGAGGCGTGCCCCTGCCGACCGTGCACGACCTTCATGACCGCGTCGCCGTCCAGCCCGTGCCGCTCGGCCCAGCGCCGCCAGATGCGTTCCACGACGGCGTCCGAGTTGACCAGGGTGCCGTCCATGTCGAGCAGGAGGGCGCGGGCGGTGAGGACGGCGGGCAGGGCGGTGGAGGACGCGGCGGTGGCCGTCATGGGCAGCTCCAGGAACGAATGGCCCCGGGAAGGGGAGGGACAAGGCGGCCCCGCCCGCCGGTCAGGGAAAACGGGCGGGAGCCACTTTGTTTCTCTACGGTACAAAACCGGGAGCGGATCCCGCCACCGCCCCCGGCGAGGGTTCACCCACCGTTCAGCTCAGCCGGCCACGGCCTCGTACAGGCTCCACACACCGAGCGCGAGCATCAGCAGCGCCGCGATCTGCGTGATCAGGCGCAGCGGCACCCGCTTCATCAGGGCCTTTCCGCCGACGATGCCGAGCCCGGCGACGGCCCACAGGCCGAGCACCGCGCCGAGGCCGACGGAGAGCGGGTCGTCGTAGCGGGCGGCGAGGTTGGCGGTCATGATCTGGGTGAGATCTCCGAACTCGGCGACCAGGATCAGCATGAAGCCCGTACCCGCGACCTTCCAGAAGGACTGGTCGGCGGGCTTCTTGATCTCCTCCTCCTCGCCCTTGTGCAGCAGGAGCATCGCCGCACCGCCGAGGAAGAGGACGCCGGTGATCGCGTGCACGATCCGCTGGGGCAGCAGAGTCAGCACGCTGCCGGCCGCGACGGCGAGCACGACGTGCACCAGGAAGGCGGCGGCGACGCCCGCGAAGACGTAGCTCGCGCGGTAACGGGTGCCGAGGACGAGGCCGGCGAGCGCGGTCTTGTCCGGCAGTTCGGCGAGGAAGATGACGCCGAAGACGAGCGCCGTCACGGTGATGCTGATCAAGGTCCCTCAATCGGTCGGGCTGCCCCACCGAGAGTGTGGTACGTCACGCGATGACACCTCGGCACGGCAGCGCACTCGGCGCCCGTGTCGTGGGACACGGGCGTGCACTGCTTGCCGAAGGTCTCGCTGGCAGTCCTCGAATCGACTCGAAGATCCGCCCCCGGGCGCCGGCTCAGCTGACTGAGCAGTATGTCGACGGTCCGGCGAAGAGCTACTCCCCTTCTGCGCCTCCCATAGTACGGGACGCAAAAGTTCGACTGTGGACCTTGTAGTGACATGGACACGTCACTAGATTCTCACCGAGCGCTCACCCTCCGGAAACACGCCCCCGCGAGCATTCCCTCGCTCGCGCCCCACACCCTCGCCCCACATGGGAGTTCGCATGTCCCGCTTGTCTCGTGTCTACGCGCGTCGACGACTGAGCATACTCGCGGCCCTCACCGGTCTCATAGCCTCGGCCGGACTGTTCAACGGCCCGACCGCCTCCGCCGCCCTCCCCACCCCGGTCAGCGGGGCCACCGCCCGCAGCTACCTCTCCCAGCTCACGGTCGCCACCGAGAACCGCACCGGCTACCAGCGCTCCCTCTTCCCGACCTGGATCACCATCTCCGGCACCTGCAACACCCGCGAGTGGATCCTCAAGCGGGACGGCTCGAACGTCGTCACCGACTCCTCCTGCGCCGCCACCAGCGGCAGCTGGTACTCCCCGTACGACGGCGCCACCTGGACCGCCGCCTCCGACCTGGACATCGACCACCTGGTCCCGCTGGCCGAGGCCTGGGACTCCGGCGCGAGCAAGTGGACCACCGCCCAGCGCCAGGCGTTCGCCAACGACGTCACCCGGCCCCAGCTCCTCGCCGTCACCGACAACGTCAACCAGGCCAAGGGCGACCAGGACCCGGCCACCTGGGTCCCGTCCCGCACCGCGTACCTGTGCACCTACGTCCGCGCCTGGGTGCAGGTGAAGTACTACTACAACCTCTCGGTCGACTCCGCCGAGAAGAGCGCCCTGCAGAACGACCTGGCCGGCTGCTGAGCCTGCAGAACGACCTGGCCGGCTGCTGACCCTCCCGCCGGACCTCCGGCACGCGCCCGACAGACAGTGGCCGGCCCCGTGGGGCCGGCCACTGCCGCGTCAGGTGTCAGGTCACCGGGCGAGCGGCCCGCCCGTCGTGGCGGGCGACCCCGGGAAGCCGGCCGGCACCGCCTCGGGCAGAGCCGGCCGACGGTGCCTCAGGCAGCCGGCCGAGAGCGCCTCAGGGCAGCCGGCCGAGAACAACTCAGGCAGCCGGCCGACGGCGCATCAGGTAGCCCGCCGCGCCGCCCGCCGCGAACAGTGCGGCCACCGAGACGGCCGTGGCCAGCCAGGTCGCGCCGAGCCACTGGGCGCCGAAGTAGCCGAGGGCCACGCTGTAGGCGGCCCAGGACAGACCGGCCAGGGCGGACCAGGGCAGGAAGTCGCGGGCGCGGCGATGGGCGGCACCCGCACAGAAGGAGACGACCGAACGTCCGGCGGGCGCGAAGCGGGCCAGGACGACCAGCGCGCCACCGCCCCGCACCAGGGCCTCGCCGAGACGTTCCTGCGCGGTGGTCAGCCGCCGGGAACGGGCTATCGCCCGGTCCAGCCGCTCCCCGCCCCGCCAGGCCAGCCGGTAGGCGACGAGATCGCCGAGCACCGAGGCCGTCGCCGCGGACACGATCAGGACGAGGATGTCCGGCACGTTGTGCGGCACCCGCCCGGCCGCCGCGCCCGACCCCGCCGCCGCGGCCGTACCGGCCGTGATGACGAGCACCCCGCTCGGCAGCACCGGCAGGAACACGTCGAGCAGCACCGACAGGGCCACCACGGCATAGATCCATGGTCCGGCCGCCAGCGACCCCACACTTTCGAACACGACGACTCCCGTTGCTCCCCCGTTTGACAGCCATACAGCGTACGCCGGGGGTGTGACAACGAGATCTCCGGGGCTCGTGAGGCGCAGGCGTCCGACGAACGGTACGGCGCCCGTCCCCGCTCGACCGGGGACGGGCGCCGTACCGCGAAGGAACGCGTCAGGCCGCTATCGGGGTCTGCTCGGCCGCGGACCTGCCGTCCGCCACCGCGCCCCGGCCGATCAGCCGGTCGAGGCCGAAGGCGCCGGATCCGGTGAAGACCAGCAGGAGGAAGGCCCAGCAGAACAGGACCGACAGCTCGCCGCCGTTCTGGATGGGCCACAGGGCGGCCTGCTGGTGGACGTCGAAGTAGGCGAACGCCATCGAGCCCGAGGCGACCAGCGCGGCCCCGCGGGTGCCGAGGCCGAGCAGCACCAGGCCGCCGGCGACCAGCTGGATCACGGCCGCGTACCAGCCCGGCCAGGTGCCGGACGGGATCGTGCCGCCCTGGGTGCCCGCGGCGCCGCCGAGGACACCGAAGAGGGAGGCGGCACCGTGCACGGCGAAGAGCAGGCCGACGACGATGCGGAAGAGCCCGAGGACATAGGGCTGAGCGGCGTGGAGACGAGCGGACATGGAGGGACCTTTCCTCTTCGGTGTCGGTCGGGCCGGCCGGGGACGCAAGGGGTGGCCGGTCGTGGGGGCGGCGGTACCGAACGGAGGATCAGGTTAGGTGAACCTAATCAGTGCTTGCAAGTTCAAGTTCTGGCCATGGTTCACACCGAGCGGTCCCGCACCGGCCGCCCCCGCACCTCCAGACTTCCGAGCAGCTCCGCCGTCACCTGCGCCACGGCGTCCACGGCACGCTCGAAGGCCTCGCGATTATGGGCGGCGGGGGCGCGGAAGCCCGACACCTTCCGTACGTACTGCAGGGCGGCGGCGCGAATGTCCTCGTCCGTGGCCTCACCGGGCAGCACGGGCGGACGCAACGTCTTGATACTCCGGCACATGTCCCCAGTCTCACGCGGACCGCACGCCTCTGGGATGATCACGCGGAAGGCGGCCACCGACTCCCGGGGCCGACCGTCGAAAGGACAGCCTCATGGCGACCGAACAGACCGTGGCCATCCTCGGCCCCGGCGGCACGGGCGGCCTCCTCGCCGCTCTCCTCTCCCGATCCGGCCACCGGGTCATCTGCCTCGCCCGGGAGGGCACGGCCGAGACCCTGCGCCGCACCGGGATCACCGTCCGCAGCGCACAGTTCGGCGAGTTCACCGCGCCCGTGGAGGCGGAGACCGAACTGCGCGAACCGGTGGACGCCTGCCTGATCGCCGTCAAGCACACCGCGCTCGACGCCGCGCTGAACCGCATCCCGCCCGCCGCGACCGGCGACGCCCTCCTCGTGCCCCTCCTCAACGGCGTCGACCACCCCGCGGCCCTCCGCGCCCGCCACCGCCCCGACCGCGTCGCCCCGGCGGTGATCCGCGTGGAGTCCACGCGGGTCTCCCCCGGCCTGATCGAACACGGCAGCCCGTTCACGGAGATCGACCTCGCCGGCGACGGCGTGCCCCGCGCCCGCCTCGACACGCTGGCCGGCACCCTCACGCACGCCGGTGTCACGGCCCGCGTGGTCGAGGGCGAGACGGCGGCACTCTGGGCCAAGATGGCGTTCCTCGCCCCGTTCGCGCTGCTCACCACCCGCTACGGCCTTCCGCTCGGCGAGGCCCGCACCCGCCACCGCGAGGAACTCGAGGCACTGGTCGCCGAGACCGCCGCGGTCAGCCGGGCCTGCGGCGCCCCCGCCGACCCGGCGCAGGCCCTGGCCCGCTACGACGCCTTCCCGCCCGGCGCGAAGTCGTCCATGCAGCGCGACGCCGAGGCGGGCCGCCCGCTCGAACTCGACGCGATCGGCGGAGCCCTGCTGCGCGCGGCCGAGCGACACGGCGTACCGGCCCCGGTGACGGCACGCCTGGTGGCGGACCTCCACGCGGCCGGCCACTGAGCCTCCCGAACACCAGCTCGATAAACACATTCGACTGAACCTCACGACCGAACTCGCCACCCAAAATCGAACAGGCGTAGCATTGCCGCGTGGCTACGACCTATGGATTCCCCAGTGACCTCCTCGCCGGCCAGGAGGAGCTGCATCAGGTCCGGGCCGAGCTGTCGGCCCTGCTCAAACGGCTTCCCTGGTCCGTCGAGCCGATGGACGGCTTCAGCGACGACACCGGCTGGCGCAAGGTGGAGCGGCCCGCGTCCCCCGGCTGGACGGCGGACGAGCAGGCCGAGGTGGAGAAGCTGCGCCGCCGCGAACACGAGCTCGCGGTCTTCGTCAGCACCCACCGCTTCTGGGCCGAGGTCGCGGCGGCGGACCGCGTGGAGGCCCGCACGAAACTGAAGCACGCCCATGAGGAGCGGGCGGAAGAAAAGGAGTGACCGGCCCACCGAACAGATACGGCCCCCCGGAGACATCTCCGAGGGGCCGACCGGTGGGCGCGGACGGTTTCGAACCGCCGACATCCTGCTTGTAAGGCAGGCGCTCTACCCCTGAGCTACGCACCCGGAACACCCGGGCGACGCGCCCAGGTCGAGTGGACAGCCTACCTTGCCCGGGCCGGTGCACCGCAAACCCTTGCGGGGACGTCACCTCGCGCAGGGTGCGGGCCGATGCCGGCATCGGCCCGGTGGACCACCAACTCCGTGCCCCACCCGACCGCGTGACCGTCCACAGCGACAACGGCGCGGTGGCGGTCACCTGTCCCGCGCCGGGTACCACGTGAGGGTGTGCCGCAGCGTGACGTCGGTCCGCACCGGGTGACCGCCGGCCCGTCGAACGGGAAAGTGACGGTGCGCAGGGCGAACTGACCGGCTCGTGTGTTCGTCCTCAACGGGTGGGAGAATGACTCCACCCAGGGCGATCCACAGCACGGGAGAGGGATGTGACGGCGACACCGGGCACGCCACCTTCGCAGCCGTACCCGCCGTCGACCGCAGCGGCCCGGCGCGGGTCCGCGGTCTCCTCCGGCCTGCGGGACACCCTCACTCTCATGAGCCTGCCGGTACTGGCCGCGGTCGCGCTGTCCGGTGCGTTCGCCGGTGGGGGCACCCGGCGCTGGTTCGGGGGGCGGGCGGAGAGTCAGCGGGCGGAGGCGCAGGCCGCCAAGGACGCGGCGGCCGCCGCGTTCTACGAGCTGGACACCGCGCAGCGGGACATGCGGATCTCCATCGAGACGATCACGGCGGTGGACGACTCCCCCGCCGCCGGGCGTGCCGTGTCCGATTTCGAGGCGCTGGGGCGCCGGATCGACGAGGTCAGTCAGCGGTACATCCAGGCGGTGGACGCCCATGATCTCGACCGGGACGATCTGGAGGCCGCCGTGGCCTCGCGGGCGCGTGCGGAGCTGACCGCGGCCAAGGACGAGCTGGTGCGGGTCAAGCAGGAGCTGGACCGTTTCGGCAGTTCGCTGGGGCCGCTGCTGGGCAAGGCGGAGACGCAGTTGGCCCGGCTGGCGCCCGCGGTGGAGCGGGCGCGGCAGGCGCTGCTGGCGGCGAGCAACGCCCTGGACGCCGTACGGGGGAAGGGGCTGAGGGCGGATGATCTCGCGGGGCGGCTGGCCGCTCTGTCGCCCGAGCTGACGCGGCTCAATCAGGGTGCGGGGCAGCACGGGGTGGAGCAGACGCTGGAGCGGGCGGAGCGGGTGCAGCGGGAGGCTGCGGCGATCCGGGCCGAGGCCGAGCGGTTGCCGGAGCGGGCGGCCGAGATCGATCACCGGCTGGTCTCCCTGCGGACCCGGGCGCAGGCGCTGACGACGCGGGCCGGTCAGGTGGAGCCGGTGCTGAGCGAGTTGCGGCGGCGGTTCTCCGCGGCCTGCTGGCAGGACCTGCAGCGGGTGCCGGAGCAGGCCGGGGAGAACGTCCGGCAGGCCGAGCTGAAGCTGGGCGAGGCGCAGGCCGCCCGGGAGGCCCAGCGCTGGCCGGACGCCACCTCGCTGCTGTCGACGGTGCGGGCGCTGCTGAACGCCACGGACGAGGCCGTGTCGGCCGCCGGGGAGCGGCTGCGGCGGCTGAACGAGGTGCAGAAGGATCCGCAGCGTGAGGTGGAGCGGACGCGGTTCGCGATCCGGGACGCGCAGCGGCTGGCGATGACGGGGCGTACGGCGCCGGATCCGCGGCACGCGCGGCCGTTGGACGAGGCGGTGGCCCGGCTGGAGCGGGCGGTCGGCTCGTTGGAGGGCCGGCACCCGGACTTCTGGCACTTCCTGACCGAGACGGAGGCGGTGCGCCGGACGGCCGCTCGGGTGGTGACGGAGATTCGCGAGGAGCGTGGGGGCGGGCACTGAGCTGCGTGTTCTCCGGGTGGGTGCCGGGTGCCGGGTGCCGTGCGTGTTGCCGGGTGGGTGCGGGCAGGCGGATATTGAAGTGGACGGATGGCCTCCGCTAGCGCCCGAGGGAGGCGGACATGGCCACACACGCAGTGCACGAGAGGAAAGCCGAGGGACGGCGGCGGACGCAGTTGGACGACCATCTGCCCGTCGATCACCGGCTCAACCGGGTCTACCGGGTCGGTGCGGGTCTGATCGGGGCGTTCCTGGTCGCCTTCGGCATCCTCGGCCTGATCAACCACATCGGCTTCTTCGACACCGGCGGGAACTCGGCCGCGGGGCTGAACACCAACGGCACGCTCAGTGTGCTGTCGATCTGCATCGGCGCGCTGCTGCTGGCGGGCATGGTGATCGGCGGGAACTTCGCGTCGACGCTGAACATGGTCCTCGGGGTGCTGTTCCTGCTGAACGGCTTTCTGTTCCTCGGTCTGCTGGACACTCCGCAGAACTTCCTGGCGTTCAAGATGCAGAACGTGCTCTTCAGCTTCGTCGTGGGTCTGCTGCTGATGACCTTCGGCATGTACGGCCGGGTCGGCTCGGCCTTGCCGCACGACAATCCGTACTGGCGGACCCGGCATCCCGGGGACAGTGGTGAGCCCCCGTCGCCCGACCACGCGTCCGGGACCACGACGGTGAGCATGCCGCTGCCGGGGGCGGACAAGTTGCGCGGGAAGGAGTGAGCCGTCCTGCGGTCCGCCCGGGCGCCCGCGCCCGGGCGGACCGCTGGGATCAGGTGCGGTAGGCGTAGAAGTACGCCCGCGGGTACGACGCGACGAGGCTGGCCACCGACCTGTTGTAGGTGTTGGTGGAGTGGTACGTCACGTACGGCACGCCGTAGCGGTCGCGGTTGGTGACGATCATCGAGTGGTCCTTGGACCCGTCCCGGTTGAAGTCCATCTGGATCACGTCGCCGAGGTCCGCCTGGAAGACGTTGGCGAGCGGCGTGACGCGTTTGGAGGACAGGGCGAACCAGGAGAACTCGTTGACCCCGACGAACGAGTCGGACTGGATGTCGGCGTTGCCGAACCACTTGTGGAAGTCGTTCGTGTAGCCGGGCACGTGCTTCCAGCCGCCCGCCTTCAGGGACTGGCTGACGAAGTTGGTGCAGTCACCGCCGTCGGCCTCCCCGTTGTAGTCCGGGTAGTCGGGGTTGTAGTGACTCCAGTACTTGGTCGCGTACGCCACCATGGCCTTGTAGTTGTAGGCGCCGGTGGTGAGGTTCTTCGGGTTGGACGCGGCGGGGTAGCTGGTGGCCGCGCGCGGGGCGTCCGGCGGGCCGTCGTCGGCGGCGGTGGTCTTCGCCTTGGCGACGGACGGCGTGGCGACCTGGTTGACGGCGAGGTAGCCGTCGTCCGTGTCGTGGATGCCGGTCAGCTGCCAGTTCCCGTTGTGGTCGGCGTCGAAGGTCAGCTCGTGGTGGGCCTGGAATCCCGTGGTCTTCGGGCTGCCCGCCGCGGGCTTCTTGTAGCTCAGCGAGGTGGTCTCGGTGACGGCGACCTTGGCGTGCCGGCCGTGGACCTCCGTGGCGTCGAGCGTGACCTTGGTGCTGCCCGCGCTGTACTTCTCGCCGAGCTTGGCGAGGCGGGTGCGGCGCTCGCGCAGCTCGCCCACGGCGGAGCTCTGCGCGCGGGTCTGTCCGCCGGACAGGCGGACGGATCCGGAGAAGCCGGACGCGTGCTGCGTCCGGGCGCTGCCGGACCCGTCCACGAGGGCCTCGGTGCGGTCGGTGAAGACCGCGTCGGCCAGCCGCTGGAAGGTCGCCTTGGTGGCCGCGTCCACCGTCGGGTCGTTGGTGACCGCTGCTCCCGCGCTCCAGTTGGAAGCGAGGGCCACGCCGGCCACCACCGAGGCGGCCGCAGCCCCCACTATGGTCGCGCGGCGCCGCTTATGGCTCAGTTTTCTCGATTTCAATGACGTTCCCCTTTTCACCGGTACACCTACCGGGACGGAGCATCTTTGCACGCCTCACGTGGTGAATGTGAAGGGGGTTACACAAGTGGAACGGACGCTGACCGTAGGTCACTTGACGACCTGGGACCAGTCCGGTGACTGGGCGGGGTCGAGGCCGCGCAGCGCTGCGAGGGTCTGCGGCTTTTGTACGTCCATCCAGTCGGCCAGTTCCTTGAAGGACACGCACTTGACGCCCTTTTTGGTGCAGATCTGCGGGATGACCTGGTCGATGGCCTTCATGTAGATGTCGCCGTTCCAGTCCTCGAAGTGGTTGCCGATGAACAGCGGGGCCCGGCTGCCGTAATAGACGCGGTTGAATCCGGCCATGTAGGAGTCGACGGTCATCTGCTGCCACTGGGCGTACTTCGACGGGTCGCCGTTCGTCTCGCCGTTGGACTGGTTGTAGAGGAAGTTGAAGTCCATGGACAGGCCCTGGAACTTGCCGTTCTCGTAGGGGAGCATCTCCAGCGGGAAGTCCCAGATGCCGTTCTTCTTCGTGGGCCATATCTGGAAGTCGCCGGGGGAGCTGGCGTCGTAGCGCCAGCCGTAGCTCTTGATGGCCTTCAGCAGGTTGGGCTGGCCCTCCAGGCAGGGGGCGCGGCCGCCGGTGACCTCCTTCTTGAAGTCGAAGGGCAGGGCGGGGACGTCCTTGTCGCCGGTGTTGGTCTTCCAGTTCTCCACGAACTTGAAGAACTGGTCGATCTCGCTCTTCCACTGGGCGACGGACCAGTCGCCGCCGCCCTTCTTGCCGCAGAAGTGGCCGTTGAAGTGGGTGCCGATCTCGTTGCCCTGCTGGTAGGCCAGGCGGAGCTGCTCCAGGGTGGTGCGGATGTGCTCGTCGGTGGCGTAGTCGATGGCGGCGTCGCCGGGCTCGTGCATCGGGCCCTGGTAGAGCGACTTCTTGCTCTTGGGCAGCAGGTAGATGCCGGTCAGGAAGAAGGTCATGTGGGCGTCGTACTGCTTGGCCATCTCGCGGTAGTGCGAGAAGAGGTGGTCGTCGCCCTCCAGGGCGCCGTCCCAGGAGAAGACGACGAACTGGGGCGGCTTCTCGCCGGGCTTGAGCGGCACGGGCTTCAACTGCCCCTGCTGCGGGCCGGTGTAGGAGGTGGAGCCGTCACCGAGGATGTGGGTCTTGCCGTCCCACTTGGGTGTCGGGCCGGGCTTGGGGGCGGACGCCTTGGCCTTCTTGCCGGCGGAGGCGGTCGGCTCGGTGTGGTCCGGGCGGGTCAGCGCCAGGAAGCCGGCCACCAGGGAGGCCACGACGAGGAGGGCGGCGAGTGTCAGGACCTGCGGGCGGGTGGCGGCGGCAGGCAGGCGGCGGCCGGGGGCGCGGCGCCGGCGCGACGGTGGCTTCTTGCGAGACATGCGCGGCTCATTCTCCGAAAGGGGCAGGGGAAGTCTGTCGGGTCCGGAGTCAGCCGAGACCCATTGCGGCCGACCAGAGGGTGTACGGGACGTTGTCCGCCGTGCCGCCGGCCAGCCCGTCCAGGGGCAGCGGCTGCAGCGACTTCGCCAGGTCCATGCGGTAGACGACGACCGCCGTCGACACGGAGTCGGCCGTGCCTGCGTACCAGGAGGCGGTGTCCTTGTCCGCGGTACCGGCCTTCCCGGCCACTCCCGGTCTGGTGGCGGCGGTGGCCGGGCGGGCGGTGCGGAAGGAGTCGGTGAGCGCCTCCTCGACCTCCTGGGCCACCTGGGCGCCGACCGCACGCCGGGGGTGCGGGGTGTCGAGGGCGACCGGGGCGCCGTTGCGGGTGATCCGGCGCACGGAGTACGGCTCCGTGTGCGTGCCGCCGGCGGCGAAGGTGGCGTACCCGCTCGCCATACGGATGGCGCTGGGGGTCGAGGTGCCGAGCGACAGGGCGGGCACCTGGGGGCCCATGCTGTCGGACAGCAGTCCGGACGCCTCGGCGGTCCGGCGCACGTTCTCCAGGCCGGTGTCCATGCCGAGCTGCATGAAAGGGGTGTTGACCGACCGGGCGAGGGCCTCGCGCAGGGTGATCTGCCCGTAGGACTTCCCGCCGTCGTTGTGCGCGGCGACCTTCTTGCCGCTGCGGTCCCAGTAGGGGCCCTCGGGGGTGGTGACCGGGACGCCGTCGTCGCCGTTGTAGGGCGTCTGCGGGGTGACGGGGGTGGCGGGTCCGCCGCGCGTCTTGTGGACGCCGTGTTCGAGCCCGGCGGCGTAGACGAACGGCAGGAAGGCGGTGCCGGCCGGGACGGTGGCCGCGTTGGACTCGTTGTAGCCCTGGGTGCGGTGGTCGGGGCCGCCGTAGACGGCGAGGATCCGGCCGTCGGTGGCCACCGAGGCGGCGCCGTAGTGCCCGTTCTTCGCCCCGCGCGGATCGCTCTGCCTGGCCCGCTTGCGGGCCTTGGTGACGGCGTCGGTGAGCGCCTGCTCCCGCTTGCGGTCGAAGGTCGTGTAGATCTGGTAGCCGCCGAGGTCGAACTGCTTGTCGGTCAGGTGCGCGGCCTTCTTGGCGTAACTCGACGCCAGCTCCACCAGGTAGTCGCTCTGCGCGCCGGTGTTGTACAGCGGGTTGCTCTTCAGCGGCTCGGGGAAGGTCGTGTACTTCGCGCGTTCCTGCGGGGACAGCCTGTGGATCTTGACCATGCGGTCGAGGATCCACTTCCAGCGCTCCACGGCCCGCTGGTGGTTGGCCTTGCCCAGCGTGGGGTCGTACAGTCCGGCGCCCTTGAGGAGACTGGCGAGCATGGCCGCCTGGGAGGCGTTGAGCTCGCTGACGTCCTTGCCGTAGTAGGCCTGGGCGGCGCGCTGGATGCCGTAGCTGCCGCGGCCGAACCAGCTGGTGTTGAGATAGCCCTCGAGGATTTGGTCCTTGCTCATCTTGTTGTCGAGCTTGAGGGAGATCATCGCCTCGGTGAACTTGCGGCTGATGGTCTGGTTCTGGTTGAGGTAGACGTTTTTGACGTACTGCTGGGTGATGGTGGATCCGCCCTCGGTGTCCCCCTTGCCCACGGTGCGGTACAGCGCCCGCGTGAGGCCTTTGACGGATATGCCCGGGTCGGTGTAGAAGCTCTCGTTCTCCGCCGCCAGCACCGCCCAGCGGACGTCCTCGGGTATGTCCTTCAGCGGCATCGCCTGCCGCTGCACCCATCCCGTACGGGCCATCGGGGTGCCGTCCGACCAGAAGTAGACGTTGTCCTGCTGCGTGGCGTACGTGTTCAGGTTGCTCGGTATGTCGGTGAGGGCGTAGGCGGTGACCAGGAAGGCGCTGAGCAGCCCGAAGCTGGACAGGACGGCGCCGATCCACTGGCGCCAGGAGGGTATCCAGCGGCGCCAGCCGGTCCGGCCGGGGCGCGGATAGACGGGCTTCAGCCGGCGCGCGTAGGGGGCGAGCCGGCGGGCGTACGGGGCCAGCGGCGCGAGCAGCCGGCTCACGGCCGCGACGGTCCGCTCCCGCGCGGAGGGGCGCGCGTTGCGCCGGCGCTCGGAACGGCCGCCGGTGGCAGGGGGCTCCGGTGGCGGGGGCACGCGCAGCTGCATCGTCTCGTCCGCCCGGACGGCTCCGACCTTCAGATGCAGCGTCTCGTCCGTGTCGAACGGCTTGTCGCCGCGACCACCCCCTCGGGGGCGGCCCTCCCCCTGCGACGCGTCGGTCACGACGGCGTCTCCCTCCGCACTCGGTCTTGCTCGCGCGGGGGACAAAGCATCCTCGCGGCGGCGTTCACAAATTATCAGCGATGTTTTCGAATCCCCCGCACATACGTACCGGTGCAATGCAACACTCATGAAACATTGAGGTGCCGGTTTCGCAGGCCCGGCGGATAGCCTGGCGCCATGCCTCGTTACGAGTACCGCTGCCGCACCTGCGGCGACACGTTCGAACTGAGCCGTCCCATGGCCGAGTCCGCCGCCCCTGCGGCCTGCCCTGCCGGGCACGACGACACCGTGAAGCTGCTGTCGACCGTGGCGGTGGGGGGAAGCGCCGCCGCGTCGGCCCCGGCGCCCCCGGCAGGCGGGGGCGGGGGCTGCTGCGGCGGCGGCTGCTGCGGTTAGGGGCGCCCCTCAGGCCGGCCCCGTGACGCTCTGAGGAACTCCCGTACGATCCGCTCCCCGGCCAGCACGCCCCGCTCCGGCAGTGCCGTGACGGCCGGGGCGGTCCAGTCCGTGTCGGCCAGCTCGCCGTGTCCGGGGCGCCAGCCGCGGTCGGCGGCCAGCAGCAGGTCGGCGTCCAGCAGGGAGTCACCGGCCGCCAGGGTCAGCTCCGCGCCGCTGCGCCGGGCGACCTCGCGGACCGCCGCGCTCTTGGTGAGCGGCTTCGGCACGGCGTAGATCTTGCGACCCTGCAGCGAGACCGTCCAGCCCCGGTTCTCCGCCCACACCGCCAGCTCCTTCACCCACTCCTCGGGCAGCAGCTCGCGCTCGACGACCAGATAGGCGAAGAGGTCCTCGGCGACCCGGTGCTTGCGCACCCACACCGGGTCGGCCGACCGGAGCAGGTGCTCGCACACCTCGTCCAGCGGTGCGCACTCGTCGGCGAGCCGCGCCAGCACGCTCGCGTGCCAGTCGGCGTCGGTGACCCCGTCGACCAGCAGATGGCCGCCGTTGGCGCAGATGGCGTACGCCGGGGGCGGGCCCGGCAGGTTGATGCGCTGGTACTGCTTGCGGGTGCGGGTCGTGGTCGGCACGAAGACGGCCGTGTCGCCGAGATCGGTCAGCAGCTGGGCCGCGGTCTCGGTCATGTAGGACAGCGGCTTGCTCTCGTGGACCTCGACGCAGAGCAGCCGGGGCGCCCGCGCGTCGGGCATGGTCAGCGCGAGGGCCGCCGAGGAGTAGATCAGCGTGCGGTCGAGGTCGCTCGCCACCAGCACCGGCATCAGAGGTTCACCGCCTTGCCGTCGGCGCCCGTGGCGCCCCGGGTGTACCGGGGGTGGATCAGCCCCACGCAGGTGTACGGCAGCTCGCCGACCTCCTCGACCGGCACCCCGCGCTGCTCGGCGAGCAGCCGGACGTGGTCGAGGTCGGCGCCCGCCCCGGCCCGGGCGAGGATCTTCCAGGGCACCCGGCGCAGCAGCACACGGGTGGTCTCGCCGACGCCGGGCTTGACGAGGTTGACGTCGTGGATGCCGTACTCCTCGCTGATCCGCTCCACTGCCCGCCAGCCCGCCCAGGTCGGGGTGCGGTCCTCGGCGAGCAGCTCCTTGACGGCGGTGTCGACGGTGTCGGCGACCTCGGCGAAGCGGGCGGAGACGGCGTCGAGGAAGGCCACCGAGACATCGGCGCCGGCGAGTTCGCGGTAGAACTTCGCGCCGTGGAAGTCGTCCGGGCCGACCAGGTCGGCGCGCAGGACCGTACGGGATATCAGGCCGGAGACGGTCGAGTTGAGGCAGGCCGAGGGGATGAGGAAGTCCTCGCGGGTGCCGTAGGTGCGCACGCAGGAACCGGGGTCGGCGAGGACGGCGATCTCCGGGTCGAAGCCGGCGATGCCCTCCTCGGCCTCGAACTCCTCGATGGCCTCGGCGAGTTCGCGGGTGATGGCGCCCTTGCCGGTCCAGCCGTCGACGAAGACGACGTCCCGCGGGTCGTGGTGGGCGGCGAGCCAGCGCAGCGCGTTGGCGTCGATACCCCGGCCGCGCACGATCGACACGGCGTAGTGCGGAAGGTCGAGCCCGTGCCGGAACTGCGCCCAGCGGCGCATGAGAACGCCGACGGGGGTGCCGGCGCGGGCGAGCGAGACGAGGACCGGACGGGGTGACCGCTCGCCGATCACGGTCTCGGTGACGACGCCGACCGCGTGGGCGATCCGTGCGGCCGAGGCGTCCAGGGCCGTGTGGAACAGCTCCTGGTACTGCGCGCTGGGCTGGTACTCCACGGGCAGCGACTCGGCGTAGTGGGCGCCGCCGCTCTGGATGGCCTCCTCCCGCTCCTCGGTCGGTGCCTCCAGGGTGACGTCGGAGAGGTCCTGCAGCAGCCAGCCGACCTCCTCGGGCGCGTAACTGGAGAATGCGGGGCCGCGGAGGGGCTCGGGCAGCATGGCCGGCCTTTCGGGAACGTGCGGGACATACGCGGGGACGACCGCGAGGAGGACGTGCGGGACGTGCGCCGCGAGGCGGGCCAGCAGGCCGTCGGGCGCGTGCAGGGCGGGCGTGTCGGCGACGGAGTCGACCACGGCGACGACGGCGTCGAAGCCGGCGCCCGCGACGTTGTAGGCGTACCGCTCACCGGGGCCGTCGGCCGGGTCGTCGTGGGCGGGGAAGACCAGGCGGCTGCGGATGGCGTAGCCGGGGTCGTCGACCGCGAGGACGGGTGAGCGGGTGGTGGTGGAGAACCGCACCTCGGCGTCGAGACCCTGCTCCAGCTCGCGGGCGAGACGCAGCGGGGCGTACATCAGCTCCTCGAAGCCGAGCACGAGGACGCGGCGGGCGCCGGCGGGCAGGGCGTCGCGTACGCGGGCCGCCATGGCGGGCAGCGCGGCTTCGAGGCGGGCCCGGTGGGCGGGGGTGAAGCCGTGACGGCCGCCGTCGGGCAGACGAGCAGGCCAGTGGAGGTCTATCCGCCCGGGCCGGTGCTCCCCCGAGGCGCGGGGCTCCGCCCCGGCGGACCGTGTCCCGGCGGACTCGTGCCGGGCCACCAGTTCCCGCCCCTTCTCCAGCACCCCCTCCGGCAGTCGTACGACCCCGGACGCACCGGCGACCAGATCCACCCGCGCCCCGATCTCGCCGGCGAACCGCTCCAGCCGGTCCACGTCCTCGGGCGAACGCATGTCCACCAGAGCGACCACCACGTACCGCCGTCGCGGATAGCGCTCATGCAGGTCACGGATGGTGTTCAGCACGGTGTTACCGGTGGAGAACTCGTCGTCGACGAGCACCAGCGGACCGTCCCCGGCCAGCAGCCCGGGGTCCTCCGGCAGCAGCAGATGCGACGTGGCGTGCGAGTGCGACTCCTCGAAGCCCCCCGCACGGGCGACCCCGGGCACCGGCCGCCGCGTGGAGTGCAGGTACGGCGCCGTGCCGAGCCCGTCGGCGACCGCGTGGCCCAGCCCGGTCGCGGTCTCCGCGTAGCCCAGGACGACGGCGGCACCGGCCTGAGCACCGAGCAGCGCGGCGACCTCCCGGCCCAGGCGGCAGCCGTGTTCGTAGACCACCGCCGGCGACTGCGGGACATGCTTGCCCAGCACGTTCGACACCAGCAGATGGGCCCGCCTGGGGTTGCGGCGCAGAGCGAGCCCCAGCAGGGTCGGCAGGCAGTCGTCGCCCACGAGTTCGACCCCGAGCCGCTCGGCGACCCAGCTGCCGGACCAGACCCCGTCGTTCACTGCGTTGTTCATGCGTTCCTTGGACGATATGGCGGTGTTCGGAAGAATCACCGGTTTCAGCCGGGTATCCCGGCGGCGAGCAGCTCCACGAAACCGACGTCCTCGTGGGCGACGCCGAAGACCTCGGCGCGCAGCAGGGTCCGCTCGGCCCAGGCGCGGTGCGGCTTCACCTCGTTCATCTTGTTCGTGTAGGCCGACCGGAGTACACCCCCGCCGCCTCTTTCGGGCCGCAGGATGTCCTGGGCGTCGCTGTACTCCTCGTGGCTGACCACGGACAGCGCGTGCACGGGCAGGACGTGGGAGGGGTGGATGCACGTCTTGCCGAGCAGGCCGTTGGCCTGGTCGAGCGAGATCTCCCGCAGCAGTCCGTCCATGGCGTGTTCGATGAGCTTCTCGCGCAGCTCGACGGCCTGCACCTCGAGGAAGGGGCTCTGCCGCAACTGTGGCTTGAACATGCGCTCGGAGACCCGGAAGTACTCCCAGACGGGCCCGGTCACGGTGAATCCGGTGCCGTCGGCGCGGCCCAGCATGTTCACCACGTCGGCGATCACGGAGGCGACGACCTGGACGTCGTAGGCGGTCATGTCGGGGGCGCGGCGCAGGCCGTAGGAGGAGCAGAAGTCGGTGACGCCGAGACGGAGGGCGAGCACGCGGTCGCGGTACTTGTCGACCGCGCGGAAGATGCCCTCCAGGGTGTCCACGCGGGACTCGCGGTAGAGCAGCTCCGGGGACTCCAGGACGGGCATGGCGAACAGCCGGCGCCCGCTCTCGGCCTCGGCGACCGTCAGGGCCTCCAGGAAGGGGATGCCGCGTTCCTCGGTGAACTTGGGCAGGACGAAGCCGGACAGCAGCCGCACGGAGGGGCCGAGGCGTCGTACGAGGTCGGGTATCTGCTCGGGGGCGCGGACCCGGATGAAGAGCAGGGGCGGCTCCACCCCCGGCCGGGAGCCGAGGTCCGCGAACTGCCGGACGAGGTTCTCCTCGCCCGCCCCGACCTCCGCGTCGCTGATGGAGTCCTCCAGGCACAGCACCATCGAGACCACGCCGCTGCCGGCCTGTCTGACGATGTCGTCGGCGAGCCGCGGCCGGGTGGCCGGGCTGTACAGCGTGGCGCCCAGGGCCGCGGCGAGCAGCCGGGCCGGGGCGTCGGCGGTGAACGCGCACGGCTCCCGGTGGAAGAGGCGCTGCCGCACTTCGGGGGCGATGTGCCCGAAATGACGCATAGGACTCCCTCAGGGTGCGAGCCGAGTCAGTGTGCGGTGCTGAGTTCGGTGATGGATCGGTCAAGGGTGGCCGGTAATAGTACGTAGGGATCCATGTCGGGAGTTCCCTGTGGGCATGAATTTCCGGTAACTCGCCCGTGTCGTCGGCGTCGGCGCCACACCCCCCGCATTGTCGTGGCCAGGACCGAGAGGGCAGGATGACCGCATGACGCACGCGATGGTGAAGGGATCGAACGTCCCGCTGGAGGCCACCACGGTACGCGCCGTGCTGCGCTGGTCGCCCGGGCAGGGGGTTCCGGACGTGGACGCCTCGGCGCTGCTGCTGGGTCCGGACGGCCGTGTGCGCTCCGACGAGGACTTCGTCTTCTACAACCAGCCCCGTCACCCGTCGGGGAAGGTGTGGCGGCTGGGCAAGAAGCGCATCGCCGAGGGGCTGACCGACACGATCCAGTCGGACCTGACCGGGGTCGAGGCGGAGGTCGGACGGATTCTGCTGGTCGCCTCCGCGGACGGCGTCACCTTCGACCGGGTGCCGGGGCTCGGCATCGTGCTGTACGACGCGGCGGTCGCCGAGGGAGAGCCGCTGGCCCGGTTCGACATCAAGCCGGAGACGGGCGCCGAGACGGCGATGATCTGCGGTGAGCTGTACCGGCGCGGGGAGGGCTGGAAGTTCCGCGCGCTCGGTGAGGGTTATTCGAACGGGCTGAAGGGGCTCGCCACCGACTTCGGCATCTCGGTGGACGAGTCGGAGGCGGAGGACGGGCTGGTCCTGTCGGACACGGGCCCCGCGCATCCGCTGCCGCCCGAGCAGCCGACGTCGGCGGTGCCGCAGCAGCCGGCGTACGGGTATCCGCAGCCGGGGTACGGCTATCCGCAGCCGACCTCGTCGCAGCAGCCCGCGTACGGCTATCCGCAGCCGGTGCCCGTGCCGGTGCCGGCGGCTCCGGACCCGGACTTCCGGCTGCCGCCACAGGGGCCGCAGTTCATCGGGCGGTGAGCGGTGGAGCGCCTCAGCGCTCCGCCTTCGTCTTGTAGCCCCGCCCCCACTGCAGGCCCCACCCGTACAGCCGGTCCAGTTCGCCCTGGAAGCCGTAGACGAACTTCACCTCGCGGCGGACGACCAGTTCGCCCTTCACGTTCTCGATCATCACGACCGCGCAGGAGCGGGCCTGCGGGTGCCGTTCGTCGAGGCCTATCTCGATGCGGGGGCCGTTGCTCGGGTACAGGGTGACGATCGCGTGGGTGCGGTCGAAGGCGGGTGTCTGGTCGTAGATGTACACGAAGACCAGCAGGCGTTTGATCGCGTCCCGGTGGTCGAGGTTGACGTACATCGTCTCGCCCGAGGCGGAGCCGAAGCGGTCGTCGCCGCTGAGTTTGATGTACGGCGGTACGTTGATGTCGCCCAGGTAGCCGCCGAGGGGCTGGACGACACCCTTGGTGCCGTCGCTGAGCTCGTACAGGCAGCCGAGGTCGAGGTCGACGTTGACCATGCTCTGGCCGTGTCCGAGGACCTCCGGTGGCTTCAGGGCCTTGAAGGGGTGCCGGAAGAGGCTGGTGCGCTGGTTGCCGTCGAAGTCGGAGGTGCGCATCCGCCAGGTGAGGTTGACGCGCAGATGGCCGGTGGCCGCGTCCTGCCTGGTCAGCGACACCTGCTGGTGCCGCCTGGTCAGTTCGATCGCGTTGCTCGAGGCGCTGCCGGAGTCGAAGTCGGCGGCACGCCCGCCCCGCAGCCCGTCGAAGAAACCCATTCCCGCCCCCCAGGTACACGCTAGCTCGTCCGGACGCCGTCGGGGCGGCCGACGACGTCGGCCGCCCCGCTCAGAGCGTTCCTCACCGGCCGGGGTGTCACACCCCGGTGGAGACCTCGGCCTTCTCGCCGCCGTCCCCGGCCGCCGCCATCGCGCGGTTGCGGCGCACGGAGGACCAGAAGGAGAGGGCGATCAGGACGACGCCGACGAGGCCGGTGATGACCTCGTTGATCTCGTACTGGATGGTGACCATGAGGATCACGGCCAGGGCGCCGATGGCGTAGTGGGCGCCGTGCTCCAGGTAGACGTAGTCGTCGAGGGTGCCCTGGCGGACCAGGTACACGGTCAGCGACCGGACGTACATGGCGCCGATGCCGAGGCCGAGGGCCATCATCACGATGTCGTTGGTGATGGCGAAGGCGCCGATCACCCCGTCGAAGGAGAAGGACGCGTCCAGGACCTCGAGGTAGAGGAACATGAAGAACGCGGCCTGGCCCGCCAGCAGCACAGGCGACTTCTGCTTGCCGGTGCGGGCGGCCTCTTCCTCCTCCTCGTGCTCGCGTTCCTCCTCTTCCTCCAGCCGGTCCTCGAAGTAACCGGACAGACCACCGACGATCATGTAGGTGATCAGGCCGGCGATGCCGGCGATCAGGACCGTCTGGGCCTTGTCGACGTGGGCGCCGCCGTGCTGGTGGGCGTGGGTGGCGAAGGTGAAGGAGGTGATGAGCAGGACGATCAGCGCGATGCAGACCGCGAGCATGTCGACCTTGCCGAGCTTGGCCAGGGGGCGCTCGATCCAGCGCAGCCACTGGATGTCGCGGTCCTCGAAGATGAAGTCGAGGAAGATCATCAGCAGGAACATGCCGCCGAAGGCGGCGATCGCCGGGTGGGCGTCGGTGACCAGCTGCTGGTAGCGGTCCTTGTCGCTGAAGGCGAGGTGGACCGCGTCCACGGGGTTGAGCTTGGCGGTGAGGGCCACGATGACGACCGGGAAGACCAGCCGCATGCCGAAGACCGCGATGAGGACGCCGACCGTGAGGAAGATCTTCTGCCAGAAGGCGTTCATCTTCTTCAGGATTCCGGCGTTGACCACCGCGTTGTCGAACGACAGCGAGATCTCGAGGATGGCGAGGATCGCCACGACGCCGAAGGCCTCCCACCCCCCGTAGAAGACCGCGGCGACCAGGCCGAGCGCGGTGATCGCGAACGACCAGCCGAAGGTTTTCAGAAGCACTGGCTACCCAATCGTGTGTGTACGGGGCTCCCCCGCGCCGTACTCGGCTTTGCTAAACGTTGACCACGAGTGTAGAGGTGCGCCCGGCCGGCGGTACCGCCGAGGGCAGCCCTCACGGAAAAGCCACATCGCAGGCCCGTGGGGAGGGTGCTCGCTAGGAGACGTTCACCCCGAAGTCGAGGGCGATGCCCCGCAGACCCGACGCGTACCCCTGGCCGACGGCGCGGAACTTCCACTCGCCCTGGTAGCGGTAGAGCTCGCCGAAGATCATGGCGGTCTCGGTGGAGGCGTCCTCGCTCAGGTCGTAGCGGGCCAGCTCCTGGCCGTCGGCCTGGTTGACCACGCGGATGAAGGCGTTCGAGACCTGGCCGAAGGTCTGGCCGCGCTCGTCCGCCATGTGGATGGAGACAGGGAAGACGATCTTCTCGCAGTGGGCGGGCACCTTGGCGAGGTCCACCAGGATCGACTCGTCGTCGCCCTCGCCCTCGCCGGTGAGGTTGTCGCCGGTGTGCTCGACGGAGCCGTCGGGGCTCTTGAGCTGGTTGTAGAAGACGAACCACTCGTCGCCCAGGACCCGGTTGCCCGCGCCGCACAGCAGGGCGCTGGCGTCCAGGTCGAAGGGGGCGCCGGTGGTGGAACGCGCGTCCCAGCCGAGCCCGACCATGACGTTGGTGAGATTCGGCGCGGCCTTGGAGAGGGAGACGTTGCCTCCCTTGGCGAGCGTGACGCCCATGATGGTCCTCCCCTAGTGGTGCTTCCCTGGTTGTCCTGCGCGTCCGGCGCCGCCCGTAAACGGTGCGGCGCCGGATGGTGCAGGTGTCGTGACCCTGCCGGGATCAGACGTTGACGCCGAAGTCCTGGGCGATGCCGCGCAGGCCCGAGGCGTAGCCCTGGCCGATGGCGCGGAACTTCCACTCCGCCCCGTGCCGGTACAGCTCGCCGAAGACCATGGCGGTCTCGGTGGAGGCGTCCTCGCTGAGGTCGTAGCGGGCGATCTCCTGCTCGCCCGCCTGGTTCACGACGCGGATGAACGCGTTGCGGACCTGACCGAAGGACTGCTGGCGGTTCTCGGCGTCGTAGATCGACACCGGGAAGACGATCTTCTCGATGTCGGCCGGGACGCCGGCCAGGTTGATCTTGATCTGTTCGTCGTCGCCCTCGCCCTCACCGGTGATGTTGTCACCGGTGTGCTCGACTGAGCCGTCGGGGCTCTTGAGGTTGTTGAAGAAGACGAAGTGCTGGTCGCTCGCGACCTTGCCGGAGCTGTTCAGCAGCAGCGCGCTGGCGTCGAGGTCGAAGTCGGTGCCGGTCGTGGTGCGTACGTCCCACCCCAGGCCGACGATGACGGCGGTCAGGCCCGGGGCCTCCTTCGTCAGCGATACGTTGCCGCCCTTGCTGAGGCTGACTCCCACGGGTCCTCCATGTGGTGTCCAGGGGCGAGAGCCCCGTCGTGCTACGGATATGGGATCAACGTGCCGATCCTAGTGACGGGTTCCCGCCCCCCGCAGACCCTGGACCCGGAGATTCACCGGTGTCGGCCACGCTCGGCCTACAGGGTGTCGAGCGCCTTCACGTAGTCGTTCAGGTCGCGCGCGTCCGGCAGGCCGTTGACCACGGTCCACCGCACGACGCCCTCCTTGTCGATGACGAAGGTGCCCCGGACGGCGCAGCCCTTGTCCTCGTCGAAGACGCCGTAGGCGCGGCTGACGTTGCCGTGCGGCCAGAAGTCGCTCAGCAGCGGGTACTCGAGGCCCTCCTGCTCGGCGAAGACGCGCAGGCTGTGGATGGAGTCGTTGGAGACGGCGAGCAGCTGGGTGTCGCGGTCCGCGAACTTCGGCAGGTTGTCGCGCAGCTCGCACAGCTCGCCGGTGCAGACACCGGTGAAGGCGAAGGGGTAGAAGAGCAGGACGACGTTCTTCTCGCCGCGGAAGTCGGAGAGCTTCACGGTGCGGCCGTGGTTGTCCTTGAGCTCGAAGTCGGGGGCCTTGTCGCCGACCTGGATCGCCATCGTCGTACATCCCTTTCGGTGGGCTGTCGGGGTGAGGGCACAGCAAACGCTGGGGTCCACCCTACGCAGCGATCACCGGGGACGTCCGGACGGGCCGGGGCCAGGCCCGGCCCGTCCGGCGTTCGCGGTCACTTCTTGGACTTGGCCGCCTTCGGCGTCGCCAGCCGGCTGCCGCTCCAGTCCTTGCCCACGCTGACGCTCTTGGACGCCGTCAGGCCGGCCGTCTTCGCGGCGTCCTGGATGTCGCTGGGCTCCACGTATCCCGGACGGCCGGTCTTCGGCGTGAGGAGCAGGATGGTACCGCCCTCTTCGATGTACGTGGTGGCATCCACCAGCGCATCCGTCAGGTCGCCGTCGTCGTCACGGAACCACAGCACAACGGCGTCGGCCACGTCGTCGTAGTCCTCGTCCATGAGGTCACCCTCGATGGCTTCCTCGATGGCCTCGCGGAGCTCCTGGTCGACGTCGTCGTCGTAGCCGATCTCCTGGACCACCTGCCCGGGCTGGAACCCCAGCCTGGCGGCAGGGTTCGTCCGCTCCTCCGCGTGGTCCGCGGTCGCGCTCACGGGTTGCCTCCTGATCATGTCTTGGTGAATATCTCAGCCACGCGCGTGCGCGAAGCATTGGCCGTAGTCCACACGGGCGGGGCGGATCGCGCAAGTACCCGGCCGTCCGGACCGCCGAAACGGTGACGATCCGGGCCGTGTCGCCGCAACTCCTGGCACCGTATCCCGTTACCCCGCAACCCGCATCACACCGATGCGCCCGGTTTGCACCTTCCGGAATCATCCGCCGTCACGCCCCTCGAACAACTTTGCCGATCACATCACACCTCGGGCGTATCGTTGCGTTTTGACCTATGGGACACCGATGCGGCACCGAGGAGATGACGTACGCCTTCCCGAGGTACACGATGGGGAACGGTGTAGGCACGAGTAAGAAAATCGGCCCTCTGACAGGTAAGGAACAGCGTGGCTTCCGGATCCGATCGCAACCCGATCATCATTGGCGGCCTTCCGAGTCAGGTTCCTGACTTCGATCCCGAAGAGACCAAGGAGTGGCTCGACTCCCTCGACGCCGCCGTGGACGAGCGCGGCCGGGAGCGGGCCCGCTATCTCATGCTCCGGCTGATCGAGCGGGCCCGCGAGCGGCGCGTGGCCGTGCCCGAGATGCGCAGCACGGACTACGTCAACACGATCCCCACCAAGGCCGAGCCGTTCTTCCCCGGCAACGAGGAGATCGAGCGCAGGATCCTGAACGCGACCCGCTGGAACGCGGCCGTGATGGTCTCGCGCGCGCAGCGCCCCGGCATCGGGGTCGGCGGCCACATCGCCACCTTCGCCTCCTCCGCCTCGCTGTACGACGTGGGCTTCAACCACTTCTTCCGCGGCAAGGACGAGGGCGACGGCGGCGACCAGGTCTTCTTCCAGGGCCACGCCTCCCCTGGCATCTACGCGCGCGCGTACCTGCTCGACCGGCTCACCGGGAACCAGCTCGACGGCTTCCGCCAGGAGAAGTCGAAGTACCCCGACGGCCTGTCCAGCTACCCGCACCCGCGCTCCATGCCGGACTTCTGGGAGTTCCCGACGGTCTCCATGGGCCTCGGCCCGCTGGGCGCGATCTTCCAGGCGCGGATGAACCGCTACATGGAGGCACGCGGCATCGCCGACACCTCCAGGTCGCACGTGTGGGCGTTCCTCGGCGACGGGGAGATGGACGAGCCGGAGTCGCTCGGCCAGCTGTCCATCGCCGCCCGCGAGGGCCTGGACAACCTGACCTTCGTGGTCAACTGCAACCTGCAGCGGCTGGACGGCCCGGTGCGCGGCAACGGCAAGATCATTCAGGAGCTGGAGTCGATCTTCCGGGGCGCCGGCTGGAACGTGATCAAGCTGATCTGGGACCGCACCTGGGACCCGCTGCTCGCGCAGGACCGGGACGGCGTGCTGGTCAACAAGATGAACACCACGCCGGACGGCCAGTTCCAGACGTACGCCACCGAGTCCGGCGCGTACATCCGGGAGCACTTCTTCGGCGACGACGTGCGGCTGCGCGCGATGGTCGAGAACATGACCGACCACCAGATCCTGATGCTGGGCCGCGGCGGTCACGACCACCGGAAGATCTACGCGGCCTACAAGGCGGCCCTGGAGCACCGGGGCCAGCCGACGGTCATCCTGGCCAAGACGGTCAAGGGCTGGACGCTGGGCCCCAACTTCGAGGGCCGCAACGCCACGCACCAGATGAAGAAGCTGACGGTCGACGACCTCAAGCGCTTCCGGGACCGCCTCCACCTGCCGATCTCCGACAAGGAGCTGGAGTCCGGCGCGCCGCCGTACTACCACCCCGGACGGCACACGGAGGAGATCCAGTACATGCACGACATGCGCAAGGCGTGCGGCGGGTACGTCCCGACGCGCGTCGTGCGCTCGAAGCCGCTCGCGCTGCCGGACGACAAGACGTACGCGACGGTGAAGAAGGGCTCGGGCCAGCAGTCCATCGCGACGACGATGGCGTTCGTCCGGCTCCTCAAGGACCTCATGCGGGACAAGGAGATCGGCAAGCGGTTCGTGCTGATCGCGCCGGACGAGTACCGCACGTTCGGCATGGACTCGTTCTTCCCGAGTGCGAAGATCTACAACCCGCTCGGCCAGCAGTACGAGGCCGTGGACCGCGATCTGCTGCTGGCGTACAAGGAGTCGCCGACCGGCCAGATGCTGCACGACGGCATCTCCGAGGCGGGCTGCACGGCCTCGCTGATCGCGGCCGGCTCGGCCTACGCCACGCACGGCGAGCCGCTGATCCCGGTGTACGTCTTCTACTCGATGTTCGGTTTCCAGCGCACGGGTGATCAGTTCTGGCAGATGGCCGACCAGCTGGCGCGCGGTTTCGTACTGGGTGCGACCGCCGGCCGTACCACCCTGACGGGTGAGGGTCTGCAGCACGCGGACGGCCACTCGCAGCTGCTGGCCTCGACCAACCCGGCCTGCGTGGCGTACGACCCGGCGTACGGGTACGAGATCGCGCACATCGTGCAGGACGGCCTGCGCCGCATGTACGGCGGCGACGCCGAGCACCCGCACGGCGAGGACGTCTTCTACTACCTGACCGTCTACAACGAGCCCATCCAGCATCCGGCCGAGCCGGCGAACGTGGACGTCGAGGGCATCCTCAAGGGCGTCCACAAGCTCAGCGAGGGCACGGACGGCTCGATCCCGGCGCAGATCATGGCGTCGGGCGTGGCGGTGCCGTGGGCGCTCGAGGCGCAGCGGCTCCTCGCGGCGGAGTGGGACGTGAAGGCGGACGTGTGGTCCGCGACCTCCTGGAACGAGCTGCGGCGCGAGGCGGTGGCGTGCGAGGAGCACAACCTGCTGCACCCGGAGGAGGAGCAGCGGGTGCCGTACGTGACGCGGAAGCTGAGCGGTGCCGAGGGTCCGTTCGTGGCGGTGTCCGACTGGATGCGGTCGGTTCCCGACCAGATCGCGCGGTGGGTCCCGGGGACGTACCAGTCGCTGGGCGCGGACGGCTTCGGCTTCGCGGACACCCGGGGCGCGGCGCGGCGGTTCTTCCACATCGACGCGCAGTCGATCGTGGTGGCGGTGCTGACCGAGCTGGCGCGCGAGGGCAAGGTCGACCGGTCCGTGCTGAAGCAGGCCGTCGACCGGTACCAGCTGCTGGACGTGTCGGCGGCGGACCCGGGCGCCGCGGGCGGCGACGCGTAGGCGCTGCGCCCGGCAGGAACGGGTGAGGGGGCGGCGCTCGCGGCGCCGCCCCGTTACTTCTTCTTTACTATGCCTGTATGAACGATCAGTCGGCACAGGCTCGTTGGGAACGCCGTACCCAACGCCCCCTGCTGGCGCTGGCCGTGGCGTTCGCCATCGCCTATGCCGTGCCGATCGTGGTCAGCCCCGCGAGCCGGTCCCTGACGGTGGTCTGCACCGCCACGGAGTGGCTGGTGTGGGGCGCGTTCGCGGTGGACTACCTGATGCGGCTGGCGCTCACGGCGAGACGGCGGGAGTTCGTCCGCACGCACTGGATGGACCTGGGCGCGGTGGTTCTGCCGCTCCTGCAGCCGCTGCGGTTGCTGCGGATGGTGTCGACGCTGCTGCTGGTGGGACGGCGGGCGCGGATGGCCTCGCAGATCAGGCTCACGACGTACGTCGCCGGTGCGGTGGTCGGGCTGCTGATGTTCGGCTCGCTGGCGGTGCTGTCCGTGGAGCGGGACTCGCCCAGGGGGAACATCCGGACGCTGGGTGACGCCGTGTGGTGGTCGTTCACGACGATGACGACCGTGGGGTACGGGGATCACGCGCCCACGACCGGCCTGGGGCGGATGATCGCCGTCGGGCTGATGCTGTCCGGGATCGCGCTGCTGGGTGTGGTGACCGCGAACATCGCCGCGTGGTTCATCGCACGGTTCGAGAAGGACGACGTGGAGGAGCGGCGGCAGACCGAGGCGATCGCCGCGCTGACGGAGGAGGTCCGCCTGCTGCGGACGGAGGTGGCCCGGTTGACCGCGCGGGAGGAGCAACGGCACTGAGCCGGCGCCCAGTGCCGCCGCAGCCCGTCACAGAAGTCCGTGGCCCCAGGTCGCCGCGCCCGCGAGGGCGATGATGGCCAGGAGCGTGTCGATCGCTCCCAGGATCAGGGCCACCAGGGCCGGGATGTCATGGTCGTTGGACCACTTGCGGCCCATCGACTGCCATCCGCACAGCATCGCCACCGGGCCGAGGATGACGCCCAGTGCGAAAAAGCCGGCCACCGCACAGATCGTGCCGATGATGCCGAGCGTTGCGCGGTCCGGCCCGGTCCGTTGCCACGTCCGGCCACGTGACCGGGGGTACCCGCGTGTTCCGTGCCCGAAGCCTGCCATCATCAACTCCCTGGGGCTCATGGACAGTTCGGCTTCGGTATGCGGGTACCCCGGTTAGCCGGAGGCAGACATGCGCAGACCTGGGCGCGCCACCCCCCTCCAGCGGCGCGCGCCACGGCCCGGCGGTCCTCCCATGCCCTGCGGAGGACTTGACCCACTGTGACCTGTGGCGCTGCCCGGTGCGAGGAATCCTCAGTGGAGTCACCCTGATAGGCGAACTCCCCCGGGACGGGCCGTCAGATGTGGCCGACGCCCGCGCCCGCCTCCGCGTTCGCGCCCCGCCTGGTGAGCAGGGCGACGAGGACGGCGACCGCCGCCACGCCCGCCGCCACCAGCGAGGCGAGGCTCATGCCGGTGATGAAGGTGTGGTGCGCGACCTCGGTGATCTTGGCGGCGACCTGCTCCGGCACGCCCTTCGGCACCGGCGCCACGCCGACCTGGACCGCCTCCGAGGCCTTGTCCAGCTGGGCCGGGGTCAGCTGCGGCAGCCCGGCGCCCGTCCAGTTGCCCGGCAGATCGCTGTCGACCTTGGAAGCCATCACCGCGCCCAGCACGGCCGTACCGAGGCTGCCGCCGATCTGCATGGCCGCCTGCTGGAGACCGCCCGCGACACCGGACAGCTCCATGGGCGCGTTGCCGACGATGACCTCCGTGGCGCCGACCATGACCGGTGCGAGGCCGAGGCCGAGCAGGGCGAACCAGACGGACATCACCCCGCTGCCGGTGTCCGCCTCGAGCGTCGACATGCCGTACATGGCGATCGCGGTCGCGGCCATGCCGCCGGCGAGCGGGATGCGCGGGCCGAGCTTGGTGATCGCGGCACCGGCGAGCGGCGAGCCGACGATCATCATGCCGGTCAGCGGCAGCAGGTGCAGGCCGGCGTCGATCGGGCTCATGCCGTGGACGTTCTGCAGGTAGAAGGTCACGAAGAACAGACCGCCCATGAAGGCGATGGCCATGAGGACCATCAGGACGACGCCCGCCGACAGCGGGACGGAGCGGAACAGGCCCAGCGGGATCAGCGGCTCCCTGATCCGCGCCTCCCAGAAGGAGAAGAGGCCGAAGCCCACGACGGACGCGGCGATGAACGCCCACGTCCTGCCGTCGCCCCAGCCCCAGCTCGGGGCCTTGATGAGCGCCCACACCAGGCAGAACATGGCGCCGGAGAGCAGTGCGATGCCGAGGATGTCGAAGGAGCGCGGGGCGTTCTCGGCGCGGTGGTCGAGCAGGATCAGCGCGCCGAGGAGCAGGGCGACCGCGCCGACCGGCACATTGATGAAGAACACCGACTGCCAGTTGACGTGCTCGACGAGGACACCGCCGAGGATCGGGCCGCCCGCGGTGGACGCGCCGATCACCATGCCCCAGATGCCGATCGCCATGTTGAGCTTCTCGGCCGGGAAGGTGGCCCGCAGCAGGCCGAGCGCGGCAGGCATCAGCAGCGCGCCGAACAGGCCCTGGAAGACGCGGAAGGTGACGACCGCGGCGATGCTGTTCGACAGCCCGATGGCACCGGACGCGGCGGCGAAGCCGGTCACGCCGATGAGGAAGGTCTGGCGGTGCCCGAACCGGTCACCGAGCTTGCCCGCGGTGATGAGGGAGACCGCGAGGGCGAGGAAGTAGCCGTTGGTGATCCACTGCACCTGGGCGAAGGTGGCCCCCAGGTCCTTCTGGATCGCCGGGTTGGCGATGGCCACGATGGTGCCGTCGAGGGCCACCATCATGACGCCGACGGCGACGGTGATCAGGGTGAGCCAGGGATGCCCGCGCAGCCCCGCGGCCGGGGCCGCCTCCGACGGGGCCGCCGGTGCGCTGTCCCCCGGTCCCGTCGCGTCGATGGTGGTCTGACTGGTCATACCTTCAGAGGCTAGTGACAGTCGCTGACAATTGACAAACGATTTCACAAGTCGGTAACTGACACCTATGGAAACACTGCGCGAACGCAAGAAGCAGCGCACCCGCGAAGCGCTGCTGCGGGCCGCTCTCGAGCTGTTCACCACCCAGGGCTACGAGCACACGACCGTGGACGAGATCACGGAGGCGGTCGAGGTCTCGCAGCGCACCTTCTTCCGCTACTTCGCGGGCAAGGAGGACGTGGCCTTCGCGGTGCAGGAGATGACCGAGGCCCACTTCGTCGAGGCGGTGCGCGCCCGCCCGGCGCACGAGGCGCCGATGGTGGCGCTGCGGCAGGCGGTCCTGGAGGGCTGGGACGCGATGCGGGAGACCGTCGAGTCGGCCGTCCCGGTCGAGCTGTATCTGCGGATGTACCGGACGATCGAGTCGACGCCGGCGCTGCTCGCCGCCCATCTGCGCCGCTCGGCGGCGACCGAGGAGACGATCGCACAGGTGCTGGCCGAGCGGGAGGGCGTCGACGTGGACGCGGACCCGCGTCCACGGCTGGCCGTGGCGGTGTTCGGCGGCGTGATGAGGGTCACCGAACGGCAGTGGTGCACGGGTGAGGACTTCAGCCTGGTGGCGATCCGTCAACTCACCGCGTCGTACCTCGATCAGGTGGGTTCGGCGCTCACCGGTAACTGGCGTACCACCCGAGATCGTTGAGGAGGCGTTCGAGGATTGCCGAAACGTGATCCCTGTCACTCGGTTACCTCGAGACCCTCTCGTTCTCCTAGTGTGTCCTCCCAGTGACTTCCTTCGACACCTCCCCGCAACTGAACGTCTGGCGCGCTCTGCTGGCGCTGGCCGTGGTGTTCGTGATGCTCGCGACCACCGGCTGGACCGCCTTGCGCACCCACCGGGAGTCGACAGCAGTGCAGGCCTCGCTCACCAAGTGGGAGCACGGCCGCCTCCACGGCGTCCCTCTGCCGGACCCCGGGGCCGCCCCCGCGCGGCTCACCCGTTTCTACGCCTCGCTCACCCCCGAGGAGCAGGGCCGGCTGGCCCACCGCTATCCGCTCGCCGTGGGGAACATGAACGGCGCCCCCGTCGCGCTGCGCTACCGCGCCAACCGGGTCGCGCTGGACCAGGCCCGCAAGGTCGAGCGCACCCGCATGCACGACAGCCGGCTGAGCCCGGCCGGACAGCAGGACGCGGGCCGCCGCATGCACCGCTACGAGTCCCTGCTGGAGCCCGGCCGGCACATCCTCGCCTTCGACCCCGACGGCTCGGGCCGGATCGCCGAGGTCTTCGGGAACCTCGACAGGGCCGAGCGGATCTCGGTCGTCGTTCCCGGCGTCGACACCGACCTGCTGACCTTCCAGAAGAGCTACCGCCAGTACACCGCCCCGGTCGGCATGGCCAAGGCGCTGTACTCGGCCGAGCGCGCGGCGCGCCCCGGCACCCGTACGGCCGTGATCGCCTGGGCCGACTACACCTCGCCGGACGGCCTCGGTGTGGACGCGGCCACCGGACTGCGCGCCGCGGAGGGCGCCGTCCGGCTGAACGCGCTGCTGGACGCGCTGCCCGGCCGCACCCCGGTGGCCATGATCTGCCACAGCTACGGCTCGGTGGTGTGCGGGGTCGCCGCGCACGGGATGCCGCGCCGGGTGACCGACATAGCGGTGGCGGCGAGCCCCGGCATGCGGGTCACCAAGGCCTCCCATCTGGACACCACGGCCCGGGTGTGGGCCATGCGGGACGCCACCGACTGGATCCAGGACGTGCCGTACCTGGAGCTCGGCGGGCTGGGTCACGGCGCCGACCCGGTGTCCTCGGCGTTCGGCGCGCGGGTGCTGTCCGCCCACGACGCCCAGGGGCACGCCGGCTACTTCCAGCCGGGCACGGACAGTCTGCGCAACCTGGCCGCGGTCGGCGTGGGGGCGTACGACGCGGTCACGTGCGCCCAGGAGAACGATGCGTGCCGGTCCGGTCTGCCCGGCACGGCGACGGCCGGACGCGCGTAGAAACAGCAGGAAGTGCGGTCTGCGCGGGTGGCGACGGAGGAGCACGTGCCGCATACGATGAGCCGCATGGGTGACGTACTGGCGGGTTTTCATGCCGTCTGGGAGTTCGAGTCCGACTCCGTGCTCATCCGTTACGAACGGGGGATTCGAACACCGAAGCTGTTCCAGGCGCTCGGCGAACGGCGGATACCGCTGTCCGCGGTGGAGGACGTGACGCTCACGCCGGGCCGCCGCGGCACGGTGGTGCTGCGGCTGACGCCCCGCGCGGGCGCCGACCCGCTGATGGAGGCGGCGGACGGGCAGCTGAAGGAGGGCTCCGACCCCTACCGGCTGGCCCTGCCGGCCGAGCGGGAGACGCTCGCCGAGTACTACGCGGACGAGCTGAAGGGTCTGCTGACCGAGTCCGGTCCCGCCGAGCGGCACCTGGTGGCGGCGCCCGAGGCGCCGCTGCACTTCAAGGCGTACGACGGGAAGGCGTCCTTTGACGGGACGTCCGTGCAGTTCCGCTGGTCGTGGACCGGCGCGTCGTCGGCGAAGTGGAAGGCCGGCGACCAGAGTTTCCCGGTCGCCGGCCTCGGCGGGGTGGAGTGGCGGTCGCCGGAGGTGTTCGAGGGACACCTGCGCCTGCTGCCGCGCTCCGCCGGCCCGGCGGAGTCCGTGCAGCCCGACCAGGATCCGGCCGCCGTCGTGTTCGGGCTGGGCTACGGGCCGGTGCACGAGTCTCTGCCGTTCGCCGCGGCGGTCCTCGCGGCCGTCCGCACCCGGGGGCCGGTCCCCGTGGTACCGGCCCGGGTGCGGCGGGATCCCGCCGACATCGCCGAGCGGATCCGGCATCTCGGGGAGCTGCACCAGGCCGGACTGGTCACCGACGAGGAATTCTCCTCCAAGAAGGCGGAGTTGCTCGCGGAGCTCTGACCTACTCCCGGCCGGCGGACGTGAACGTCATGTCCGCGTAGCGCTCGCCCGCCACCTTGCCCGCGATCGGCTCCAGCCGCGCGAGCTCCTCGTCGGTCAGGGTGAGCGTCGCCGCCGCCACGTTCTCCTCCACCCGGCCCGGCTTGCGGGTGCCCGGGATCGGGACCACCGGCAGGCCGCAGACCGTGGCCCGCTGCTGCACCCAGGCCAGGGCGACCTGGCCCGGGGTGGCGCCGTGGGCCTCGGCGATCGCGCGGACCGGCTCCAGGAGGGCCGCGTTGGCCGCCGCGTTGTCACCGGTGAAGCGGGGCTGCTGACGGCGGAAGTCGTCGGCGGAGAGCTGCTGTTCGGCGTTGGTGAAGGAGCCGGTGAGGAAGCCGCGGCCCAGCGGCGAGTACGGCACCAGGGCGACGCCCAGCTCCCGCGCGGCCGGTACGACCTTCGCCTCGATGTCCCGGCTGAACAGCGACCACTCCGACTGCACGGCCGCGATCGGGTGCACGGCGTGCGCGGCGCGCAGCTCGTCGGCGGTGACCTCGCTCAGGCCCAGGTGCTTGACCTTGCCCTCGCGGACCAGCTCCGCCATCGTGCCGACGGTCTCCTCGACGGGGACGTCCGGGTCGCGGCGGTGCATGTAGTAGAGGTCGATCTCGTCGACGCCGAGCCGCTTCAGGCTGGCCTCGACGGCCTCGCGGATGTACGGCGCGTCGTTGCGGATGATCCGCTTGGTCGGGTCGTCCTCGGGGATCGACAGGGCGAACTTGGTGGCGATGACCACCTCGTCCCGGTGCGCCGTGAAGAACGGGGACAGGAACCGCTCGTTGTCCCCGGCGCCGTAGGCGTCCGCCGTGTCGTACAGCGTCACGCCCAGCTCCAGCGCCCGGTCCAGCGCGGCGCGGGCCTCACCGGCGTCCGTGGGGCCGTACGCGAAGCTCATGCCCATGCAGCCGAGCCCCTGTACGCCGACCTCCGGCCCGTTCTGTCCGAGCCGTGCCGTCGGAATCCTGGCGGTCATCGAGTGGTCCCCTCCGTTGCGTAAAAGCTGATCTTGCGGTCCAGTACGGCGAGCGTGTCCTGCAGCTCCGCGATCCGGTTCAGGACGTCGCGGCGCGTCGACTCCAGCAGTGCCCGGCGCTCCCGGTAGGTGCTCTCGCCCTCCCTGACCAGTTCCGCGTACCGGACCATGTCGGCCACCGGCATGCCGGTCAGCCGGAGCTTGGTCACGAAGTCCAGCCAGTCCAGGTCGCGGTTGCTGTAACGGCGCTGCCCGGTGTGCGAGCGGTCGACGTGCGGCATCAGGCCGATCCGCTCGTACCAGCGCAGGGTGTGCGCGGTCAGGCCGGTGAAGGCGACGACCTCGCTGATCGTGTAGCGGTCCTCGCCGTCGGGGCGCGGAGGGCGTCGGGGTGGGGCGGAGCAGATGTCGGGGGTGGCCCGGTCGGTGGCCGCTGGCGTGGTCTGCATCACCGTCATGACCCCCACGCTATGACCTTGGAGTGCACTCCAAGCAAGCGAAACCGGTAAGAAATCGGCAGGACGCGGCCGGGGCGGCTGGCTAGCGTGCGGTCCATGAGTCTTGCACGCAGGGCCCTGCCCGAGGACGCCGCCGAAGTGCTGCGCCTGCGCCAGGTCATGATCGACTCGCTGGGGGGCGGGGGTGGTGCCGGGACCACGGAGTGGCATGCCGAGTCGCTGCCGACGCTGCGGGCGCGGCTGGCCGAGGCCGACGGGAACTTCGTCGCCTTCGTCGTGGACCGTCCGGAGCGGCCGGGGACGCTGGCCGCGCTGGCGGCCGGGACGCTGGAGTACCGGATGGGGCGGGCCGGGAACCCGCACGGGCGGGTCGGGCACGTGTTCAGCGTCGCCACCGATCCGGACGCCCGGCGCCGCGGGTACGCGCGCGCGTGCGTCGAGGAGCTGCTGACGTGGTTCCGGGAGCGGGACGCCGTGCACGTCGATCTCAACGCGTCCGCCGAGGCGGAGCCGCTGTACGCGTCGCTGGGGTTCGTGCGCAGGCCCGACCCCTCGATGCGGATGACGCTCTGAGCCGCATAGGCTCGCGGACATGTCGTTGCAGAGCCTGGCGCTGATCGAGAACTGGCCCGTCCCCACCGCCGCGGCGGGTGTCGTACGAGCCGACGGGACCGTCCCGGGGACGCACGGACCCGTCGGGCACCGCTTCCCGCTGGCCTCGGTGACCAAGCCGCTCGCGGCCTACGCGGCGCTCGTCGCGTACGAGGAGGGGGCGATCGAGCTCGACGAGCCGGCCGGGCCCCCCGGTTCCACGGTGCGCCACCTGCTCGCGCACACCTCCGGGCTGGCCTTCGACGAGCACCGGGTGACCGCCCCGCCCGGGGAGCGGCGGCTGTACTCCAACGCCGGCTTCGAACAGCTCGGGGACCACATCGCCAAGGCGACGGACATCCCGTTCGCCGAGTACCTGCGGCAGGCGGTGCTGGAGCCGCTGGGGATGACCGCGACGTCGCTGAACGGGTCACCGGCCAAGGACGGCGTCTCGACGGTCGAGGACCTGCTGCGGTTCGCCGCGGAGGTGCAGGCGCCCCGGCTGCTGGACCCGCGCACGGTCGCGGAGGCGATGACCGTGCAGTTCCCGGGGACGAAGGGCGTGCTGCCGGGGTACGGGCACCAGAACCCGAACGACTGGGGGCTGGGCTTCGAGATCCGCGGCCGCAAGTCGCCGCACTGGACGGCGGTCGCCTCCTCGCCGCGCACCTTCGGGCACTTCGGGCAGTCCGGCACGTTCCTGTGGATCGACCCGGACGCCGGCGCGGGCTGCGTCGCGCTGACCGACCGGGCCTTCGGGCCCTGGGCGATCGAGGCGTGGCCGGTCTTCACGGACGCGGTGCTCCGCGAGATCTGAGCGGCTCAGCCACCTTGCCGGTGCGGGGGCCGGGCCGCCGGACCGGTCATCTCCCAGATCAGCAGCTCGGCCGCGGTCAGGGCCGTCGCCGTCAGGTTCTCGGCGGCCGTGACGCGGGCCGCGTCGCCCGGGTCCAGCTCGGCGCCGTCCAGCCGCACCCGGCCGCGTACGACGTGCACGTACACGTGCGCCCCGTCCGGGACCGCCGTCCGCTCCCCCGCCGCCAGCCGCCGTGCGTGCAGCATCGCGCCCGCCTCCGGGACGGCGTACGGGGTGGAGTCGGCGATGCCGCGGACGATCTCGTACGACGGCTCACCGCCCGGCTCCAGCGGGGCCAGCCACATCTGGACGAAGGCCAGCGGCGCCGTGCCGTCGTTGCGCTCGACGTGCCGCACGCCCGCCGCCGAGCTGAGCCGCTGCACGTCGCCGGGCCGTACCCGCGTCTCGCGGCCGGTGGAGTCACGGTGGGTCAGCTCGCCCTCGACCACCCATGTGACGATCTCGGTGTGGCTGTGCGGGTGTTCGTCGAACCCGGCGCCGGGCGCGAGTCGCTCCTCGTTGCAGGCGATCACCGCGCCGAAGCGCAGGTTGCCGGGGTCGTAGTGCGGCCCGAAGGAGAAGGCGTGCCACGACTCGATGCCGGCCTCCGGGTCCCCTCCGCGGTAGCGCTCACCGGCGCGGCGTACGTCCATCACGGCCCTACGGTAGTCCCTCGTCGCCGCGGGCAAGCCTGACCCGGCGGCGCATGCCCGCGTCCGGATAAGGCAGTCTTGTCCCCGTGCCCGAACCCGAATCCCACAGCAGCGATCACGCAGCGCATCACGTCCACCCGCACGCCGCGACCCTGAAGCGCCTGGAGAAGTCGTCCGGGTCTCTCGCCGCGCAGGCCATCGCGCGCATGGACGAGACCCTGCCGTGGTACCGGGCCATGCCACCGGAGAACCGTTCCTGGATCGGGCTCGTGGCCCAGGCGGGCATCGCTGCCTTCACCGAGTGGTTCCGGCACCCCGACGCACCGCAGGCGATCTCCACTGACGTGTTCGGGACCGCGCCGCGCGAGCTGACCCGGGCCATCACGCTGCGCCAGACCGTGGAGATGGTGCGCACCACCATCGAGGTCATGGAGAGCGCCATCGACGAGGTGGCCGCCCCCGGCGACGAGAGCGTGCTGCGCGAGGCGCTGCTGGTGTACGCCCGCGAGATCGCGTTCGCCACCGCCCAGGTGTACGCCCAGGCCGCCGAGGCACGCGGTGCCTGGGACGCCCGCCTGGAGTCGCTGGTGGTGAACGCGGTACTCAGCGGCGAGGCCGACGAGGGAGCCGTCAGCCGGGCCGCGGCGCTCGGCTGGAACTCCCCCGAGCATGTGTGCGTCGTCCTCGGGACCGCCCCGGACGGGGACAGCGAGCTGACCGTCGAGGCGATCCGGCGGGCCGCCCGGCACGCCAAGCTGCAGGTGCTCACCGGGGTCCTCGGCGACCGGCTCGTCGTCATCGCCGGCGGCAGCCCCAATCCGCTGGCCGTCGCCAAGTCGCTGATCGGCCCGTTCGCCGCCGGGCCCGTCGTCGCCGGGCCGATCGTCCCCGACCTGCTGGCCGGCCCCCGGTCCGCGCAGGCCGCCGCCGCGGGCCTGAAGGCGTGTTACGCCTGGCAGGACGCTCCCCGGCCGGTGCTGGCGGACGATCTGCTGCCGGAGCGCGCGATCGCGGGCGATCCGAGCGCCCGCGAGCAGCTGGTGGAGGAGATCTACAGACCGCTGGAGGAGGCCGGCTCGGCGCTCCTGGAAACCCTGAGTGTCTACCTGGAGCAGGCGAGCAGTCTGGAAGGCGCGGCCCGGATGCTCTTCGTTCACCCGAACACCGTGCGCTACCGGCTCCGACGTGTGACTGACGTCACCGGATGGTCGCCCTCCGATGTACGATCCGCGTTCACACTGCGGATCGCCCTGATCCTGGGGCGTCTGGCCGATGGTGAACCTCAGGCATAGGGTTTTGTGGGGGCCCCACAAAAGCCCTTCGTGTTCTTCGTCCCTGTCCTCACGGGCGGCCGTGGCCGTCCCCAAGAGAGAGTGTGAGAGTGCTCGTACTCGTCGCTCCCGGCCAGGGCGCCCAGACGCCCGGCTTCCTGACCCCCTGGCTCGACCTCCCCGGTGCCGCGGACCGCGTCACCGCGTGGTCGGACGCCATCGGACTGGACCTCGTCCACTACGGCACCCAGGCCGACGCCGACGCCATCCGTGACACCGCGGTGGCCCAGCCGCTGCTGGTGGCCGCCGGAATCCTGTCCGCCGCGGCACTGGGTGACATCGCCCCGGACGCCGTGGCCGGTCACAGTGTCGGTGAGATCACCGCCGCCGCCTTCGCCGGTGTCCTGGGCGACACCGCCGCGCTGGGCCTGGTCCGCAAGCGGGGTCTGGCCATGGCCGACGCCGCCGCGATCACCGAGACCGGCATGTCGGCGCTGCTCGGCGGCGACCCGGAGACGTCCGTCGCGCACCTGGAGAAGCTGGGCCTGACCCCGGCCAACATCAACGGCGCGGGCCAGATCGTCGCCGCGGGGACGCTGGAGCAGCTCGCCGCGCTGAACGACGACAAGCCCGAGGGCGTCCGCAAGGTCGTCCCGCTCAAGGTGGCCGGCGCCTTCCACACCCGGCACATGGCCCCCGCCGTCGAGACGCTGGCCAAGGCCGCCGCGGGGCTGGACCCGGCCGATCCCAAGGTCACCTACGTCTCCAACAAGGACGGCCGGGCCGTCACGTCCGGCGCCGAGGTGCTGGAGCGGCTGGTCGGCCAGGTCGCCAACCCGGTGCGCTGGGACCTGTGCATGGAGACCTTCAAGGAGCTGGGCGTGACCGCGCTCGTCGAGGTGTGCCCGGGCGGCACCCTCACCGGCCTGGCCAAGCGCGCCCTGCCCGGGGTGAAGACGCTGGCCCTGAAGACCCCCGACGACCTCGACGCGGCCCGCGAGCTCATCTCCGAGCACACCGGCGCCTAAGGAGCGGTACATGGCGAAGATCAAGCCCAGCAAGGGTGCCCCGTATGCGCGCATCCTCGGCGTCGGCGGCTACCGGCCGACCCGGGTGGTGCCCAACGAGGTGATCCTCGAGAAGATCGACTCGTCCGACGAGTGGATCCGCTCGCGCTCCGGCATCGAGACCCGGCACTGGGCGGGTCCCGAGGAGACGGTCGCCGCGATGTCCATCGAGGCCTCCGGCAAGGCGATCGCGGACGCGGGCATCGACGCCGAGCAGATCGGTGCCGTGGTCGTCTCGACCGTGTCGCACTTCAGCCAGACCCCGGCCGTCGCCACCGAGATCGCCGACAAGCTCGGCACGAACAAGGCCGCCGCCTTCGACATCTCGGCCGGCTGCGCGGGCTTCGGCTACGGCCTGACCCTCGCCAAGGGCATGGTGGTGGAAGGTTCCGCCGAGTACGTGCTCGTCATCGGCGTGGAGCGGCTCAGCGACCTGACCGACCTGGAGGACCGTGCCACGGCCTTCCTGTTCGGCGACGGCGCGGGCGCGGTCGTGGTCGGCCCCTCCCAGGAGCCGGCGATCGGCCCGACCGTGTGGGGCTCCGAGGGCGACAAGTCCGCCACCATCAAGCAGACCGTCCCCTGGGACCGGTTCCGCATCGGCGACCTCGCCGAACTGCCCGTCGACAGCGAGGGCAACGTCAAGTTCCCTGCGATCACGCAGGAGGGCCAGGCGGTGTTCCGCTGGGCCGTGTACGAGATGGCGAAGGTCGCCCAGCAGGCGCTGGACGCCGCCGGGATCAGCCCGGAGGACCTGGACGTCTTCATCCCGCACCAGGCCAACGTGCGGATCATCGACTCGATGGTGAAGACCCTCAAACTGCCGGAGCACGTCATGGTCGCCCGTGACATCCGCACCACCGGCAACACCTCGGCCGCCTCGATTCCGCTCGCTATGGAGCGGCTTCTGGCGACCGGGGAGGCGAAGAGCGGCGACACCGCGCTCGTCATCGGATTCGGGGCGGGTCTCGTGTACGCCGCCACGGTCGTTACCCTCCCCTAGGCACTCCGTGCCGGATCATGCGATTCGGCAGGGGGACAACTGCCACAAACCGTCTGCAATATCGAGAAGGAGCGCCTGACATGGCCGCCACTCAGGAAGAGATCGTCGAAGGTCTCGCGGAAATCGTCAACGAGATCGCCGGCATCCCGGTTGAGGACGTCCAGCTGGACAAGTCCTTCACCGACGACCTGGACGTCGACTCGCTGTCCATGGTCGAGGTCGTCGTCGCCGCCGAGGAGCGCTTCGAGGTGAAGATCCCGGACGAGGACGTCAAGAACCTCAAGACCGTGGGCGACGCCGCCGACTACATCCTCAAGCACCAGGCCTGATCCACCCCTTAGGTCTGTCAGGCTGCAAGGCCCCGCCACCCGGCGGTGGCGCCGTAGATTCCCGCATCCGTTGGAGAAAGAATTCCCGTGAGCCCGACCAATCGCACCGTGGTCGTCACCGGTATCGGCGCAACCACACCGCTGGGTGGCGACGTAGCTTCCACCTGGGAGGGCCTGATCGCCGGCAAGTCCGGCGTCAAGCCCCTGGAGCAGGACTGGGCGGCCGAGCAGGCCGTCAAGATCGCGGCCCCGGTCGCCGTGGAGCCGACCGAGGTCATCCCCCGGCCGCAGGCCCGCAAGCTGGACCGCTCGGCGCAGTTCGCGCTGATCGCCGCTCAGGAGGCCTGGCAGGACGCGGGCTTCACCGCCAAGGCCGGTGAGGACGGATCCGTCGACCCCGACCGCCTGGGCGCCGTGATCGCCTCCGGCATCGGCGGTGTGACGACGCTCCTCGACCAGTACGACGTGCTGAAGGAGAAGGGCGTCCGCCGCGTCTCCCCGCACACCGTCCCCATGCTGATGCCGAACGGCCCCTCGGCCAACGTGGGCCTGCTGGTGGGCGCCCGCGCGGGCGTGCACACGCCGGTGTCCGCGTGCGCCTCGGGTGCGGAGGCCATCGGCTACGCCATCGAGATGATCCGCACCGGCCGGGCCGACGTCGTCGTCGCCGGTGGTACGGAGGCGGCCATCCATCCGCTGCCGATCGCCGCGTTCGGCAACATGATGGCGATGTCCAAGAACAACGAGGACCCGCAGGGTGCCTCGCGCCCCTACGACGTGGCCCGCGACGGCTTCGTGCTCGGCGAGGGCGCCGGTGTGCTCGTCCTGGAGTCCGCCGAGCACGCCGCCAAGCGCGGGGCCCGTGTCTACGCGGAGGCCGTCGGGCAGGGCGTGTCCGCCGACAGCCACGACATCGTGCAGCCGGAGCCCGAGGGCCGCGGCATCTCGCACGCGCTGCAGAACCTGCTGGACAACACCGACCTGAACCCGGCCGAGATCGTGCACGTCAATGCGCACGCCACGTCGACGCCGGCCGGTGACATCGCCGAGCTGAAGGCGCTGCGCAAGGTGTTCGGCGACGACGCGGACCACATGGCGGTCTCCGCCACCAAGTCGATGACCGGTCACCTGCTCGGTGGCGCCGGTGGCGTGGAGTCGGTGGCGACCGTGCTCGCGCTGTACCACCGGGTGGCGCCGCCGACGATCAACGTCGAGAACATCGACCCCGAGGCGGAGGCCAACGCCGACGTCGTACGGGACGAGGCCCGGAAGCTGCCGGTCGAGGGCCGCATCGCCGCGCTGAACGACTCGTTCGGCTTCGGCGGGCACAACGTGGTCCTGGCGTTCAGGACCGTCTGAGAACGTGAGTGAGAAGGGCCCCTGCCGGTCGGCGGGGGCCCTTCCTCATGTCCGTGTCTTCATGTCCGCACGCGGCGGGAGTCTCACACCACCTGGTGCAGCCAGCGCACCGGTGCTCCCTCGCCCGCGTAGCGGAACGGCTCCAGCTCGTCGTCCCACGGCTTGCCCAGGAGCTTGGCGATCTCCGCCTCCAGGTCCGTCTCGTCGCGCTGAGAACGTGTCAGCGCCGCGCGCAGGCGGTCCTCGGGGATGAGGATGTCGCCGTGGATGCCCGTCACGGCGTGGAAGATGCCCAGGTCGGGGGTGCAGCTGTAGCGCTCCCCCTCGGCGGTGGGGCAGGGCTCGGCGGTCACCTCGAAGCGGAGCAGATGCCAGCCGCGCAGGGCGGAGGCCAGTTTGGACGCCGTACCGGCCTCACCCTGCCAGGAGAACTCCGAGCGCCAGGTGCCGGGGGCCGCGGGCTGCCGGATCCAGTCGAGGCTGACGCGCGTGCCGAGCACCCCGGCGACGGCCCACTCGACATGCGGGCACAGCGCGCGCGGCGCGGAGTGCACGTACAGAACTCCACGTGTCGTCACCGGAACCTCCGGGCAGAGCGGGACATCTTGCGGACTGGCTGGGCGGCAGTGACACGACGGCCGCGTTGATGGCGAGGCTACCCTGCGGCGGCGCAAGGAGTGTGACGTACCGTCGGTCCCGCTGCCAGGAAACCCCCGCCATTCACCCGGGGGGACGCTTGTACGGGTCCCGTCCGTTCCAGCGGGCCCGGCCGGGAACCCTCGCACGTTGTCATGGGGGAAGCACCGGAAAGCACCGGATTCGACGACGAGGGGATCACCAGGGGATGCGGAAGCGAAGCAGCCGGGGACGGGCCGCTCTCGCCGTCGTGGCGGCGGCCGTGCTCGGTGTCGCGGGATGCGATGCCGTCGGCGGCGGTTCGCCCGCGCCCGGGACCACCAAGGCGCGGGCCGCCAGGCCCGCCCCCGTGTGGGACCGCAGCCCCGGCTCGATCGCCGCGGTCGGCGACTCCATCACCCGCGGCTTCGACGCGTGCACGGTGCTCTCCGACTGCCCCGAGGTGTCGTGGGCGACGGGCAGCGACGCCAAGGTGGACAGCCTGGCGGTGCGCCTGCTCGGGGTGACGGGCGCGGCGGAGCGCAGCTGGAACTACGCGGTGACCGGCGCCCGCATGGCCGACCTGCCGGACCAGATGGCCCAGGCGGCCACCCGTGCCCCGCAGTTGGTGACGGTGATGGCGGGGGCGAACGACGCCTGTCGCGCCTCGGCGTCGGCGATGACCCCGGTCGCCGACTTCCGTGCGCAGTTCGAGGACGCCCTGCGCATCCTGCGCTCGGCGCTGCCGAAGACGCAGGTGTACGTGGCGAGCGTGCCGAACCTGAAGCGCCTGTGGTCGCAGGGGCGGAACAATCCGCTGGGCAAGGAGGTGTGGAAGCTCGGCATCTGCCCGTCGATGCTGTCCGACGCCGACGATCTGACCGGTGCGGCCACTGTGCGCCGGGACCGGGTGCAGCAGCGGGTGGTGGAGTACAACAAGGTGCTGAAGGAGGTCTGTGCCAAGGACCGCCGCTGCCGCTTCGACGGCAACGCGGTCTACGAATACCGCTTCGGCACCGACCAGCTCAGCCACTGGGACTGGTTCCACCCCAGCAAGGACGGCCAGGCCCGGCTCGCGGCGATCGCGTACCGGACGATCACGGCTCCGGACCCGGCCGCCTAGGAGACCGGTCACTTACTGTTTTCCACATGAGCGAACTTTTCGGCACACTTTCCGACGGCACCGAGGTCCACCGCTGGACGCTGGAGCGCGCCGGGACCCGGGTGGAGATCCTGACGTACGGCGGGATCGTGCGGTCGGTGGAGGTCCCGGACCGGGACGGGCGCACGGCGAACGTGGTGCTGGGGTTCGCCGAGCTGGACGGTTATCTCACCCACCCGGGGCCGTACTTCGGCGCCCTGGTCGGCCGGTACGCCAACCGCATCGCGGGCGCCCGCTTCCCGCTGGACGGCCGTAGCCACGCCCTGGAGCCGAACGACGGGCCGCACTGCCTGCACGGCGGCAGGCGGGGATTCGACAAGCACGTGTGGCAGGCGGAGCCCGTCGAGGACGGGGTGCGGCTGGGCCGGGTCAGCCCGCACGGCGAGGGGGGCTTCCCGGGCCGCCTGGAGGTGTCCGCGACGTACACGCTGGACGCGTCCGGCGCGCTGCGGATCGCCTACGAGGCGACGACCGACGCACCGACCGTGCTCAACCTCACCAACCACAGCTACGTCAACCTGGCCGGGGCCGGCACGGGCCGCGCGGGCGGACACGAGCTGCGGCTCGCCGCCTCCCGCTACACCCCGGTCGGCGCGGACCTGATCCCGACGGGCGCCCTGGAGGACGTCTCCGGCTCCCGCTTCGACTTCCGCGAGCGGCGCGAGGTCGGCTCCGGCTTCGACCACAACTTCGTCCTGGACAAGGGCGTGACCGGGCATCCGGAGGAGGTCGCCGAGCTGTACGACCCGGCCTCCGGGCGGACCCTCACCGTGGCGACGACCGAGCCGGGCCTCCAGCTCTACACCGCCGACCACCTGACCGCCCCCTTCGCACCGGGCGACGGCATCGCCCTGGAGACCCAGCACTTCCCGGACTCCCCGAACCGCCCGGAGTTCCCGAGCACGGTGCTGCGGCCGGGTCAGGCCTTCCGCTCGGAGACGGTGTACGGCTTCTCGGTGCGCTGAGCGGGCACCGGCCGCTAGACGCTCTCGCCCCGCATGCGCCTGGCCGCCTTGCCCAGCAGGGACATGGCGCCGCCGCAGACGAGCAGGGTGCAGGCACCGGCCAGGACCGGGCCGGCCGCATGGCCCTTGATGCCCTCGCCGGTCACCGTCGTCGCCAGCACGAAGATGATCGAGTACAGGCTCCGGCCGACCCGCGCGCCGGCCGGAACGACCCGGAGCAGCTGCGGGACGGTGGTCGCCGCGGCCAGGGCCATGCCGAAGGGCAGGGCGGCGCCGAGCATCAGCGCGCCGAAGCCGAAGGAGTTGCCGTACGCGCCCCAGCCGGCGCCCTTGTGGAGCAGATAGCCGGTCGCGGCGAGGGACAGCAGCACCAGCAGGCCGTTGAGATAGGCGGCTTGCGTGGCGGCCTTGCGGGCGCCGGGCAGATGAGCGGCCGGGGAGCGCCAGGCGTCGGCCGTGATCAGCCGCAGCTGCCGCTTGAGTGCCTGCATCTGCAGGAGTGAGAAGACACCGAAGGCGAGCAGGGCCAGTCCGGCGAGGGCTGCGGCGAAGCCGACGGGCTGCCGCGTGATGCCGTAGTGGACACCGCCGAAGGTGAACGGGATGCCGAGCACCATGCCGTAGGCCATGGGCTTGGCCTTCGCCTGGATCTTCAGCACCAGCTCGCGCTGGACCGGGGTGAGATTCGGATCCAGCCGCATCGGGGCTTCGCCGACGTGCTGGACGGGCGCCGGGCGCTGCTGCCGGGGACGGGGCTGCGGCGGGTGGGTGCCGGCCTGGTGGGGCGGGTACGGCTGCTGCGGCGGGTGGGTGCCGGCCTGGTGGGGCGGGTACGGCTGCTGCGGCGGGTACGGCTGCTGAGGCGGGTACGGCTGTTGGTACTGGGGCTGCTGCGGGTACGGCTGCTGAGGCGCGTACGGCTGTTGCGGATGGGGCTGCTGCGGCGCGTACGGCTGGTGGTACTGGGGCTGCTGCCCGTACGGCCCCGCCGGTGGCTGCTGGCCGTACGGCCCCGGCGGTTGCTGCTGGCCTGGATACACGATGTCTCTCCCCCGTGACCGGTGTGTCCGGTGTTCGCGGCCCGGGAGTCTGCCATACGCGCCCGGACGCAACGAGCCCCGGTCCGGGGGTCAGGTCCCGGACCGGGGCTGCTCGTGGGGGACTTGTCCCGGATCAGACGTTAATCGGCGTGGTCAGCCTGCGGTCGGCGATCGAGCGTCCAGCGGTGATCTCGTACGAACCCTTCACAAACACCCACGACTTCGCCTCCTCGTCCCAGGCCTCGAAGGCGCGGCGCGGCAGCTCGACGGTCACCTCGACACATCCGCCGGGTCCGGCCTCGGCGGAGGCGAAGCCGGCCAGCCAGCGGGCCGGGCGCCCTGTGTCGGGCTCGGCCGGGGAGAGGTAGACCTGGACGACCTCGCGGCCGGGACGCTCGCCCGTGTTGCGGACGCGGATGCGGGCGGTGGTGCCGTCGACGGTCAGGGACTCGTAGGCCCAGTCGGTGTAGCCGAGGCCGTGACCGAAGGGGTAGGCCGGGGTGCGGCCCGCCCTCTCCCAGGCGCGGTAGCCGATGAACAGGTCCTCGGTGTAGGTCAGTTCGCCGGCGACCGGCACGACCTGGGTGACCGGGGCGTCGGCGAGCGAGCCCCAGGTCGTGGGGAGCCGGCCGCCGGGCTCGTGGGCGCCGGTGAGCACGTCGGCGAGGGCCGCGCCGCCCTCCTGGCCGGGGAACCAGCTGAGCAGCACGGCTGCGACCTCGTCCCGCCAGGGCAGCTCCACCGGGGAGCCGGAGTTGACGACCACGACGGTGTTCGGGTTGGCGGCGGCGACCGCGCGGACGAGGTCGTCCTGGCGGCCGGGGAGCTTCAGGTCCGTACGGTCGAAGCCCTCCGACTCGACGCGGTCGGTGGTGGCGACCATGACCACGGCCGTGTCGGCGTTCCGGGCGGCCTCGACGGCCTCGGCGATCAGTTCGTCGGCGTCGCCCTGCGGGGCGGAGTGGGCGAGGGCGAAGGCGACGACCTTCATGGGGATGTTCTCGGGCAGCCGGACGACGTGGGTGAGGGAGACCTCGACCGGCTCACCGGCGGTCAGCCCGGCCTGCGCGCGCGGGACGGGGGCGCCGAAGAAGGCCTCGAACGGATCGTCCTTGTCGGGCCGCCGGGTGTCGTCGTAGTACGTCGTCCCGCCGACCGCGAGCGTGAAGGCGCCCGTGCCCTTGATGCCGAAGGTGTGCGGGCCGGACTCGCGCGGCGTGAAGGTGCCGGTGAGTTCGACGGTGTGCAGGCGGTCGTGGGTGACGCCGTCGGGGAGGTCCGAGCCCATCCACTGGATCTGGCCGTTCGGGGCGGAGCGGGTGCCGATGACCGTGCCGTCCGCGTCGCGGCAGACGGCCCTCAGGGTGAAGCCCTGGTCGGCGACGGCGAGTTCGGTGGCCGGGTCGGCGCCGACGGCGTAGCCGAGGCTGCCGTCGGGGAGGGCGGCGGTGAGGCCGTCGAGCGGGGAGACCACGCGGGCCGGGAAGACGGTCGCGGAGCCGCCGCCGAGGACGCGGGCGTCGCGGGCGGCGGCGCCGATCAGGGCCACGGTGCCGGGCTTCAGCGGGAGTGCGCCGCGTTCGTTGCGGACGAGGACGAAGGAGCGGCGGGCGATCTCGCGGGCCAGGGCCTCGCCGTCGACCGGGGCGGGCGGTTCGGGTACGACGGGTTCGGCGCCGTCCAGGATGCCGACGCGGGCGGCGAGGCGCAGCACGCGGCGTACGGCGGAGTCGACCGTGGCCTCGGCGACCCTGCCGTCCCGCACGGCCCGGGCGAGGGCCTCGCCGTAGACGGTCCGCGGGCCGGGCATGGCGACGTCGAGGCCGCCGTCGACGGCGCGCACGGTGTCCCGGGCGGCCATCCAGTCGGAGACGTTGCACCCGTCGAAGCCCCATTCGCCGCGCAGGACCTCGTGGACCAGGTGGTGGTGCTCCGTCATGGTCGTGCCGTTGACCCTGTTGTAGGCGGTCATGATGCCCCACGGGTGGGCGTTCTCGACGATCGCCTCGAACGGGGCCAGGTACAGCTCGCGCAGGGCGCGCGCGGAGACCCGGTTGTCGACCGTGAAGCGGTCGGTCTCGGCGTCGTTGGCGACGAAGTGCTTGACGGTGGTGCCGACTCCGCCGGACTGGACGCCAAAGACATAACCGGTGCCGATGGCGCCGGTGAGGTACGGGTCCTCGCTGTAGCACTCGAAGTGGCGGCCGCCGAGCGGTGAGCGGTGGAGGTTGACCGTGGGGGCGAGGAGCACGTGGACGCCCTTGCGGCGGGCCTCCTGGGCGAGCAGCACGCCTGCCCGGCGGGCGAGTCCGGGGTCCCAGGTGGCGGCGAGCGCGGTCGGCGAGGGCAGGGCGACGGAGGGGTCGTCGGCTGTCCAGCGCACACCCCGGACGCCGATCGGACCGTCGGACATGACCAGGGACTCCAGGCCGATCTCGGGCAGGGCGGGAAGGGTCCACATGTCCTGGCCGGCCAGCAGCCGGGCCTTGGCGTCCAGGTCGAGCTTGCCGAGGGCGGCCTCGATGACCGCCTCGCGGGCCGTGTCGGCAGGGGTGGGCTGGGATCCCGCCATGGCGGTGCCTCCTCGTTTGAGGTCCGTGCAGGTGCCTCCATCGTGCCTCCGTTACCTGTAGAGCGGTAGATTTCGTTATCTGCCCGTTATATTCATGGCACGGGGATGCCGTAGGTTGATGACATGAACGCGAGGGTCAGGAGCGAGGAGCGGCGGGCGGAGATCGTCGGGGCGGCGCTGGAGGTGATCGCCGAGCGCGGTTACCGGGGGGCGAGCCTGGCCGCGGTCGCCGAGCGCGTCGGTCTCACCCAGCAGGGTCTGCTGCACTACTTCCCCACCAAGGACGCCCTGCTGGTGGCCGTGCTCCAGGAACGGGACCGGTGGGACGCGGTGCCGGACACGCAGTGGCGGGTGGATCTGCTGGCCTCGCTGGTCGAGTACAACGCGATGCGCCCCGCGATCATCCAGACCTTCTCGGCGCTGCTCGGCGAGAGCGTGACGGAGGACCATCCGGCGCGGGGTTACTTCACCGAGCGGTACGCCCGGGTGCGGGCGTCCATGGCGGCGGTCCTGCGCACCGAGTACGGGGACCGGCTGCCGGGCGGCCTCACCCCCGAACGGGCCGCTCCGCTGCTGGTGGCGGTGATGGACGGGCTGCAGTACCAGTGGCTGCTGGACCCGGAGTCGGTGGACATGCCGGGGGCCTTCCGGGACTTCCTGCGGCTGCTGGGCGAACCGGTCGAGTAACGGCTACTGGCCCCAGCTCACGGCGAGGCTCTTGCTCACCGCGCACACCACAGCCAGGACGAGCGCCCATGCGACGGCTCCCGCGGCCCACAGCGCCGCCACCCCCGCGCCGAACCACAGCACCTCGAAGGCGACACGGCCCCCGCCCCGCGTCCTGAACCGGGCCCGCGGGGCGCCGAACAGCGACCACAGGGCGACCATCGCGGTGAGGGCGGCCACGCTGACCAGCCAGTCGAGCGAGGTGTCCCGGGTCAGGCCCCAGTAGGCGGCGGCCGCGAGTGCGCCGAGTTCGACGAGGACGAGGACTCCCAGGTTCGCGGCCTTCGCTGTCTTCATGCCGCGTAGTATGGCCGTCCGGCCGGCACCGCCGCCACCACTTCGATCTCGATCCGTGCCTCCGGGCGGAACAGCCGCGGCACCTCGAAGGTCATGCTCGTCGGCGGTGTCCCGGTGAGGAACCGGCGGCGTACGGCGCCGTACTCCTCCAGTTCGGTGATGTCGGTGAGGTAGGTGCGGATGCTGACGACGTCCGCGAGGCTCGCGCCGTGCGCCTCGAGCAGGGCGGCGATGGTCTCGAAGACGCCCCGGCTCTGCTCGGCCAGCGTGGCGCCCTCCGCGATCTGACCGGAGAGGAACAACAGGGCGCTGCCGTCGGCGTGTTCGACCCGGGCGACCTGGGAGTAGTAGGGGCTCAGCGGCTGCGGTGCGGCGGCGGGGTTGTCCAGGGTGATCTGCACGGGAGGTCCTTCAAACGGTACGGACGATGCGGGCGGCGGCCTGTGCGATGTCCGCGTGGGCCAGGGCGGGGTCGGCGGCGACGGCGTGCCGCAAGCCCTCCAGCACCGCTTGCGTCACCGGCAGCCGGGCGGCCTTGGTGGCCAGTCCCGCGTCCTTGACGGCCAGGCCGGTGCCGAAGTGGACGCCGTCGGCGAAGGCGCGGGCGACGGCGCCGCCGAGCGGGCCGCGGCCGAGGGCGGCACGGGCGACGTCCTCGTCCAGGCCGAGCGCGCGGGCGAGCCGCAGCGCCTCCGCGACGACGCCGACCCCGCCGATCACGGCCGCGTTGGCCACCAGTTTGAGCGCGGCCCCGGATCCGGGCGGGCCGCTGCGGGTGACGGTGCCGAGGCGGGCCAGGACATGTGCGACACCGGCGACGTCGCCGCCCGCGAGGATGCCCAACTCCCCCTCGGCCGCCCGGTCGGTGCTGCCGAGGACGGGCGCGTCGACCAGCGTCACCCCGCTGCCGAGCCGGATGGCGAGTGCGCGCACCGCGTCCGGTCCGACCGTCGACATCTCGATCCACCGGGCGCCCGACCGCAGGGCCGGTGCGACCTCGGCGGCGATCGCGTCGAGGGCGTCCGGGCCGGCGACCATCGTGATCAGCACGTCGGCGTCCCGGACGGCGTCGGCGGGGGACGCGGCGAGCACGGCTCCCTCGGCGACGAGCGGGCCGGCCTTGGCGGCGGTGCGGTTCCAGACGGTCAACGGGTGGCCGGCGGCGAGCAGTCGGCGGGCCATGGGCACGCCCATGTGCCCCAGGCCGATGAACGCGACCTTCTCCACGGCGTGCGCGGCGGTCCTCTCCGCGGTTTCTTCGGCGGTCTTCATGCCGTCGACGCTACGAGCGGGCGCCGGAATGCCACAAGCGCATGTCTAGCATGGCAGCCATGCGAACTGGGCATGTCTCTCCGCTCCCGGATCTCTCCACCGTCTGGCTGCGGGCCTTCCTGGAGGTGGCCCGCTGTGGCTCCTTCACGGTGGCCGCGCGGACCCTGGGCTGGACGCAGTCCGCGGTGTCCCGGCAGGTGGCCTCGCTGGAGTCGGCACTGGACGGCGGGCCGCTGTTCGACCGGCTGCCGCGCGGGGTGCGGCTGACGGAGGCGGGCCGGGCGCTGGTGCCGTACGCGGAGACGGTCGCCGAGTCGCTGCACGGCGCCGTGCGCGAGCTGGCCGCGCTGCGTGAAGTGGCGGGCGGGCGGCTGCGGTTCGGGGCGTTCGCCACTGCGGACGCGGCCCTCGTCCCCCGGGCTCTGGCAGCGTTCGGGGCCCGGCACCCGGCCGTCCGGGTCGAGCGGGAGGAGGGCCTCACCCCCGCCCTGCTGGACCGGCTGACCGCCGGGCACCTGGACCTGGCGGTGGTCTCCACCACGGGCCGTGCCCCGCTGGCCGCCCACGACCTGCACCATCTCCTGGACGAGCCGCTGTACGTCGCCGTACCGGCCGGGCATCCGCTGGCCGGTGCGGACGGGGTGCGGCTCGCTCAACTGGGCGACGCGGACTGGATCTCGGGCAGTGCCCGGCCCGAGGGCACCCTGCTGGACGCGGCCCTGCGGGCGGGATTCCGGCCGCACGTGGCGCACGTGGTGGCCGAGTGGACCGCCAAGCAGGGGTACGTGGCCGCGGGCCTCGGGGTGGCACTGGTGCCGGGGCTGGCGGCCGGCTCGGTGCGCCCCGACGTCGTCCTTCTTCCGGTGCGGGACGACGGGGCCCCGGCCCGGGCGGTGTACGCGGCGACCGTGCGGGGGCGGTCGCCTTCGGCGGCGGCACGGGCGTTCCTGGAGGTGCTGCGGGCGCAGGCCGCGGAGACCGTACGGGCCATGCCGTAGCGCGGCGCCTACCGCGTTCCGGAGGTGACCTCCTGGTCGCCGTCCTCGGTGTCAGGCTCGCCGCTCTCCTCGCCCAGCAGGTCGCGGGCGAGGAGCGTGGCGCCCGCGACCGCGCCCGGCATCAGGAACACCGCGACGAACGGGACCAGGAAGGCCAGGCCGAGGGGCGTACCGAAGCCCCAGACCAGGGCCTTGCGGGAGCGGAGCAGGCGGAGCCGGGCGCGCAGTTCGACGCCCCGGCGCTGCAGGGCGACGGCGGCCAGTTCCTCGGTGAGGAAGAAGCCGGTGACGAAGAAGCCGACGACGGGGACGGCGGTCTGCCCGACGAACGGCAGGAAGCCGAGGGCGAAGAGCAGCACGCCCCACAGGGCGGCCCGCGCCAGGATGCGCAGGCTGTCGCGGGCGGATGTCCACAGCTCGCGCCAGAGCGGAAGGTCCGACCGCGGGGCGGTGCCGTCGGGTGAGACGTCGGCGTCGACCTTCTCGGAGAGGTTCTCGTAGAAGGGCTGGCCGATCAGCAGCGTGACGGCTGTGAACGTCAGTACGGCCAGCAGCAGACCCAGCGCGAACAGGACGGCCGTCAGCAAGCCGCGGAACAGGCCCTGCCAGGGGCCGGCCCAGTCGTCCGCGAACGGCGTCGCCCAGGTGACGGCGTCCTCGCCCCACACCGCGAGCGCGACGAGCGCGGCCGCGTAGAGGACCAGCGTGATCAGTCCCGGCAGCAGCCCGAAGCCGTAGCTCCGGCCGTGCCGGGCCACCCAGCGCTGGCCCTTCAGCAGATGACCGAACCCCGCCCCAAGATCACGCATGGCGAAGACCTTACCGGGGCCCCGGACGGCCGGACTCAGGCGTCCAGCATCCGGCGCAGCAGGTCCCGCAGGGCCAGTCGCTCCTCGGCGGACAGCCCGACCAGAGGTTCGCGGGCGAAGCGCAGACCGTCGCGCAGCTCCCGGGCCACCCGGCAGCCCTCGTCCGTGGCGACGGCCAGCTTCACCCGGCGGTCGGTCGGGTCCGGGCGGCGCTCCACCAGGCCCCGGGACTCCAGCCGGTCCACGATCCCCGTGACGTTCGACGGCTCGCACTTCAGCCGCTGCGCCAGCTTGCGCATCGGCAGCGGGGCGAGCGAGAGCAGGCCGAGCAGCTTCGCCTGGGCACCGGTCAGGCTGTGCCCGGCGGCGGCCTCCTCGTAGTCCGCGTGATACCGGGCCACCACCTCACCGATCAGCTCGACGACCTCCATGGTCAATTCGTCCGGACGGGTCTTCTCGGGTGGGGCCATGCCCTCAGGATACCCCGCTTACTTGACATCCTGAAATATTCAGGTGCACGGTTGTTTCAGGTACTGAAGTAAATCGAAAGGCCCAGTGATGATCAACCGCGAGTGGCACCTGGTCAGCCGTCCCGTCGGCTGGCCGAAGCCCGAGGACTTCGCCCTGGTCGAGACCGAGGTCCCGACCCCGGGCGAAGGCCAGGTCCTGGTGCGCAACGAGTACCTCTCCGTGGACCCGTACATGCGCGGCCGGATGAGTGCCGCCAAGTCGTACGCCGCCCCCTTCGAGCTGGGCAAGGTCATGCAGGGCGGAGCGGTCGGCGAGGTCGTCGCCTCGAACGCCGAGGGAATCTCCGTCGGTGACCACGTCCTGCACTTCTTCGGCTGGCGCGAGTACGCGGTCGTGGACGCGAAGAACGCCGTCAAGGTGGGTCCGACAGCCGTCCCGGCCGTCCAGGTCGACGCCGGCGCCCACGAGGTGCCGCTCTCGGCGTACCTCGGCGTCCTCGGCATGACCGGCCTCACCGCCTACGCCGGCCTGCTGCGCACCGCCTCCTTCAAGGAGGGCGACGTCGTCTTCGTCTCCGGTGCCGCCGGCGCCGTGGGCAGTCAGGTCGGCCAGCTCGCCAAGCTCATGGGCGCCTCCCGGGTGATCGGCTCGGCCGGTTCCGACGAGAAGGTCGCGCTGCTGGTCGACGAGTACGGCTTCGACGCGGCGTTCAACTACAAGAACGGCCCGGTCGCCGAGCAGCTGCGCCAGGCCGCGCCCGACGGCATCGACGTGTACTTCGACAACGTGGGCGGGGACCACCTGGAGGCCGCCATCGGCTCGCTCAACCAGGGGGGCCGGATCGCCATCTGCGGCATGATCTCGGTCTACAACAACACCGAGCCCGCCCCCGGCCCGAGGAACCTCGCCCGCCTGATCCAGACCCGGGGCCGGATGGAGGGCTTCCTGGTCGGCGACCACTACGACCTCCAGCCGCAGTTCGTCCAGCAGGTCGGCCCCTGGGTCGCCTCGGGCGCGCTGAAGTACCGCGAGACCGTCGTCGAGGGCATCGAGAACAACCTCGAGGCGTTCCTCGGGGTGCTGCGCGGCGACAACATCGGGAAGATGGTCGTCAAGCTCTAGCCTTCACTGAATTTCCGGCATGCGGTAACTTCTTTCCGATATCCGCTGTCGATCGTGGGCGCGAGTCGTGGCGGACCGAGGAGGAGGACACCGCATGCCCATTCAGCAGTCCGACGTTCTGTACACCGCCGTGGCCACCGCCGAGAACGGCCGTGACGGCCGGGTCGCCACGGACGACGGCAAGCTCGACGTCGTCGTGAACCCGCCGAAGGAGATGGGCGGCAACGGCGCCGGCACCAACCCGGAGCAGCTGTTCGCCGCGGGCTACAGCGCCTGCTTCCAGGGGGCGCTGGGGGTCGTCGCCCGGCAGGAGGGTGCCGACATCTCCGGTTCGACCGTCACCGCGAAGGTCGGGATCGGCAAGAACGACGAGGGGTTCGGGATCATCGTGGAGATCTCGGCGACCATTCCGAACGCCGACGAGGCCACCGCGCGGGCGCTGGTCGAGAAGGCGCACCAGGTGTGCCCCTACTCGAAGGCGACCCGCGGCAACATCACCGTGACGCTTGTCTGACCCGGTCGTTGCGTACGACGAAGGCCGCACCCTTGGACGTGGGGTGCGGCCTTCGCCCGTCCGGTCACCCGGCCGACGCCGCGCCGTGCACCGCCCGCACGAACCGCTCGTTCTCCGGTGCCGCCCCGCCCGGGTAGGAGCAGCGGCGGCGGGTGTAGCCGTAGGCCAGGCCGGAGCGGGGGTCGGCGAAGCCCTGGGAGCCGCCGGCGCCGCTGTGGCCGAAGGCGCCGGCGCCCAGGGACGGGTGGGTCTCGGCGGCCGTCGCCTGGAAGCCGAGACCGAACGCCCGGAGCCCCTGGGCCACCAGGTCGTGGCCCACGGAGTGGATCTGCCCCACCTCCGCGATGGTGTCGGGTTTGAGCAGCGGCGGCCGCCCCTCCAGCCCGCTGATCGCCGCCGCGTACATCCCGGCGATCCCGCGTGCTGCCGCCACCCCGCCCGCCGACGTCGGCCCCTTCGCCCGCACCAGTCGGGAGTTGACGTGGTTCACCGGATCCCCGGCGCCCGGCACATGGGCGTTGAAGGCGATCGCGGCCAGCGTGTGCGTCCCGGTCGGCGCCGCGTCCAGCACCGCCTGCTGCTCCGGCGTCGGCGCCATCGGCTGCACGCTACGGAACCGCGGCTCCAGCGCCTCCGGCAGCCCCAGATGGAAGTCGAGCCCGTGCGGCGCCCGCACCCGCTCCTCGAACAGCTCCTGGGTGGTGCGGCCCGTGGCCCGCCGCACCACCTCACCGGTCAGTGCCCCGATCACGAACGCGTGATGGCCGAACGCCGTTCCCGGCCGCCAGAACGGCCGCTGATCGGCGAGCCGCTCGGCGATCGCCCGGTCGTCGGCCAGCTCCTCGTCGCTGAACCCGGCGTCGAGACCGACGACACCGGCCCGGTGCGCGAGCAGTTCCCGCAGGGTCACCGCACCCTTGCCCTCGGCGGCGAACTCCGGCCAGTAGTAGGTCACTCTGCGGTCCAGCTCCAGCGTGCCGTCCTGCACCAGCAGGGCGACCACCAGATGCGCGGCGCCCACGGTGGACGAGAACACGCCGTAGAGGGAATCGGCCCGGCCGCCCGCCCACAGGTCGACGACGCGCCGGCCGTGGACGTAGGCGCACAACTGGCCCTCGTAGTCGTCCCGCTCCTCGGCGACGAAGGCGGCGAACTCCTCGCGCACCGCCTCGAAACCCTGGGCGACCGCGCCGTGGACGGTGATCTCCTGCGTCATCCGCACTCCTCAACTGAGCCGCTGCTCGCCGCTCCCTCTCGTGCCAACGCCCGTTGCGGCTTCGGACGTTCTGGAGGTCGGTACGGCGAGAGGTGCCTGTTCGACTCAACCGCCGCACGAGCCCGCGGGTGTCACGCATGCCCCGGATGGCGGAGGGAAGAGGAGCTGAGGCCGGGCGCCCGGGAGGAGCGAGCGCTCAGGTGCACCACCACAGGAAACGGTTGCACGTCTTGGTGGGCGACGGGCGCGGGGTCGGAGCGGACGTCGTGGGGGCGCTGCTCGGGGTGGGCGCGGGCGCGGTCGTCGCCGGAGCGGCGGGGGAGGTGGCGGTCGCGCCGGAGCCCGTGGCGGCCGACTGCGCCGCCTTGTCGGTGGCCTTGGCGGACGGGGAGGCGGAGTCCTTGTCCTTCGGGGACTCGGACGCGGACGCCGAGGCCGAGGCGTCCGGGGAGGCGGAGGCGCCCGTGCCGGACGCGGTACCCGAGGTGGCGCCCGGCGGGTCGGCGCTGTGGCCGGGGGTCGTGGAGGACGAGCCGCCGTCGGCCGAGGTGTCGCCTGCGGGTTCCGGATTGCCGCTGGAGAAGGGCGAGAAGGGAGCGTCCGTGCCCAGTTCGGCAAAGCTGAGACCGCCTGCGGCCAGGACGAAGCCCGCCGCGATCAGCACGGTGCGGCGGCGCCGGCGGCGGTGTGCGGCGGCCTTGCGGTCACGCCGGCTGGAGTCGGCGTCGGCGGGGCCGACGGTGACGGCACCCCGCGTCCGGCGCCGGGCGGCCCGGCCACCGGGAGCGGGGTCGGAGTCCGTATCCGTCTCCGGATCGGGTCCGGACTCCGCGTGGAGCGCGGACTCCGGTTCCTCCGTCTCGTCCGGCCCCTCCGGTTCGTAGGCGGGGGTGACAACGTAGTCCTGGGGCGCGTCGTAGCCCTGCTGCCCGTCGTAACCCCGAGGCTCGGCATAGACCTGGGGCTCGGCGTAGCCCTGGTGTGCCGTGTACGTCTGGTGGGGGACCTGCCCGTCGTACCCTGCCGCACCCGCGTAGGCAGGCGCGGTCGGCGCCTGCGCTTGCGCGGTCGCGCGCGCCGGTGTTCCGCACCCGGGGCAGGCCAGGGCGCCGTTGAGGTGCCGTTGGCACGGGTGGCAGAAGTCCATGACGCCGGAAGACTAGAGTCCGCGTCGGTCACGTTCCTAGGCACCACTGTGAAGGTTTCGTGGAGCAGCGAAAGAATTCTCGAAATCCTTGCCGAAACCGTTACCCGTTCGCCCCATTGACACCCCCGCCGCCCCCTCCTTACTGTCACGCCAGCATTTCGAACGTGTGACGAAATCTCGAACAGCTGAGGGGCAACTGCCGTGCGCATCACCGGAATCAGCACACACGTGGTCGGGACGCCGTGGCGCAACCTGACCTACGTCCAGGTGCACACCGACGAGGGGGTCACGGGAGTCGGCGAGACCCGGATGCTCGGTCACACCGACGCGCTGATCGGCTATCTGCGGGAGGCCGAGGCCAACCACATTCTCGGCTCGGACCCGTTCGCCGTCGAGGATCTGGTCCGCCGCATGAAGTACGGCGACTACGGCCGGGCGGGTGAGATCGTGATGTCCGGCATCGCGGTCGTCGAGATGGCGTGCTGGGACATCAAGGGCAAGGCGCTGGGGGTGCCGGTCTGGCAGCTGCTCGGCGGCAGGGTCACCGACAGGGTCAAGGCGTACGCCAACGGGTGGTACACGACCGAGCGAACGCCCGAGGCGTACCACAAGGCCGCCCAGGGGGTGATGGAGCGCGGCTACCGGGCGCTGAAGATCGACCCGTTCGGCACCGGGCACTTCGAGCTGGACCACCAGGAGTCCCTGTACGCCGTCTCGCTCATCGAGGCCGTGCGCGACGCGATCGGCCCGGAGGCCGAGCTGATGCTGGAGATGCACGGCCGCTTCTCCCCCGCCACCGCCGTGCGGCTGGCCAAGGAGATGGCGCCCTTCAAGCCGGCCTGGCTGGAGGAGCCGGTCCCGCCGGAGAACCTGAAGGCGCTGGAGAAGGTCGCCGCCAAGGTGGACGTCCCGGTCGCCACCGGTGAGCGCATCCACGACCGCATCGAGTTCCGCGAGCTCTTCGACAGCCAGGCCGTGGACGTCATCCAGCCCGACGTCGGCCACATCGGCGGCATCTGGGAGACCCGCAAGCTGGCGGCGACCGCCGAGACGCACTACATGCTGGTCGCGCCGCACAACGTGGGCGGCTCGGTGCTGACGGCCGCATCGCTCCAGGTCGGCTTCACCTCCCCGAACTTCAAGATCCTCGAGCACTTCAACGACTTCGCGGACGCGGAGATCAAGAAGGTGGTCAAGGGGGCACCCGAGGTCGTCGACGGATACTTCCACCTCTCCGACGCGCCGGGGCTCGGTGTCGAGCTGGACGTCGACGCCGCCGCCGAGTTCCCGCAGCAGCAGGCCCGGTTCGACCTGTGGGCCGAGGGCTGGGAGCAGCGCAAGCCGAAGGGCACGCAGTGAGCCCGGCCGCATCCCAGGTCGTCGTGCAGGCGCCCGGGGAGCACCGGGTCGAGGAGCACACACCCCGGGAGCCCGGGCCCGGTGAGGCGCTGGTCGCCGTGCACGCGGTCGGCATCTGCGGCAGCGACCGCGAGGTGTACCAGGGCAACCGGCCCGAGGGGTACGTCCGTTACCCGCTCACGCCCGGGCACGAGTGGTCCGGGACCGTGCGGGCGGTGGGCGCCGGGGTGCCGAAGTCACTGGTCGGCCGGAAGGTCGTCGGCGAGGGCTTCCGCAACTGCCAGGTCTGCGACCGCTGCCACGCGGGCGAGACCACGCTGTGCACGGACGGCTACGAGGAGACCGGCTTCACCCGGCCGGGAGCCATGGCCGCCACCCTCACCCTGCCGGCCCGTCTGCTGCACCCCCTGCCGGACGACGCCGACCTCACCGCCGCCGCCCTGCTGGAGCCGGCCGCCTGTGTCGCGGCCGCCGCGCTGAAGGCGGGCGCCCGGCCGGGCGAGCGGGTCGCCGTGGTCGGCACGGGCACCCTCGGGATGTTCGCCGTGCAGTTCCTGAAGGCGATCTCGCCGGCCGAGCTGCTGGTGGTCGGTACCCGGGACGAACGGGAGGCGCTGTCGCGACGGTTCGGGGCCACCGACTTCCGGCTCAAGGACCGACACCTCCCCGAAGACTTCGACGTCGTCATCGAGACCGCCGGGTCCGCGTCCGCCGCGCGCACCGCCGCCTCGCTGCTGCGGCGCGGCGGACGGCTGGTCCTCACCGGGATCCCGGCGCCGGGAGCGGACGGGCTCGACCCGACCGATCTGGTCGTACGGCAACTGGAGGTGCACACGGTCTTCGGGGCGCCGCCGGACGCCTGGGCGCACGCCGTGCGGGTCTTCGGCGCCGGGCTGCTGGACCCGCTGCCGCTGGTCACGCACGAGCTGCCGCTGACCGAGTTCTCCCAGGCCATCGAGCTGGTCGGGGCCGGCGATCCGAAGGTGGGCAAGGTGCTGCTCCGTCCCTGAGCCGTACGCCGGTCGGAGCGCGACCTGACGGCGCCCCGACCGGCGTACCACCAGGCCTTTCTCGCGCCCTGAGACGCGAACCTTGTCCGAAATATCGAACACGAAGGACAGCTTGTGATCGACGCTTCCGCCCCGGCAGCCCGCAGGCCCGGCGAGCAGGTGCTCGCCGCACTCGGTCTGGGTGCGCCCGCCCTCGACCCCGCCGACACCTCCGCCCACTCCTTCCCGGGCGGTGGCCGCTGGCGCACCGAGATCCCCTCGTGCGAGGGTCCCGAAGCGCTGGCGGTCGTCCTGAAGGAGTCCTCCCGGCTCGACGTGCCGATCCACCGGATCAGCCAGGGCAGCGGCGTGTGGATGCTCACCGACGCCGAGATCACCGAGATGGTCGAGGCCACCGCGGCACGCGACATCGAACTCTGCCTGTTCACCGGCCCGCGCGGCACCTGGGACACCGGCGGCTCGGTGCGCTCCGACTCGCGGGGGGCCGGACTGCGCGCCCGGGGCCACGACGCCGTCGCCGGCTGCGTCGAGGACGCCGTCCGGGCGACCGGGCTGGGCGTGAAGTGCCTGCTGGTCGCCGACGAGGGCGTGCTGTGGACCCTGCACCGGGCGCGCGAGGCGGGGATCATCCCGGCCGACACGACCCTGAAGGTGTCCGCGCTCATCGGCCCGGTCAACCCGGCCTCGTACGCCGTCTACGAGCGGCTCGGCGCCGACTCGATCAACGTGCCCAGCGATCTGACGCTGGATCACCTCACCGAGATCCGCCGGGCGTCCGGCGCCCCGATGGACATGTACATCGAGGCGCCCGACGACCTCGGCGGCTACGTCCGGATGTACGAGGTCGCCGAGCTGATCCGGCGCGGCGCCCCGCTCTACCTGAAGTTCGGTCTGTCCAAGGCGCCCGGCATCTACCCGTGGGGCACCCATCTGCGGGACGTGACCCTGGACACCGCCCGGGAGCGGGTGCGGCGCGGCCGGCTCGCCCTGGACCTGCTCGCCCGGCACGGCGCGGACGGCGGCATGGCGCCGCTCGGCTCGCGGCTGCCCGGAACCCTCCACCGCTTCCCCACCACCGCGTGACCTCTCAACGACGAGACGACCAAGGACGGATCACCATGCGCAACCGCAGAGCCGCACTCGCCGCCATAGCCGGAGCCGCCTCGCTCGCCCTCACCCTGACCGCCTGCGGCCAGAGCGGCGAGGGCGGCAGCAAGGAGAAGACGAGCGACGTCAAGGGCGCCACCATCGGCATCGCCATGCCGACCAAGTCCTCCGAGCGCTGGATCAACGACGGCGACAACGTCGTCAAGGACCTCCAGGCCCAGGGCTACAAGACCAAGCTGGTCTACGGCGAGGACGACCCGGCCACCCAGGTCTCGCAGATCGAGAACCTCATCACGCAGGGCGTCAAGGGCCTGATCATCGCGGCCATCGACAACAAGTCCCTGAACAGCGTGCTCCAGGAGGCCAAGGACGCGAACATCCCGGTCATCGCCTACGACCGGCTGATCCTCGGCACCAAGAACGTCGACTACTACGCGTCCTTCGACAACGAGAAGGTCGGTGTCCTCCAGGGCACGTACATCGTGCACAAGCTGGGCCTGGACAGCGGCAAGAAGGGCCCGTTCAACATCGAGCTGTTCGCCGGCTCGAACGACGACAACAACACCAAGTACTTCTTCAGCGGCGCGATGAGCGTGCTCCAGCCGTACATCGACAAGAAGCAGCTGGTGGTCAGGTCCGGCCAGACGGCGATGACCCAGGCCGTCACCCTGCGCTGGGACGGGGCGACCGCGCAGAAGCGCATGGAGGACATCCTCACCTCCTCCTACAAGTCCGCGAGCGTCGACGCGGTGCTCTCGCCGTACGACGGCATCTCGATCGGCGTCCTCGCCGCGCTGAAGTCCGACGGCTACGGCTCGGGCAGCAAGCCGCTGCCGGTCATCACCGGCCAGGACGCCGAGCTGGCCTCGGTGAAGTCGATCATCGCCGGTCAGCAGACGCAGACCGTCTACAAGGACACCCGGCAGCTCGCCAAGGTCGCCTCGACCATGGTCGACGACGCCCTGAAGGGAAAGCAGCCGCAGGTCAACGACACCAAGACGTACGACAACGGCTCCAAGGTGGTGCCCGCGTACCTGCTGCAGCCGGTCAGCGTCGACAAGTCCAATTACCAGAAGGTCCTGGTCGACGGCGGTTACTACACCGAGTCCGAGCTGAAGTAAGCCCCCCGCCCCCTGTTTCCCACGGATTGGAAGGCACGACCATGGCGGGACCCGTCCTGGAAATGCGCTCGATCGTCAAGACCTTTCCCGGTGTCAAGGCGCTGTCGGACGTCACCCTGACCGTCCGGCAGGGCGAGGTCCACGCCATCTGCGGGGAGAACGGCGCCGGCAAGTCCACCCTGATGAAGGTGCTCTCCGGCGTCCACCCGTACGGCAGTTACGAGGGCGACATCCTCTTCGAGGGGGACGTCTGCCAGTTCCGGGACATCCGGGCGAGCGAGCAGCGCGGCATCGTCATCATCCACCAGGAGCTGGCGCTGGTGCCGCACCTGTCCATCGCGGAGAACCTCTTCCTCGGCAACGAGCACGCCCAGGGCGGCCTCATCGACTGGCGCGAGACCCTGCGCCACGCCACCGAACTGCTGCGCCGGGTCGGGCTGCACGAGCACCCGGAGACCCGCGTCGCCGACATCGGCGTGGGCAAGCAGCAGCTGGTGGAGATCGCCAAGGCGCTGTCGAAGGAGGTGAAGCTGCTCATCCTCGACGAGCCGACGGCGGCCCTGAACGACGAGGACAGCGGCAAACTCCTCGACCTCATCCTGGAGCTGAAGAACCAGGGCATCGCCTCGATCATCATCTCCCACAAGCTCAATGAGATCCGCAAGGTCGCCGACTCGGTGACGATCATCCGGGACGGGCGGTCCATCGAGACCCTCGACGTGCGGGCGCCGGAGACCACCGAGGAGCGGATCATCGCCGGCATGGTCGGCCGCGACCTCGACCACCGCTTCCCCGAGCGCACCCCGCACCAGCCGGAGGAGGGCGCGGCACCGGCGCTGGAGATCCGCAACTGGACCGTGCACCACCCGATCGACCAGCAGCGCAAGGTCGTCGACGACGTGTCGATCAGCGTCCGGCGCGGCGAGATCGTCGGGATCGCCGGCCTGATGGGCGCCGGCCGCACCGAACTCGCGATGAGCGTCTTCGGGCGGACCTACGGCCGGTACGCGGGCGGCACGGTCCTCAAGGACGGCACGGAGATCCGGACGAAGACCGTCGCCGAGGCGGTCCGGCACGGCATCGCGTACGTCACCGAGGACCGCAAGCACTACGGCCTCAACCTCATCGACACCATCAACCGCAACGTCTCCCTGACCGCGTTGGGCAAGGTGGCCAAGCGGGGCGTGGTGGACGAGCACCAGGAGCGGCAGGTCGCCGAGGGCTTCCGCACGTCCATGAACATCAAGGCGCCGACCGTGTTCGAGCCGGTGGGCAAGTTGTCCGGCGGCAACCAGCAGAAGGTCGTCCTCAGCAAATGGATCTTCGCCGGTCCCGATGTGCTGATCCTGGACGAGCCGACCCGCGGCATCGACGTGGGCGCCAAGTACGAGATCTACACGGTCATCGACCAGCTCGCCGCCCAGGGCAAGGCGGTCGTCTTCATCTCCTCGGAGCTGCCCGAGCTGCTCGGCATGTGCGACCGCATCTACACGATGGCCGCCGGGCGGCTGACCGGTGAGGTGCCCCGGGCCGAGGCCACGCAGGAAGTGCTGATGCGCCGTATGACGAAAGACAAGACGGACGAAGAGGTAACGCGATGAGCACGGACGTGACCGCCAAGACCCCGGCCCCGGCGCCGCCGGGCAAGAGCGCATCGGCCGACGGCGGGGGCCTGCTCCGGCTGATGCTGGACGGCCTGCGCCGCAACATGCGCCAGTACGGCATGCTGATCGCGCTCGGCCTGATCGTGGTCCTGTTCGCGATCTGGACGAACGGGGACCTGCTGCTGCCGCGCAACGTCTCCAACCTTGTGCTGCAGAACAGCTACATCCTGATCCTCGCGATCGGCATGATGCTGATCATCATCGCCGGGCACATCGACCTGTCGGTCGGCTCGCTGACGGCGTTCGTCGGCGCCTTCGCGGCCGTGCTGACCGTGCAGCACGGCGTCTCCTGGCCGGTCGCCCTCGTGCTGTGCCTCCTGGTGGGCGCGGCGGCCGGCTCGATCCAGGGCTTCCTGATCGCCTATCTCGGCATACCGTCCTTCATCGTCACCCTCGCCGGGATGCTGCTCTTCCGCGGTCTGACGGAGATCCTGCTGAAGGGCCAGACCCTCGGCCCCTTCCCCGACGGGCTGCAGAAGATCGGCAACGGCTTCCTGCCGGAGGTCGGCCCGAACACCAACTACCACAACCTCACCCTGCTGCTCGGGCTCGTCCTGATCGCGGCCGTGGTCCGGCAGGAGTTCCGCGACCGGCGCCGCCAGCAGGAGTTCTCGCTCGACGTGCTGCCCACCCGGCTGTTCCTGCTCAAGCTGACGGCCCTGGTCGCGGCGATCCTCGTGCTCACCCTGCTCCTCGCCAGCTACAAGGGCGCCCCGATCATCCTGATCATCCTCGGCGCGCTGGTCGTCGGCTACGGCTACGTCATGCGCAACGCGGTCTTCGGCCGGCACATCTACGCCATCGGCGGCAACCTGCCGGCGGCCAAGCTGTCCGGTGTGAAGGACAAGAAGGTCACCTTCTACGTCTTCCTGAACATGGGCGTGCTCGCGGCCCTGGCCGGTCTGGTGGTCGCCGCCCGGCTGAACGCGGCCTCGCCGAAGGCGGGCGTCAACTTCGAACTCGAGGCCATCGCCTCGTCGTTCATCGGCGGCGCCTCCATGAGCGGCGGTGTCGGCACCGTCCTCGGCGCCATCATCGGCGGTCTCGTCCTCGGCGTGCTGAACAACGGTATGAACCTCCTCAGCGTCGGCACCGACTGGCAGCAGGTCATCAAGGGCCTCGCCCTGCTGGTGGCGGTCGGGTTCGACGTGTGGAACAAGCGCAAGTCCGGTTCGTGAAGCGCCCCATCCGGTTCGACAGACGCACACAAAGGGAGCCGCACCCATGGAACTGAACAGACGCACGGTCATCGCCGGCGCCGCCGCGGCGGGCCTCGCCGCCACCGCCCTGGGCACCGGAACGGCACAGGCGACCGGAGGCAGGAAGCCGGTCAAGGAGCTGTTCGGCACGCTCGCCGACGGCACCAAGGTCCACCGCTGGTCGCTGGAGAACGGCGGCACCCGCCTGAAGGTCCTCTCCTACGGCGGCATCGTCCAGTCACTGGAGATCCCCGACCGGCACGGCCGGTACGCGAACGTCTCGCTCGGCTACGACGACCTCGCCGCCTACGTGGCCGGGACCACGTACTTCGGTGCGACCATCGGCCGCTACGGCAACCGCATCGCCAAGGGGCGGTTCACCCTGGACGGCACCACGTACCAGCTGTCCGTCAACGACGGGGTGAACAGCCTGCACGGCGGCGCCAAGGGCTTCAACACCAAGGTGTGGGACGTCGAGCCGTTCACCTCCGGCTCCGACGTCGGGCTGCACCTGTACTACACCAGCGTCGACGGCGAGATGGGCTACCCGGGCACGCTGAGGACGAAGGTCACCTTCACCCTGAACCGGCACGGCGACTGGCGGATCGACTACGAGGCCACCACCGACAGGCCGACGGTCGTCAACCTCACCAACCACACGTACTACAACCTCGCGGGCGAGGGCAGCGGCAGCATCTACGACCACGAACTCTGGCTGGCCGCGAGCCGGTACACCCCCACCGATCCGGGCCTGATCCCGACCGGCGAGCAGGCGAAGGTCGCGGGCACCCCGTTCGACTTCACCCGCACCAAGCCGATCGGCCGGGACATCCGCACCGGTCACCCGCAGCTGGTCACCGCCAAGGGGTACGACCACAACTTCGTCCTCGACAAGGGCGTGACCGCACGGCCGGAGCACGTGGTGACGCTGCGCGACCCGGGGTCCGGCCGCACCCTGAAGATCTTCACCGACCAGCCCGGTGTGCAGTTCTACTCGGGCAACTTCCTCGACGGCACCCTGGTCGGCCCCTCCGGCCGCACCTACCGGCAGGGCGACGGTCTGGCGCTGGAGACCCAGCACTTCCCCGACTCGCCGAACGAGTCGTCGTTCCCCTCGACCGTGCTGCGGCCGGGCCGGACGTACCGGACGACGACGATCCACACCTTCGAGGCGTGAACCGGCTCACACCGCAGGTGAGTTGAACGCCACTGGTGCCTCCTCCGTATCCATGGGCGGCCCGTGCTCCCCCGCACGGGCCACCCTGAACGGAGGTCTCCCTTGACCGGCAACGTCACGTCGTTGTTCCGCGGCACCGCCGCGCACAGCCCCTCGATGGCGGCGCTGACGCGGGAGGGCGGCGACGGGACCGGCCCGGTGGACTTCTGCATCCCCTGCAACCCGTACTTCCCCACACCGGCGATGTTCGAGGAGATGTCGGTCCGGCTGCGCGAGATCGTCACGTACTACCCCAGCAGCGCCGACACCATCACCGGCGAGCTGTGCGGGCTGCTCCAGCTGCCGCCGCAGTGCGTGGCCATGGGCAACGGCTCGACGGAACTGATCACCTGGATCGACCACCTGCTGGTCCGTGAGTCCCTCGCCGTCCCCGTCCCCACCTTCGGCCGCTGGACCGACCAGCCGATGGAGACCGGCAAGCGGGTCGACATGTTCCCCCTCCAGGAGGCGAACGACTTCGGCCTGGACCTCGCCCGGTACGCCGAGTTCATCCGCGCCCGGGGCACCCGGGTGGCCGTGCTCTGCAACCCGAACAACCCGGACGGCGGCTATCTGCGCCGGCAGCAGGTGGTGCAGTTCCTGGACGCGATGGCGGACCTGGACCTGGTGGTGGTGGACGAGTCCTTCCTGGAGTTCGCCGACGCGGAGGCCGAGCCGAGCGTCGTGCAGGAGGCGATGCTCCGCCCCAACGTGATCGTGCTGCGCAGCCTCGGCAAGAACTTCGGTCTGCACGGGATCCGCTTCGGCTACCTGGTCGCCAACCCCGCGCTCGCGGGCAAGGTCCGCTCGATGCTGCCCAAGTGGAACCTCAACTCCTTCGCCGAGCACGTGGTGTTCATGCTGCGCGACCACGGCCAGGAGTACGCGCAGAGCCTGCTGCAGGTCCGCCGGGACCGCCTGGAGATGGCCAGCCACCTCTCCGCGCTGCCCGGCCTGACGGTCTACCCCTCCCAGGGCAACTTCCTCTTCGTACGCCTTCCGGTGGGAGCCGAGGGCACCGTGGTCCGGGACCGGATGCTCACCGAGCACCGGATCCTGGTCCGTGAGTGCGGCAACAAGATCGGCTCCTCCAGCCGCTTCCTGAGACTCGTGGTGCGCCCCCAGGTCGACGTGCGTCGCCTGGTGTCCGGCCTGGAGCAGGTGCTCTACGAGTCCAGGAGGGGAGCCGCCGTACCCGGGCTGGGCACCGGGACCAGCTACAGCTCGGGTACGGCGGCGGTGGACCGGCTGGTCAGCGAGACCAACGGGGCGGGGCTGCCGATTCCCCCTGCGCCCCAGCCGGTGCCGGACCGGCAGCCGGTGGCACCGGTACCGCAGCCGGCCCCGCTCCCGGCACCGGCGGCGCAGCCGGCACCCGAGCCCGCGCCCGTGATGCCCGCGCCCGCCCCGCCGCCCACGCCCATGCCCATGCCCATGCCCATGCCCCCGCAGGTGCCCGCGCCCGGCCCGATGCCCGCACCGGCGCCCATGCCGGTGCCTTCACCCGCACCGGTACCGGCACCTGTGCCCGCGGCCGCTGTGGCGCCCACTCCGCCCGGGGTCCCGGCCCGCGGCGGGCTCACGGCGGCCCAGGTGCGCGGGATGACGGCGCCGGCCGCCACCCCGGCCCCCGCGACGGGCCTGTCCCCCGCGCCCGCCACCGGGTGGCCCAACGCGCAGAGCTGGCCCAACGCGGCGGGCGCCTGACCGGCGGGGACGGCGACGGGTGCGGTGCGCCGACGCACCGCACCCGCCCGCTACCTACTCGGGCACTCCTTCCACGCCAGGTGGTAGACCGTGCTGATGTCGCCGTCCGTCGAGTCCATCGTCATGAAGCTGACCTTGTCGGCGGACGCGCTGCCCGCGCTCACCCGCAGCTCCGTGTTGATGTTGAAGTTGCGCAGGACCCCGCAGGGCGCCCACACCAGCTGGGCCCAGTCCGTGCTGTCGGTGGCCTGCCAGTCGTCGTTGTAGGCGCCGCTGAAGGGGTGGGTCCTGGGCACGGTCTGCGAGGAGCCCTGGAAGTAGTACGAGGCCTTCTGGGTGGCGGTCGCACCGGGCTGGAGCGAGAGGAAGCCCCGGTAGTCGACGCTGGCGACCGCGTAGGTGAAGCCCTGGGGGACGTGCACCACCAGGTTCAGCTGGCAGTTCTTGCGGAACGCCGTGGGGTCGGAGTTGCCGCCGGCCTGGGCGAGGTAGTTGCTGTACGTCACCGTGAACGCGGTGTTGTCCGGCGAGACGGCGACCGCGGCCGTGCCCGCGGGGCAGCCCGAGCCGTTCACCGTCGCCACGTCGATGACGATCTTGTCCGGCGGCGGGTTGTCGAACACGGGGGACGAGCCCTGCGCGGGTAGCGCGGTGGTCAGGAGAGCGGCTACGGCGCCGCTCAGGAGTAGTCCACCAGCCATGGTTTCTCCCGGTTGTCGAGTGGGGGGTCACGCCTCCGCTCCGCCCGATCACCTTTGGAGAAACTGTGCGTCAACCGTGAAGGAGGAAGGGAGGCGTGGGTAGCGTAGGGAGCCCCACGAGCACCCGGCAGAGCGAACTCAGGCCATTCACTTCCGGTTATTCACTCCCTCACGGGTTCTCCCAGGCCGCCGGTTCCGCCGCCAGCGCCCGCACCGGCTCGGGCAGCGCGTCCGCCGCGAGGTCAGCGATCGTGACGCCCTCCAGGATCCGGCGGACGTTCGCCCTGAGGGCGATCCACAGCGGCAGCAGGGGCTGGGCGGTGCCCGTGTAGGCGAGGCCCGTGGGGCGTTCGCCGCGGACCGAGACGATCGGGCCGTCGACCGCCCGGATGACGTCCGCCACCGTGACCGCCGCCGCCTCCCGCGCCAGCCGGTAGCCGCCGCCCCCGCCGCGCCTGCTGTCCACGATCCCGCCCCGGCGCAGGTCGCCCAGAATGCCCTCCAGGAACTTGTGCGGGATGTCCTGTACGGCGGCGATTTCCTCCGCCTTCACCGGACCGTTACCCTGCCGTACGGCCAGCTCCAGTACCGCCCGTACCGCGTAATCCGCCCGCGCCGAGATCCTCATGGGTCCATTGTGGGCCGTCGCGCCATGGAGAATGGCCTGCACCCGCGCCCCGTAAGATCGCCGGGAGGATCCACCTTGGCGCTCAGCAGACGTACCTTCAGTGCCCTGGCCGGCTCGGCCGCGCTCGGGCTCGCCCTGGGCGGCAGCGGCGGCTCCGGGGCCTCCTCGGCGTTCGCGGCGCGCAGCGTGCCGACCGGGCCCGCGCCCGCCCCTCCGAGCGCCGACGGTGCGCGCCACACGATCGGGTACGACCGCTACTCGCTGCTCGTGGACGGGCGGCGGCTGGTGGTGTGGTCCGGCGAGATGCACCCGTTCCGGCTGCCGAGCCCGTCCCTGTGGCGGGACGTGCTGCAGAAGATGCGGGCCCACGGGTACAACGCCGTCAGCGTCTACGTGGCCTGGAACTACCACTCCCCCGCGCCCGGCCGTTACGACTTCACCGGCGTCCGGGACCTCGACCTGTTCCTGCGCACGGCCGCCGAGACGGGCCTGTACGTCGTCCTGCGACCCGGTCCGTACATCAACGCCGAGGTCGACGCGGGCGGTTTCCCCGGGTGGCTGACGGCGACGAAGGGCACGGCCCGGACCGACGACCCGACGTACCTGCGCCACGTCGACGAGTGGCTCACCCAGGTGAACCGGATCGCCCGCAAGCACCTGTACACGCAGGGCGACGGCACGATCCTGCTGTACCAGATCGAGAACGAGTACGACGCCCACCCCGGCGACGCGACCGGCCGGGCATACATGTCCCATCTGTACCAGAAGGTCCGGGCCGACGGGATCGACGTCCCGCTGTTCCACAACGACAAGGGACGCAACGGCTACTGGGTGCCCGGCTCGTTCGGCACCGGCGGGGAGAAGGGCGGCTGGCTGTACGGGTTCGACGGGTATCCGTCGCCGTCGCAGACCCCGCCGGACTGGGGGACCTTCGGGCCCGGCGGGGCGAAGGGCGGGGCCAGCGCCTCGCCGTCCACGCCCGGGTTCGTGCCCGAGTTCGGCGGCGGCTGGTTCGACCCGTGGGGCGGGGCCTGGTTCGACGGCAAGGGGTACGCCGAGTCGCGGCGCACCCGGGACGCGGCCTACGAGCGCCGCTTCTACCTGACCAACCTCGCCAACGGGCTCACCCTGCACAACGTGTACATGACCTTCGGCGGGACCTCGTGGGGCTGGCTGCCCGCGCCCGTCGTCTACACGTCCTACGACTACGGGGCCGCGATCGACGAGGCCCGCAACGTCACCGCGAAGATCGCGCCGATGCACCAGCTCGGGCATCTGCTGCAGCGCGTGCCCGACTTCGCCAAGCTCGACCGGGCGGCGGAGGTGAAGGCCGAGGGGCTGAAGGTCTACCACCTGACCAACCCGGACACCGGCGCCCATGTGTACGTCGCCCGCAACGACGGGACGGACGCGGTCACCACCGACCTGCCCACCGACGCCGGCAGCCTGCGGGTCACCGTGCCCGGCAAGGACGCCACCCTGCTGACCACCGGCCTGAAGCTGGGCGAGCGGACGCTGAAGTACGCCACCGCCGAGCCCCTGCTGTGCCTCACGGCGGGACGGCAGGACATCGCGCTGTTCACCGGCCGGAAGGGCCAGATGGCCGAGCTGGTGCTGAAGTGCCCGGTCGAGCCGTTCGTGATGCGCCTGGACCCGGAGGCCGCGTGGGTCTACGACAACGACGAACTCCATGTGAACGTGCCGCTCGGCCAGGGCGGGCTGACCCGGATACTGGTGCAGAAGGGCGAGACCGAGACCCCGCTGCTGCTGCTCTTCGCCGACGACGCCACCGCCGTACGGCTGTTCCCCTACGACACCCCGTCCGGGACCCTGCTGGTGTACGGCCCGGCGCTGCTGCGGCACGCCGAGGTCCGGGGCTCGGAGGTCCATCTGACCGGTGACGTCACCGGGGGGACCAGCATCGAGGTGTGGGGGCCGCGCGGGATCGGGACTCTGGTGTGGAACGGCCGGGCGCTGCCGACCCGGGTGACCATGTCCGGCAGCCTGATGACCACCGGGCTGCTGCCCGCCGTGCCCGAGGTGAGGCTGCCCGCGCTGGGCGGCTGGCGGATGCGGACGGAGAACCCGGAGGCCGGGCCCGGCTTCGACGACTCGGGCTGGAAGGCCGCGGACAGCAGGACGTCGTTCAGCACGACGCCCGTCCCCGACGGCGGGCCGGTCCTGTTCGCCGACGACTACGGCTTCCACTACGGGGACGTCTGGTACCGGGGCTCCTTCACCGACTCCACCGGCCTGGAGGAGGTCTCGCTCGCCTACAGCACCGGCACCCAGGGCCTGTTGATGGCGTGGCTGGACGGGGAGCCGCTGGGCACGCACCGGATGCCGGTGCCGGACAAGGACACGACGGTCCGGCAGGGCACCTGGACGGCCACGGCCGCCTTCCCGGTGCGGGAGGCACTGCGCTCGTCCGGCCGGCATGTGCTGTCCGTGCTGGTGCGGCGCATGCAGCACGACCAGGACGGCAAGGGCCTGGACACGCACAAGGCGGCCCGCGGGCTGACCGCCGCCGCCTTCAAGGGGGCCGACCCCGAGGTGAGTTGGCGCATCCAGGGCGAGGCGGCGGCCGACCCCGTGCGCGGGCCGATGAACAGCGGCGGCCTGTACGGCGAGCGGGAGGGCTGGCACCTGCCCGGCTTCCGCGACCGGGACTGGGAGGCGGTGAGCTTCCCGCGGGCCGCGCGGTACCAGGGCGTGACCTGGTACCGGACGACGTTCCGGCTGTCGGTGCCGGCCGACGTCGACGCGTCGGTCGGCCTGACCCTCCAGGACGACCCGTACCGGGCCTACCGCGCGCAGATCTTCCTCAACGGCTGGAACATGGGTCAGTACATCAACGACGTCGGGCCGCAGCACACCTTCGTCCTGCCGAACGGCGTCCTGCGCACCCGGGGCACCAACACCCTCGCGCTGGCGGTCCTCTCGGAGTTCACCACGCTGTCGGGCCCCGGGGCGGTGAGCCTGACGCTGCTCGGCAGGGCGAGCGGCGGAGTGCCGGTCACACCAGTCTGATCATGTTCCAGGACAGGGGCTGCAGTACGGCGGTGAGGGTGCCGTCCGCAAGGGCGGTGCCCTCGACCGGGTGCGGGGTGACCCGCTCGGGGTCCTCGAGGGTGTTGCGGGCGTCGGGGTCGGCGTCCGCGAGGGCGCTGTGCTCGGCGACGGCCGTCAGGTCGAGCCCGTTCAGGGTGACTTCGAGCGGCAGGGGCCGGGTGCGGCCGCGGTTGACGGCGAAGACCGTGACCGTGCCGTCGGCCGCGCGGACGGCGGTGGCGTGCAGCAGGTCCGTCTCGCCGTACTTCTTCGTCCCGTACCTCGGCGAGTCCACCCGTACGTCGAGGACCTCCCCGCGGCCGTGCTTCGAGGCCTGCGCGAACGGGAAGAACGTCGTCTGCCGCCAGGCGGCACCGCCCGGCTCGGTCATGATCGGGGCGATCACGTTGACCAGCTGGGCGAGGCAGGCGACGGTGACGCGGTCGGCGTGCCGGAGCAGGGCGATGAGCAGCGAGCCGAGGACGACCGCGTCGGTGACGCTGTAGTCGTCCTCCAGCAGGCGGGGCGCCTCAGGCCAGTCGGCCCGGTCGATGGTCTTCGCGTGCTCCTCCCACCTCGACAGGTACCAGACGTTCCACTCGTCGAAGGAGAGGTTGATCCTCTTCTTCGACTTGAGCCTGGCGCCCACGTGGTCGGCGGTGGCGATCACGTTCTCGATGAAGGACTCCATGTCGACGGCCGAGGCGAGGAAGGAGTCCACGTCGCCGTCGGTGGGCTCGTAGTAGGCGTGCAGGGAGATGTGGTCGACGAGGTCGTACGTCTCCTGCAGGACGGTCGCCTCCCACGCGGCGAAGGTGGGCATGGCCTGGCTGGAGGAGCCGCAGGCGACCAGCTCGACGGCCGGGTCGATCCGGCGCATGGCCCGGGCCGTCTCGGCGGCGACGCGGCCGTACTCCCGGGCGGTCTTGTGGCCGGTCTGCCAGGGACCGTCCATCTCGTTGCCCAGGCACCACAGCCTGATGCCGAAGGGCTCCTTGTCGCCGTGGGAGGCGCGCAGGTCGGAGAGGGCGGTGCCGGCGGGGTGGTTGGCGTACTCCTGCAGTTCGAGGGCCTCGGCGACGCCCCTGGTGCCCAGGTTCACGGCCATCATCGGTTCGACCCGGGGGCCGATCTTCTTCAGGAACGCGATGTACTCGGAGAGGCCGAAGCGGTTGGTCTCGGTGGAGTGCCAGGCCAGGTCGAGCCGGCGGGGGCGGTTCTCGACCGGGCCGACGGAGTCCTCCCACCGGTAGCCGGAGACGAAGTTGCCGCCGGGGTAGCGGATGGTGGTGACCCCGAGCTCACGGACCAGCTCCAGCACGTCGGTCCGCAGTCCGGCCTCGTCGGCGCGGGGGTGTCCGGGTTCGTAGATGCCGGTGTGGACGCAGCGGCCGAGGTGTTCGACGAAGGAACCGAAGACGCGAGGGCTGACCTCACCGACGGTGAAGGCGGGGTCGAGGGTGAAGCGGGCGGTGCTCTTGCTCATGGGATCCTTCCGAGTCACTTGAGAACGGGCCGACCCGCACGCCGGCCCAGCTCGTCGAGGCCGGGCTTCCAGCACTTGCCTGCGATTCAGGCCAGGTTGGCCCATACCTTGCCCCCACCGTCCGAGACGTTCGAAATATCGACTAACGCTCGTAACTTCGAACGGGACCGTAGATTCGAAGCGCTTCCGCGTCAATGGGTCGGGCACGAGCTCACAGGTGGTTTCGTCCTGGACGAAGCTCGCCGGGATCCCGTGACGAGGACACGCCCGGACGCGTACGCTCGGAGCGGCAGAAGGGGGATCGATGAGCATCGCGGGGGCGCGTGGGCGGGCCGCACGCCTGGCGGCACGGCTGCGGCCGGCCCGTCCGGGCTCGGCGATGCGCTCCCTGGCCGGCGACCTCGCCGCCGCCGTCCAGGCCCGGCCCGAGCCGCCCGTCGGAGTACGGGAGTTGTGCCGGGCGCTGTGCGAGGAGATGGGCGCGCGGCGCGGCGGACGGCCGGTGGAGCTGCGCTTCGAGCGCTTCCCCGACGAGATCGAGGTCACCGGGCTGTGGGTGGAGTTCGCCGACTTCGACCTGGTCATCGTGGAGGACCGGGCCGAGGCCGTGCAGCAACTGGTGATCCTGGGACATGAGTTGTGGCACCTGCACGCCGGGCACCGGCACCACCACCTGGCCGGGGCCGCGGCGGCCCGCGCTCTCGCCGACACGCCCGACTGGGGGGACGCGGCCCTGACGGTGGCCGCCCGCAACGGCTCCCGGGAGGCCGACGAGGCCGAGGCCGACAACTTCGGGCACCGCCTGGCCACCCGGTTCCGGCGCCACCTGGACGGCTCCGCCTCCGGCGTGCCCCTCAACCCGGTGCAACGCTCCCTCGGCTATCGCGGACGCGGAGGAACCGCGCGGTGACCCTGCTGGCACTGAACACCCCGGGACTCCTCAGCAAGTTCTACATCTCCTTCTGGATCCCCACGGCGGTCCTGAGCGCCGCCCTGGTGATCAAGCTGCCCAGCATCGTCAGGCTGTGGCGGGACCCGCTGCTGCGCGCGGTCGGCGGCCTGCTGCTGTTCGCCTGCGCGGTGTTCGTCTTCGCGTCCCCGAACACCATCGCCTGGACGAACCGGGTCACCGGGGTGCCGAACATCTCGGCGCCCTGGGTCTACTCCCTGCTCACCGCCCTCTGCGCGTGCTGGCTGCTGCTGATCGTCGCCTGGCGCAACGGCCGCTCCGACCGTTCGGCCGAGACCCGTCGCGTCACCCGCTGGGTCGTCTCCGTCTACGCAGGCGTGGTCGTCACCCTGTGGGTGCTGTTCGCGCTCGCGGACGCCCCCGTGGAGCGGCTGCGGGACCTGGACACCTACTACGCCACCACGCCCTTCATGCGCGAGGAGATCCTGCTCTACCTCGTCGCGCACACCGTGGCCTGCTCGATCACCGCCCGGCTGATCTGGAACTGGATCCGCACCGACGGTCTCGACGCCTGGCTGCGCTGGGGGCTGAGGCTGCTGGGCCTCGGCTATGCGACGAACCTGTTCTTCGACGCCGCCAAGCTCACGGCCGTCGTCGCCCGGTGGACCGGCCACGACCTGGACTGGCTGAGCACCGACGTGGCGCCCGCGGGCGCGTGCGTGTCCGCCAGCCTGGTCGCGGTGGGCTTCATCGTCCCGCACGCCGGCCAGTACCTGCACGAACGCTGGCACGTCCGGCTGCGCCACCGCGAACTCCGGCCCCTCTACCGGCTGATGCGGACCGTCACGGGCGAGCGCGAGCCCTTCGCCCCGCACGCCCCCGCGGAGCTGCGCCTGATCCGCCGCGAGACGTTCGTCCGCGACGCACTCCTGCAGCTGTCCCGGCACCTGGACGAGGACCTGCGCGAGCGGTCGTACGAGGCCGCCCTCACCCTCGGGTTCGAGCCCGGCCGGGCGAAGGCCCTCGCCGCCGCGGTCACGCTCCTGGACGCGGCCGGGGGCGAGCGGCTGCCGCGGCCCGACGGCGCCGCCTCCCCGTCCGGGCCCGGCACCACGTACCTGCTCCAGGAGATCCAGGCCGTGTCCCGAGCCCTCCGCCGCCCCGACGACATCACGGCGGTGCGTGCCCTCGCGGCCGCCCCGCCAGAGAGCGTGCCCGCACATGAGTGAACGCCCCGCCCGCGCCAGAACCGCCGTCGTGCTGGGAGGTTCCCATGCCGGCATGCTGGCGGCGCGCGCCCTCGCCGAGTTCGCCGACCGGGTCGTCGTGGTCGAACGCGATGTGCTGCCCCGTGGCGCCGAACCCCGCAAGGGGCTGCCGCAGGCGCGCCACGCCCACATGCTGTGGTCGGGCGGGGTGCGGGCCGTGGCGGACCTGCTGCCCGGAATCGTCGACGCCCTCGGCGCCGCCGGGGCCCGCCGGCATCCGGTCACGACGGGCGTGGTCGCCCTGTCGGCGCAGGGCTGGTTCCGGCGCTGGCCCGAGTCCCACCACGTGATCCTGGCCGGCCGGGACCTGCTGGACGCCACGATCCGGGCCCAGGTACTCGCCGACGAACGGATCGAGCTCGTCGACCGGGCCGAGGCCCTCGGTCTCACCGGCACCGGCGCCGCGGTCACCGGCGTACGGATCCGGGTGCACGACGACTCCGAACGCACGCTGCCGGCCGACCTCGTGGTCGACGCGACCGGACGCGGGTCCCGTACCCCGCGGTGGCTGACGGAGCTGGGGCTGCCGGCACCGGAGTGCCGCGAGATCGACCCGGGCCTGGTCTATGCGAGCCGGCTCTACCTCGCGCCCGAGGCGGCCAGGGACGGCTTCCCTGTGGTCAACCTGCAGCCCGATCCGCGGTGTGGCGGCCCGGGCCGCTCGGGCTTCCTGCTGCCCGTCGAGAACGGCCGGTGGATCGTCACCCTGGCGGGCACCCGGGGCGGTGAGCCCTCCGCCGCGAACGACGACTTCGTGCGGTTCGCGCGGGAGGAGCTGCGGCACCCGTTGATGGGCGAACTGCTGGAGCACGCCGAACCGCTGTCCGACGTGTCGGTCACCCGGTCCACGGTCAACCGCAGGCACTTCTACGAGCGGATGCCGGCGTGGCCCGAGAACTTCGCCGTCCTCGGTGACGCGCTCGCCGTGTTCAACCCGGTCTACGGCCACGGCCTGGCCGCCGCCGCCCAGGGCGCCGTGCTGCTGCGGAACGTGATACGGCGTCATGGCTGGGGCACGCCGGGCCTGGCACGCCGCATCCAGCGGGCGGCGGCCCGGCCGGTCCGCGCGGCCTGGGACCTGGCCCTGGGCCAGGACGTGTTCTACCCCGGCGCGACGGAGCACGGCCCCACCCTGCGGGACCGGCTCCTGTCCGCCTACGTCGGCCGCCTGCTGTACACCGCGACGGGCAACGGCCGCATCGCCCGCCGGGTGACGGACGTGACGTCACTGGAGCGGGGCGCCGGCGTTCTGCTGTCCCCGAGCATGCTGCTCGCCGCCGCGGTGGGCCCCCTGAAGCCGGCGTTGCCCGGACCGCCCATGACCGCGGAGGAGCGGAAGGCGGCGGGCTTCACGTAGGCGGTGCCCTCAGCCCGCGAACGCCGGCTGGGGCAGGCCCTGACCCGCGTCCGGGATCACCAGGACGGAGCCCGACAAGGGGTGGGGCGAGGGCAGGCCCGTGCGGGCCGTGGTGATGTACAGGTCCCTCAGCCCGGCGCCGCCGAACGCGCAGGCCGTCGTCCGCGCAGTCGGCACGCTGATCACCCGGTCCAGCGCGCCGGCGGGCGTGTACCGCCGGACCGCTCCCCCGTCCCACAGAGCCACCCAGACACAGCCGTCCGCGTCGACCGTCAGCCCGTCCGGAAAACCGGCCCCCTCCTCGATCTCCAGCAGCGGCCGCCGGTCCCGCACCCGCTCACCGTCGTAATCGAAGACGTCGACACGGCGGGTCGGGGTGTCCGTGTAATACATGAGCCGGCCGTCCGGGCTCCAGCCCGTGCCGTTGCTGACGGTGACGTGCGACAGGACCGGCTCCACCGCCCCGGCACCGGTCAGCCGGGTCAGCGTGCCCCCGCCCGCCGCCTCGTCGTACCGCATCGTGCCCGCCCACAGCGAGCCGTCCGGCGCGACCGCCGCGTCGTTCGCCCGGCGGCCCGGCACCGGCTCGTGGTGCAGCCAGCGGAAGGTGCCGTCGGGGTCGAGCAGGCCCACGCCGTCCCGGAGGTTGAGCACCAGGCCCCCGCCCGCCCGGGGCTTGGCCGCGCCGACGTGCTGCTCCGTCGTACGGGCCGAACGGCGGCCCGTCGCCGGGTCGTACGTGTGGATCCGCATGCCCAGGATGTCCAGCCAGATCAGGCGGCCCGTCGCGGGATCCCAGGCCGGGCCCTCGCCCAGCGCCGCCCCGGCGCGAACGGCGACCTCGTACCCGCCGCTCACGCCGCCCCCCGATGACCGAGCCGCTCCGACAGCTCCGCCGCGCCCTTCGTGGCGAGCTGCTCCAGCTCGGGCCGCCGGTCCTCGCTCCAGCGGATCATCGGCACCGAGATGGACAGGGCGGCCACCACCTGCCCGGTGCGGTCGCGGACCGGTGCCGCCACGCAGGAGACGTCCGGGTTGGACTCGCGGTTCTCCACCGCGAGGCCCCGCTGCCTGATCCCCGCCAGGGCCTCGCGCAGCGCGGCCGGATCCGTGATGCTGTTGGGGGTCATCGCGGTCAGCTCGGCGCCGTCCGGGATCCGGGCGGCCAGCTCCTGCTCCGGCAGCGACGCCAGCAGCATCTTGCCGACCGAGGTGCAGTGGGCGGGAAGGCGGCGGCCGGCGGCCGACACCATGCGCACCGCGTGCGTGGAGTCGACCTTGGCGATGTAGATGACGTCGGTGCCCTCGAGGATGGCCACGTGCACGGTCTCGTCGCAGGTCTCGGCGACCGAGCGGGCCACCTGCTGGCCCTCGGCGGCGAGGTCGAGCTGCTCGGCGTAGCGGCTGCCGAGCTGGTAGGGGCGTACGCCGAGCCGGTACCGTCCGGGCTGGCCGGGAACGGGCACGATGTACGACCGTGCGGCGAGCGTGGTGACCAGCTCGTGCACGGTGGTGCGCGGCAGCTGCAGCTTGCGCACGATGTCGGGGGCGGTGAGCGTCCCGTCCCCGTCGAGGAACAGCTCAAGAATGTCGAGAGCCCGGGTCACGGCAGGCACGAGGCGTCCCACGTCCGGCCCCCTCCCTTGGGTCTAGGCGCCCGTTCACCACCCCGGTGTTCGAGATATCAACAGGCGATCGGCATGACGAACACAGGCTAGTCATGGACAGGTGGGCGGGCAATGGGCGGAACCCGCCGGGCACCATGGGTGCCATGCAAGTCGACTTCCAGCTGGTGCTGCTGCGCCGCATGGCAGACCACAATCCGGATCTGGTGGAGGACGCCCGGCGGGAGCTGGGCGCCTCGATCGCGGACATGCGGGAGGCGAACAAGCGCTGGCAGGCGATGGTGCGCTCGCCCAGGTCCCGCTCCGCCGCCGCCCGCTACCGCTCGGTCCTCGGCGAGCCGGAGTCCGTCGCCCCGCGCCGGCTCGGCGACGTCGACTGCGAGGCCCGGCGCTGGGCCCTGCCCCTCTGGCCCGATCTGCGCTTCGAGGTGCTGGTCGGGCCGGAGGGCGCGGTGTGGAACGAGTGGCTGGTCCGCGCACCCGGCGCCCCCGCGCCGAAGCTGCGGACCCTGGACGACCTCGCCCCCTGGTCCTGCACGGTGGACGAGGCCGCCCGCGCCTTCGCCCCGGCCCGTCCGCTGGAGGGCACGGCACCCACCCGGTGGGGGCTCGCCTTCAGCGCGCCGGACCGGGACGGCGTACCGCACGAGGTGGCCGCCGAGTTCACCTGGGGGCTGCTCCAGCGGACGGCGGTCCTGCACTGAGCGGCCCGCTCAGTCGTCGTAGCCCGTCGCCCGGGTCCGCTTCTCCCACGCGGTGACGTCCTCGCGGACCTGGTCGGCGTGGGCCAGCACGGCGCTCACCGAGTCCTCGCCGAGCGGCAGCCGCAGCGGGGTGCGCTCGGCCGCCAGCGCGGCCAGGATCAGGGCCGCCGCCTTGGCCGGGTCGCCGGGCTGGGCGCCGTCGCCGCCGGACACGAAGCCGCGGGTCTCGCCCACCTTGGAGTACGCCCCGCTGTCCGCGCTGACGCCCGCCCGGCCGGTGTCGAAGATCGAGGTCCGGAAGGCGCCCGGCTCCACGATCAGCACCTTGATGCCGAACTCCGCCACCTCGTCCGCGAGCGCCTCCGAGATCCCCTCCAGGGCGAACTTGGTCCCGCTGTACGCGCCGAAGCCCGCGAAGGACATCTGCCCGCCCATGCTGCTCATCTGCACGATCGCGCCCGAGCGCCGCTCCCGCATGTGCGGCAGCGCCGCCCGCACGAGCGCCGCGGGCCCGAAGACATGCAGGTCGAACAGCGAGCGCAGCTCGGCGTCGGTGGTCTCCTCGACCGCGCCGACGTGCGTCCGGCCCGCATTGTTGACCAGCACGTCGATCCGCCCGTGCCGGGCCACCACATCCCGTACGGCCGCGTCGATCGCGGCCAGGTCGGTGACGTCCAGGCGCAGCGCCTCCACCTGGTCCGGGTGGGCGGCCACCAGGTCGTCCAGGGCCTCCGGCCGCCGGGCCGCGCCGATCACCACATCACCGGCGGCGACGGCCGCCTCGGTGATCGCCCGCCCGAGACCGCTGCTCGCCCCGGTCACCAGCCATACCTTGTTCACGACAACTCCCCGTCGGTCTCGCGTCCTTGACACGCACCAGCCTGCCGCCGGATGCCGTTGCCCGTCCAAGACCCACGGTGATAACCAACGGCTATGACGAACGACGTCCACGCCCGCGACCTGCGCTACTTCGTCGCGGTCGCCGAGGAGCTGCACTTCACCCGCGCGGCCGAGCGGCTGTACGTCTCGCAGCCCGCGCTGAGCAAGCAGATCCGGGCGCTGGAGCGGCAGTTGGGAGCCGAACTGCTGCGGCGCGACCGGCACGGGGTGGCGCTGACGGCGGCGGGCGAGGCGCTGCTGCCGCACGCCCGGCAGGTGCTGTCAGCGTGGGAGGCGGGCGCGGCGGCGGTGGAGGCGGCCAAGGCGGCCCAGCGCAGCACGCTCGTCGTGGGGATGAGCACCAGCCCGGGCCGGGGCGGACTGCTGCCGGCCATCCGCTCCCGCTTCACCGCCGTCCACCCCGGTGTCACGGTCCGGCTGCGCCAGAGCAGCTGGGACGATCCCACGGCGGGCCTCGCGGACGGCGGCACGGACGTCGCCTTCGTCTGGCTCCCGCTGCCCGACGGTCAGCGGTACGCCTGGACGGTGGTCGCCGAGGAACCCCGGCTGCTCGCCCTGCCCCAGGGGCATCCGCTCGCCGCCCGTGCCGAGGTCGACTTCACGGAGCTGCTGGACGAGCCGTTCCTCGCGCTGCCGCGGAGCGCGGGTCCGCTGCGCGACCACTGGCTGGCCCTGGACGCCCGGGCCGGCCGGCCGCCCCGGATCGGCGCGGAGATCGCCGGGGCGGAGGAGGCGTACGAGGCGCTGGTCGGCGGTCTCGGGGTCTGCCTGGTCGCCGCGGGCAACACCCCGCTGATCAGCCTGGGCGGGGTCACCACCCGTCCGGTGCGGGGCATCGGGCCCAGCAGATACGTGCTGGCCTGGCGCCGCGAGGACGAGGAGCGGCCCCTGGTGCGGGCGTACGTACGGGCCTGCCGGGAGACGGTCGCCGCCTGAGCTACTCCCCCGCCGCCGTGAGGACCGCCTCGGTGACCCGCTCCAGTGAGCCGGGGTGCAGCCTGAGGAACAGATTCGGCTCGACCAGCTCCAGCTCCATCAGACGGGGCTCGCCGTCCTCCCCGTCCACGAGGTCCACGCGCCCGTACAGCAGTTCCTCACCACCGGGCACGGCCGCCAGCGCCTTCTCGGCGACGGCGAGTTCCGCGTCCGTCGGCTGCCAGCGCTCCAGGTCCGGGTGGGCCACCTTGTCGGCGTCGTAGGGGGTGCCCGGGGCGAGGACGGCGCCCTTGCGGCTGGCGTGCAGCAGCCGGCCGCCGAAGAACTGCAGCGCCCGCTCCCCGCTGACGTCGATGCCGCGCACATACGGCTGCACCATCGCGGTGAAGCCCTCGGCGTGCATCCGCGCGAGCTGTCGTACGGCGGTGTCGTGCTCGGCGGGCGTGTAGCGGGCGGCGAACCGGGCACCCGCGCCGGAGGTCGGCTTGATCACGTACTCGTGTCCGTCGGGCAGGTCGGCGGGCTCGCCCGGGGCGATGTAGCGGGTGGGCACGGTCGGCACCCCGGCCGCCGCCAGCTCCCCCAGGTACCGCTTGTCGGTGTTCCAGCGCACGACGCCGGCCGGATTGGCGATACGGGTCGCCCGCCCGACCCGCTCCACCCAGGCCCCGAACTCCGCGGCACGCCAGCTGTAGTCCCAGGTCGAGCGGATGACCACCAGGTCGTAACCGCCCCAGTCCGCGTCCGGGTCGTCCCAGTACCGGGCCTCCGCCCGCGCGCCGGCGTCCGTGAGCGCCCGCACCAGCTCCGGGAGATCGCCGTCCATGCTCGGCTCGGCTCCGGGGTCGTAGGTGGCTAGGGCGATGCGGTGCACGGCGGACTCCCTGTCGTACGGCGGTTCGAGCACCGTGAGGCTAACAACCGCCGCCGGAACCGGGACAGGGCGATCGACCTTCACCCTCGGTGGGGCCCCGGCATCGAGGGCGGACGAGGAGGAACACGCGATGCGGATCGAGTTCCTGACGACCGGGGCGTCCACCTGGGCCGGCCGCCTGTCACCGAAGGCGCTGCGGCTCCACGACGAGCTGGAGCTGCCGCGGCCCGCCCGGGCCGACCCGGACACCGGCTACCGGTACGGCGCCGTCACCCGGCCGGAGCGGGCCCGGACGGTGGCCTGGCTGCGGCGCCGGGGATGCCGCTCGCCGGGATCCGGGCGGTGTGCGCCGTGGATCCGGTGGACGCGGCCCAGGAGGTCCGTGCGTTCGCCGTGCCGGACGCACGGATCAAGGACCTGCCGGCCGGGGAGGCCCGCCTCGGCCTGCGGCGCGGCTGCTGGGGTAGGACCCGGGCCTGCGGCGCGGCTGCTGGTGTAGGAAGGGTGCAGTTGCCCCGACAGGGTTGCCCCGACAGTAAGGAGTGCGCCGCGTGTCCTCCCTCTTTCCCGCCCTGGCGGACCGCCCGGGCGAGCACAGCGAGACGGGGGTCTCCCCGGACCAAGTCCAAGGGAGGGTCGCCCTGCGCTTCGGTGAGCGGTCGTTGTCGTACGGCGAGCTGGCGGGGGCCGCGGGTGCGGTCGCCGCGCGGGTCCGGGGGGCCCGCCGGGTCGCCGTGTGGGCCACCCCGGAGCTGGAGACCGCCGTCGCCGTGACGGGTGTGCTGCTCGCCGGGGTGGCCGCGGTGCCGCTCAACCCGAAGTCGGGCGAGAAGGAGCTGGCGCACGTCCTGGCCGACAGTACGCCGGACCTCGTCCTCACCGCGCCGGGGACGGAACTGCCCCCGGTGTTCGGCGCGTCGGAGCGGCTGGACGTCGACGCCTCCGCCACCGGCACCGCTCCCGACACGCCGGTCTCCGACGGCGACCCGGCGCTCGTCGTCTACACCTCCGGCACCACCGGCCCGCCCAAGGGCGCGGTGCTGCCGCGCCGGGCCCTCGCCACCACCCTGGACGCGCTCGCCGACGCCTGGCAGTGGACGTCGAGGGACGTGCTGGTGCACGGGCTGCCGCTGTTCCATGTGCACGGGCTGGTGCTGGGCGTCCTCGGCCCGCTGCGGCGCGGTGGCGCGGTACGGCACCTGGGGCGGTTCTCCACCGAGGGCGTGGCGCGCGAGCTGAACACCGGCGCGACCATGCTGTTCGGGGTGCCGACGATGTACCACCGGATCGCCGAGGCCCTGCCGGACGACCCGGAGCTGGCCGAGGCGCTGGGGCGGGCCCGGCTGCTGGTCTCGGGCTCGGCCGCGCTGCCCGTGCACGACCACGAGCGGATCGCCGCGGCGACCGGACGCAGGGTCGTCGAGCGGTACGGCATGACCGAGACGCTGATGAACACCGCCGTGCGGGCCGACGGGGAGGCGCGGGCCGGGACGGTCGGGGTGCCGCTGCCGGGCGTGGAGCTGCGGCTGGTGGAGGAGGACGGCACGGAGATCGCCGCCCTCGACGGGGAGAGCGTCGGCGAGATCCAGGTCCGTGGTGCGAACCTGTTCACCGAGTACCTGAACCGGCCCGACGCCACCGCCGCCGCGTTCACCGCCGACGGCTGGTTCCGCACCGGGGACATGGCGGTGCGGGAGGCCGACGGGTATGTCCGGATCGTCGGGCGCAAGGCCACCGATCTGATCAAGAGCGGCGGTTACAAGATCGGCGCGGGCGAGATCGAGAACGCGCTGCTGGAGCATCCGGGGGTGCGGGAGGCGGCGGTCACCGGGGAGCCGGACCCGGACCTGGGGGAGCGGATCGTGGCCTGGATCGTCCCGGCGGACCCGGAACAGCCGCCCTCGGCCGAGGAGTTGGCCGGCCATGTGGCCCGGCGGCTGGCCCCGCACAAGCGCCCGCGGGTCGTCCGCTACCGCGACTCGCTGCCCCGCAACGACATGGGCAAGATCATGAAGCGGGCGCTGACCGATGCGTGAGCGACTCTCCGCACGGCGGATACTCTCGCTGGTCGCGGACGCCGGGAGCTTCGCGGAACTCCCCGCACCGGCCAGGAAGCCGGCACCGGACGGCCCCCTCGGCTGGCAGGGCTACGACGCCTCGCGCGCCCGTGCCGCCGAGCGCACCGGCGAGGAGGAGTCGGTCGTCTGCGGCACCGCACGCGTCGAGGGCACCCCGGCCCTGCTGATCACCTTCGAGTTCGGTTTCCTGGGCGGCTCGCTGGGCGAGCGCACCGGGGACCGGCTGGAGGCGGCGTACGCGCACGCCCGGGAACACCGGTTGCCGGTCGTGCCGTTGATCGCCACCGGCGGCAGCCGGATGCAGGAGGGCATGCTCGCACTGACCCAACTTCAGCGAGTGGCACGGCAGTCGGTCCTCACCCGCGAGGCGGGGCTGCCGCAGATCGCGGTGGTGCGGGATCCGACGACCGGCGGCGGCTGGGCCACGCTCGGCGCGGGAGCCGACGTGATCCTGGCGCTGCCGGGCGCCCAGGTGGGCTTCGCCGGCTCCCGCGTCCGCCCGCCCGACGCCGATCCGACCGCGTACACGGCGGAGGCCCAGGTGGCAGCGGGCGCGGCGGACGCGGTGGTGCCTCCGGAGGAGCTGAGGGGGGTGCTCGGGGCCTGGCTGCGGCTGCTGGCCCGTCCGGCCACAGCCCCGTCACCGCAGCGGCCACCGGTCCCACCCGCCGCCGAAACGACCAGGACCCCCGCCCCACAGCCGACCACGCCCCCGGCCCCCGACTCGCAGCCCGCCACGCCCCCGGCCCACGGCCCGCGGATCACCGCCCCGGCCCCCACCAGCACCCGCCACACCGGCGGCACGCCCTCGACCCCCGACTCACCCACCACCGCCGGCACGACCGGGCCGGCCGGCTCGCCGACCACCGCCAGCGCACCCCCCACCCCCGACTCACCCCCCACC